>DASWCJ010000338.1:0-4554 GCA_036390155.1 Anaeromyxobacter sp.
TCGGGGTCGCGGTCGGGGTCGGGGTCGGGGTCGGGGTCGGGGTCGAGGTCGGGGTCGGGGCCCTGCCGGAAACGCGGACGGCCGCCCGGAGGCGGCCGTCGCGTGACTCCGTACCGCGTGTGCCGCTAGTCGGCCCGGGGCCTCCCGCCCTTCCTGAGGAACGCGGGGATGTCGTACTGGTCCTCGTTCTCGAGCCGGAACGTCGAGGGTTCGCGACGGGGCGCGGCGCGCGGGGCGACCGTCGCCGTCGCGACGGCCGGCACGACGGCCTGCGCGAGCCGGATCGGCTCCTTCTTCGCCTCGGCCGGCAGGGGCGGCGGCACCGCCCGCACCGCGCCCTGGGGCACCTGCACCTGGACCGGCCGCGCCAGGCGCTTCTCTCCCTCGCGGGCGTGGAACCCGGTCGCGATGACGGTGATCCGCACCTCGTCCCCGAGCGCGTCGTCCACCACCGAGCCGAAGATGATGTTCGCGTCGGGGTCGGCGGCGGACTGCGCCATCGACACCGCCTCGTCCACCTCGCGCAGGGTGAGGTTCGAGCCGCCGGTGATGTTCACGAGGAGGCCGGTCGCGCCGTCGAGCGTGACGTCCTCGAGGAGCGGCGAGCTGATCGCCGCCTGCATCGCCTCGATCGCGCGCCGCTCGCCGGAGGAGTGGCCGGTGCCCATGAGCGCCATGCCCTGCTCGCTCATGATCGTCCGCACGTCGGCGAAGTCCACGTTCACGAGGCCGTGGACGGTGATGATGTCGGAGATGCCCTGGACCGCGTTCAGGAGCACCTCGTCCGCGCGCTTGAACGCGTCCGCCATCGCCATGTTCTCGCCGGCGACCGAGATGAGCCGCTGGTTCGGGATGACGATGAGGGTGTCCACCGCCGCCTTGAGCTCGGCGATCCCGGACTCGGCCTGCTTGCGCCGCCGGTTGCCCTCGAACAGGAACGGCTTCGTCACGACGCCGACGGTGAGCGCGCCGGTCTGCTTCGCCACGTCCGCGACGATGGGCGCGCCGCCCGTGCCGGTGCCGCCACCCATGCCCGCGGTGACGAACACCATGTCCGCGCCTTCGAGCGCGGCGGCGATCGCCTCGCGCTCCTCCAGCGCGGCCTGCCGGCCGATCTCGGGGTTCGCCCCGGCGCCGAGGCCGCGCGACGCGCCGCGCCCGAGCTGGAGCTTCACGGTCGCCTTGTTCGCGGCGAGCGCCTGCACGTCGGTGTTCGCCGCGATGAACTCGACGCCCTCGATCCGGGCGGCGACCATCGTGTTGATGGCGTTGCCGCCGCCGCCCCCCACGCCGATCACCTTGATCCGCGCTGCGTCCTGCTTGTCCGTGTACTCGATCATGGCGTCCCTCCGGGCCTAGAAGACCTGCCCGAGCCACTCCTTCATCCGGCTCTTCACCTTGCGGTACACGTTCTCCTCGCGGATCTTGAAGTACGGGCGCGCGTTCAGCTGCTGGGCGCCGAAGATCACGAGGCCGACCGCGGTCGCGTACATCGGGCTCTTCACGACGTCGACGAGCCCGCCGATCCCGCGCGGCAGCCCGCGCCGCACCGGCAGCCCGAGCACCTCCTCGCCCATCTCCTGCATCCCGGCGAGGAGGGTGGAGCCGCCCGTGATGACGACGCCCGAGGCGAGGATCTCCTCCATCCCGCACTTCTGCAGCTCGTGCTGGACGAGCATGAAGATCTCCTCGACGCGCGGCTCGACGATCTCCGCGAGGATGTGGCGCGAGAGGACGCGGGGCTGGGCGCCGCCGACGCTCGGCACCTCGATGGTCTCGGTCTTGTCCACGAGCGAGGCCATCGCGGAGCCGTACTGCTTCTTGATCCGCTCCGCCTCGTGGGTCGGGGTGCGGAGCCCCACCGCCACGTCGTTCGTGAGGTGGTTGCCGCCGAGGGCGATCACCGCGGTGTGCTGGATCGAGCCGTTGTGGAAGACCGCGATGTCGGTCGTCCCGCCGCCGATGTCGACGAGGCAGACGCCGAGCTCGCGCTCGTCGTCGTTGAGGGTCGCGAGCGAGGACGCGAGCGGCTGCAGGACGATGTCCGCGACGTTCAGGCCGGTCCGCTGCGCGCACTTCACGATGTTCTGCGCGGAGGAGACCGCGCCCGTGACGATGAGCGCCTTCGCCTCGAGCCGCACGCCGCTCATCCCGACCGGCTCCTTCACGCCGTCCTGGTCGTCGACCACGAACTCCTGGGGGAGGACGTGGATCACCTCGCGGTCGAGCGGGATCGCGACCGCCTTCGCCTGGTCGATGACGCGCTCGACGTCCTGCGGCCGCACCTCCTTGTCCTTCACCGCGACCACGCCGTGGGACGGGAACGCCTTGATGTGCCCGCCCGCGATGCCCGTGTAGACGGTGGTGATCTCGCACCCCGCCATGTGCTCGGCCTCCTCGATCGCGCGCCGGATCGAGGCGACCGTGGCGTCGATGTTGACCACCACGCCCTTGCGCAGCCCCTTCGACGGGTGCGTGCCGATGCCGATGATGTCGATGCCCTCGTCGGTCACCTCGCCGACGATGGCGCAGATCTTCGTCGTGCCGATGTCCAGGCCGACGAGGATGTCGCCGCTCTTCGCCATGTTCCACCTCCGGACGAGTCCGCGCGCCGCGCGCCGCCCGCTAGCGCCCTCTCGGGCGCGTCCCACCACCACCAACGCCTGCGACTTCCCCCGCGAGCCGCACGGCCACCCAATCCGGGCGCCGGCGGTTCTCGAGGTGCAGCACCTCGGCGCGGCGCCCCTCGGCCTCTACGGCCTGGAGGACGCGCTCGAGGCGCGAGAGCTTCTCGGGGATCGAGCCCTGCCCGAGCCGGATCTCCGTCCCTTCCGATCCGACCCAGAGCGTCGTCCCGTACTCCGCGGAGACGTGGATCTCCGAGACCGGCGCGCGGCGATCGAGGCCGCGCTCGGCCCAGCGGTCGAGGAGGGCGAGGGCGCCGCGGAGCAGCGGCTCCACCTCGGCGCGCCGGTCGACCCAGCCGTCCCGGCCGACGCCGGTGATCACCGGCAGGTCGAGCCCGTCGCCCGGGCGCGCACGCTTGAAGACCTCGCCCGCGGTGTCCACGAGGTAGAGCGCGCCGAGGTCCACGATCGCGGCGGCGCGGCGCTCGACGATCCGGATCGCGAGCGCGGGCGGCAGCGTGCGGCGCACCTCGGCAGATGCGACCCAGGGGTGGCGGCGGAGCGCGTCCTCGACGAGCGCCGGGTCCACGAGGAGGAGGTGGTCGCCGCGCTGCACCGGGGAGAGCTCGAGGAGCTCCTGTGCGGTCGCGCGCGAGATCCCCTCGAATCGGACCTCGCGGATTCGGAGGAAGTCGCCGCGGCCCGCGTTCACCCAGAGGAGCCAGCCGGCGCCCGCGAGGAGGAGAGCCGCCGCGAGAGGTAGGGCCGCGTGGGAGAGCGTGCGCGCGACCTGTCGACGGCTCTCGGCCGGATCCCTGTCCACGCGCCGCCGGTTCCGTCCCCGCGCCACCGCCGCTCCCGCCGCCCGTATCCCAGCCCCGCGCTTCCGGGCGCTATCACCCGAGGTTGCAGCATGCCCGAGGCGCGACGTCCGGCAAGTTTTCGGCGCTCGGCCACCTCCTGTTCCCAAAGCGGCAAGGACGCGATATCGACCGGGTATCGAGGTTGCGGTAAATGAACCGGACGCGCTCACCGTCGAACGGTGCAGCGCCACGCAACCTCGAACGGAGCGCCACGACATGTCGAAGAGCCTCGTACCCCTGCTCGCCGCCAGCGCCGTCGCGCTCCTCGGGATCGCGCGTGCCGAGGCCAACCGCCTCGCGCCGCTCCCGGCGTCCGAGGCGGTCTCGAGCCACAGCCCCTACGAGTCGGGAGCGTGCGGGACCTGTCACCAGCGCAGCGATCCGAAGAACCCGGGGCAGGCCGTGAAGGTCTCGAACGACCTCTGCTTCGACTGCCACGACGAGTTCCGCGGCACGGCGCCGGTGAAGATGGACAGGACGGTCCATCCGAAGAACGTCGCCGCCTGCACGACCTGCCACAACCCGCACAACGCGAGGAAGAAGAAGCTGCGGCTGTGATCGTGCGCGGGGCCGCCGCCCCCGCGATGTCCCCGGCGCGTGGGAGGGGTAGGTCGAGGTGCCACCCGTTGTCGCTGACCCGGTGAAAACGGTTCGTTCCAAGAGGTCGTTGATCCAGATCAAGGCCGCGGTGGCCTGTTCTGCCCAAAGATGCGACCGTATGCGGGCCCGCTGAGGGGCGCGGCCCGAAAGTACCCGTCCCTCGGAGAGAGACGAGATGCCAAAGCGCCTGGGAGTCCTCGCCGCCGCCGTGCTCGCGCTCTCCGCGAGCCGCGCATCGGCAGCTCCGATCAAGTCCGAGGTCACGAGGGCGCCGCTCCGCCGCGGCGCGGCGGTCGCGCCGCTCCCCAAGGAGAAGGCGTCACACTCGCACGCACCGTACGAGAGCGGCCAGTGCGGCGTCTGCCACGTGAACAACGAGCCCAGCAACCCCGGGCCGATCCGGCACTCCTCGGTGAACGAGGAGTGCTTCGAGTGTCACGACGACGTCCGCGAGATCATGGCGC
>DASWCJ010000339.1:0-11178 GCA_036390155.1 Anaeromyxobacter sp.
GGCCTGGCGCGACGACGCAGCGAGCCGGTGCGGGGCAGCGGCCTGGCGCGACGACGCAGCGACCCGGTGCGGGGCAGCGGCCTGGCGCGACGACGCAGCGACCCGGTGAGCCCGCGGAGCGGAAGGGCGGATGGCCCGGCCGCGGCGGACGCTCGCCGCGCTGAGCCGGCGCCCCCCTTGCGCGGGGGAGAGGTACCGGAGAGCATCCGCGACCATGCCGCACCGCCTCCTCGCGCTCGCGCTCGCCGCCGCCCTCGCGGCCGCCTGTGGGGGCGGCGATCTCGCCTCGTCCGACGCGACGGTCCGCGCCGCGGGGGTGCGATCGCTCGCCCCGGGCGGGGACCGCGCCCTGGCGGTGCTCCTCGTCGCGCAGCGCGACCCGAGCGCGGTCGTGCGTGCGGCTGCGGCCGAGCGGTTCGCCGCTCGGGGCGGCCCCGCCGCGGCGGACGCGCTCGCGAAGCTCCTCCTCGATCCCGCCGCGGAGGTCGCGAGCGCGGCCGCGCTCGGGCTCGCTGCCATGCCGCGGGACGCTCGGGCCCGCCAGCACCTCGTCGTGGCCTACGGTGGCGCGAGCCCCGCCGGACGAGCGGCGATCGCGGCCGCGCTCGAGCAGGTGGGCGTCTCGCTCCGGGAGGCGGTCGAGGCGGAGTCCCGGAGCCTCTGGGAGCGCAACGTGGCCGCGCTCGACGACCGCGACGCCCGCGCGCGGGCGGGCGCAGCCGAGGAGCTCGGCGCGAGCGGCCGCGCGGACGGGCTCTCGCGCCTCGTGCTCCTCGTCGATCCCGGCCGCGGGCAGGTCGCGGACCCCACCGTGGCGGCCGGCGCGGCGCGGGGGCTCGGCGAGTCGGGCGAGTGGAGCGCGCGGCCCCACCTCGAGGCGCTGCTCGGCGAGGCCGACGCGGCGCTCGCCGAGGTCGCGGCGCACGCGCTCGGCCGGCTCGGGGACCCGCGCGCCTCCGACGCGCTCGCGGCGGCAGGCGGCACGGACGCCGGTCGGATCGCGTCCGCGACGGTCGACGCGCTCGTCGCGCTGCCGGAGGCGGCCGAGGTCGGGATCGCCCTGTGCGACGTCGCGATCCGCGCGAACGATCCGAGGCTCGCCGCCCGCGCCACCCGCGAGGCGCGGCGTCGCGACGCGGACTGCCCGGAGCGCCCGCTCCTCGCGAAGCTCGGCCGGCCCGGCACCGCGGCGGCGCTCGCGGCCCTCGGCGAGCTCGGGCTGAAGGGAGCCGCCGCGCAGGCGACCGCGGACAAGATCGTGCCGCTCCTCGGGCGCGCGCCGGAGGCGGGCGTCCGGGCCGAGGCGGCGCGGGCCCTGGCGCGCCTCGGCGGCCCCGGGGCGGTGCGCGCGGTCCGCGAGCGGACGGCGGTGGTCCTCGCACGGCTCGCGGAGCGGCGCGAGCGCTGGGTCAAGGCGCCGCCCGCGCCCGGCGCGCCGCCGCCCTTCATCGACCCCGTCGCCTCGGAAGACGGCGAGGAGCTGGGGGCGCTTCTCGTGGCCGCGGGCGCGCTCCTGAGGCCCGACGCGGAGCCGCTCCTCCAGGACCTCGCCCGGGATCCCCGCGCCGAGGTCCGGGCGGGAGCGCTCGAGGGGCTCGGGCGCACCGCCACGCCGGCCGCCCTCGCGGCGCTCTCGGCGGCGCTCGCGGACCCCGCGTTCCCCGTCCGGGTCGCCGCCGCGGATGCCCTCGGCCGGGCCGGCGTTCGCGGGGCCGCGCCCCTCATCGAGGCGGCACAGGCGGCGGACGCGGGGGCGCCGGAGTGGCGCGCTGCGCTCGCGCACGCGCTCGGCGACACGGGCGCCGCGGAGGCGGTGCCCGCCCTCGCGACGCTGCTCGACGGTCCGAGCGCCGCGGCCGCTGCCGCCGCGCTCTCCCGGATCGGCGCCCCGACGGCCGCCGCGCCGCTCGTCGCGTATCTGGGCCGCCCGGAGGCGCCCGCGCGCGCCGAAGCGGTGGAGGCGCTCGCCCAGCTCGCCGCGCGCGACGCCGCGCCGGCGGTCGCCGCGCTCCTCACCGACGACCGGCCCGAGGTCCGCGCCGCCGCCGCGCGCGCGCTCGGCAAGCTCCGCCACGAGCAGGCGTCGCCCCGGCTCGAGGCGCTGCGCAGCGACTACTACGGCCGGGTGCGCCGGGCCGCGGTCGAGGCGCTCGCGAAGTTCCCCTCGGGGGCGCCCCGCGCCCGTCGATAGCGGCGGTCTGGCGGCCGGCCGTGAACCGGCGATCGCTGGGCCCGTGTGGTAAGACGGAGGCCCATGGCGAGGAAGCCGAGTCCCGACGACCTTCGCAAGCTGAAGGACAAGGCGGCCGAGGCCGCCGCGAAGGGGAAGCTCGACAAGGCTGCGGACCTCTACCGCGAGGCGGCCCAGGGCGACCCCCGCGACCTCGCCACGCGCCAGAAGCTCGCAGAGATCCTCCGCCGGACGGGCCACATCCCCGAGGCGATCGAGGCGTACCGGGCGGTCGCCGACCGGTTCGGCAAGGACGGCCTCCTCATCAAGGCCATCGCGATCTCGAAGACCATCCTCGAGCTCGACCCGCAGCACGTCGAGACGCAGGCGGCGCTCGCGGAGCTCTACTCGCAGAAGGCGAAGGCGGAGGGCAGCCGGCCGCCGCCGCGGACCATGATGGTCGCGGCCATGAAGGCCGCCGGCGCGCCACCGCCGGCGAGGCCGCCTCCGCCGCGCGATCCGCAGGAGTCGGTCGTCTCCCTCGCGCTCGGGCCGACGAAGGCGCCCGAGCCGGAGTCGTTCGAGATCGACCTGGACGCGGAGGTGCCGCTCGAGACGGGCGCCGATCTCGCGGGCGCGTTCCCGCCGCCCATGTTCCCGCCCGAGCCCGAGCTGGAGATCCTCCCCGAGCCGCCGGTCCGGGTCCCGCCGCCCCCCGTGCGGCCTCCGCCGGCAGTTCGCGCCTATCCGCCGGCCGTCCACGCTCCGCCCACCGTCCACGCGCAGGCGGGGTTCGAGGCGCCGGTCCCGTCGCGCCCGCCGCCGCCCGTCGCACGGCCCGGCGCGCCGATGTTCGCGCAGATCATGTCCGCCGCGGAGCGCGCAGTGGAGGCGGGGGTCGAGGAGGATCTCCTCATCCGCGCCGACCCGGTCGACGCGGAGATCCTGGGGGACGAGCCGCTCTCGTTCTCCGCGGGCGGAGCCGTCGAGGTCGTCGAGGAGCCGCCCATCGAGCCCGAGCCGGTCGAGCTCGTGGTCGAGTTCCCGGAGGAGGCGCCGCCTCCGGAGGTGCCGCAGCCCGCTGCGCCCGCGGCCCGTCCGCCCGCGCCGAGGCCTCCCCCGCCCGCGAGGGCTCCGGCCGCGCGCCCGGCGCCGGCCTCGCCGGGCATGCCGCGGATCCCGATCTTCTCCGACCTCGGCCGCGACGCGTTCGTCGAGCTCATGCAGGCGATGGTGCTCCACCGCGTGGCGAAGGGGGAGTCGGTCCTGCGTGAGGGCGAGGACGGGACCAGCTTCTACGTCGTCGCGAGCGGCCGGCTCGCCGTGACCCGGCGCGACGAAACGCAGGGCGGGCACATCGCTCTCGCGCACCTCGGCAGCGGCGAGTTCTTCGGCGAGATGGCGCTTCTCTCGGGCACGACCCGCTCCGCGACGATCACCGCCGAGGAGGACGCCGAGGTCCTCGAGTTCCGGGCGGACGTGCTCCTCGACATCGCCGGACGCCACCCCCACGTGGCCCAGTCGCTCCGGCGCTTCTACCGCCAGCGGCTCCTCGCGAACGCGATGGCGGTGAGCCCCGTCTTCCGGCCGTTCCAGCGCGGCGAGCGCAAGCTCATCATGGAGCGGTTTCGCGCGCGCGAGGTCGCCGAGGGCGAGGCGGTCATCCGCGAGGGCGAGCCGTCCGACGGCCTGTACGTCGTGCTCGAGGGCGCGGTCGACGTCGTGAAGACGAAGGACGGGCAGGAGGTCGCGGTCGGGCACCTGCGCGAGGGCGACCTCTTCGGCGAGATGAGCTGCCTGCGCAAGGCGCCGGCCAGCGCCACGGTGGTGGTGCGCCGCCCCGGCACGCTCCTCCGGCTCCCGCGCAAGGAGTTCGACGAGCTCGTCGTGACCTACCCGCAGATCCTGGAGCTCGTCGCGACCCTCTCCGAGGAGCGCGCCGAGAACCTCGACGCGATCCTCTCCGGCTGCGCCGAGTGGACCGACGACGGGCTCGTCCTGACGTAGGCGTCCTTCTAGCACGCCCCGCCCGGAGCCCCGGCGCCGTCGCCCGGTCCGCTTTTTCCCCCGGTCGGCGGGCCGGACCCACTAGATTGCCGTCGTGGCCGTGGACCTTCCGATCGTGCTCGACGGGAGCCAGGGCGAGGGGGGAGGGCAGATCCTCCGGACCGCGCTCTCGCTGTCGGCGATCACCGGAAAGCCCTTCACGATCACGAACGTCCGGGCGAACCGGCTGAAGGCGGGGCTCCGGCCCCAGCACGTGGAGGCCGCCCGAGCCACCGCCCGCCTCGTCGGCGCCGAGGTCGTCGGCGACGTCGTCGGCGGGATGCGGCTCGAGTTCAGGCCCCGGCACCGGGCGGTACCCGGCGAGTGGACGCTCGACGTGGGGACGGCCGGGTCCACGCCGCTCCTCCTCCAGACGATCTGCTGGCCTCTCGCGCTCGCAGGCGGGGTCTCGCAGCTGACCCTGCGGGGCGGGACGCACCAGGACCACGCGCCCTCGTTCCACTACCTCGCGCTCGTTTGGGCGCCCGCCGTCGCCCGACTCGGGTACCGGGTCGTGCTCGAGCTCCAGGGCGCCGGCTTCTACCCGGAGGGCGGCGGCGAGTTCACCGCCCGCCTCGAGCCCGCGCACGCGATGCCGCCCCTGGACCTGCGGCATCGCGGGACGCTCCTCGAGGTCGAGGTGGTGTCGGTCGTGGGCGGACTCGGCTACGAGATCGCGGACCGGCAGGCGAGCCGAGCGCTGCGGTCGCTCCGCGCGGTGGGGATCGCGGCGGAGGCGCAGCGCGTCCCCGTCCCGGCGCCGCGCTCGAAGGGCGGCCACGTCCTCGTCGTGTCGACGTTCGAGCGCACCCGCAGCGGGCACGGCGCCGTCTCGGCGCGGGAACGGACGCCCGAGCAGATCGCGGACGAGGCGGTCGGGGCGTTCCGGGCCCACCTCGCCGCGGGCGGGGCGGTGGACCGGCACCTCGGGGATCAGCTGCTCATGCCCGCTGCGCTCGCCGCGGCGGGGCTCGTCCCGGCGCCCCCGGGCGTGGTGCCTTCCGCCCACTACACGGTCGCGGCGGTCACGCGCCACCTCACGACCAACGCCGCCGTCATCCGGCGCTTCCTCGACGTCGAGATCGCGGTGCTCGGGCACGAGGAGGAGGAGGGCGAGGTCCGGGTTCAGCCGCCGGGGGGCGCCTCGGAGCTCGTCCGGCTGCCGCGCTGATCACGAAGGCTTCCGCGCCCGCCCCGGTTGCGGTAAGCGATCCCCGTGTTCCGCCGGCTCTCCGTGCTCGTCCTCTCGGCCGTCCTCGCCTGCGCGACGGGCCGTCCGCCACCGCCGCCCACGGGCTCGGACGACGCGGCCGCGCGCCAGGTGCTGGGGCGCTTCGCGCGGGCCGTGCGGATGGGCCGGTGGGAGGAGGCCGACGCGCTCCTGTCCGCCCGCTGGCGCGCGACCCATGGTCCGGGCCGGCTCGCCCTGGATGCCCGGGGTGCGGGCCCTGCGGCGGGCGAGGCCGCCGCGCGCGTGGTCGGCGCGCTCGACGCCGGCGTCGCGCTCGAGCGGGCGCCCGGGGCCGCGCGACTCTCGGTCGGCGCCGGACGCGCCGCCGTCGTGGTCCTCGAGCCGCAGGGCTGGCGGGTGGACGCGCTCGAGTAGGGCCCCGCCGCCGTCGTTGAGAACCCCCGACCCCCCCGATATAACAGCGGCTCCATGGCACTCGACTCGAACGCCGCACTGGAAGCGCTCCGCAAGGTGATGGACCCGGAGCTCCGCAGGGACCTCGTCTCCCTCGGCATGGTGAAGGACCTCGCCGTGGATGGCGAGGCCGTCCGGCTGAAGGTCGAGCTCACCACCCCGGCCTGCCCGCTCAAGGAGACGATCGGGAAGGACGTCCGCGCCGCGCTGCTCGCGGTGGGGTTCAAGCAGGTGGACGTCGCATGGGACGCGCAGGTCCGCTCCGCGCCCGGCGTCGCCCAGGCGTCCCTCACGCCCGGCGTGAAGAACATCATCCTCGTCGGGTCGGGGAAGGGCGGGGTCGGCAAGAGCACCGTCGCGGTGAACCTCGCCGTCTCGCTCGCGCGCCTCGGCGCGAAGGTCGGGATCCTCGACGCGGACATCTACGGCCCGTCGATCCCGCTCCTCACCGGGCTCGACGAGCGGCCGACCTCGCGCGACGGCCAGCGGCTCGAGCCGCTCGAGGCGCACGGCGTGAAGGCGATGTCGATCGGCTTCCTCATCGACCCCGACCAGGCGCTCATCTGGCGCGGCCCGATGGTGACCGGGGCGCTCCTCCAGCTGCTCCGCGACGTGAACTGGGGCGAGCTCGACTACCTCGTGCTCGATCTCCCGCCGGGGACCGGCGACATCCCGCTCACGCTCGCGCAGAACGTCCGCGCCGCGGGGGTCGTGCTCGTCTCGACGCCCCAGGACCTCGCGCTCGCCGACGTGATCCGCGCGAAGCTCATGTTCGACAAGGTCTCGATCCCGGTGCTCGGCATCGTCGAGAACATGTCTTCCTTCTTCTGCCCGCATTGCCGCACCGAGACGCAGATCTTCGCGCACGGCGGCGCGCGGACGGCGGCGGACAAGATGGGCATCCGCTTCCTCGGCGAGATCCCGATCGACCTCGCCATCCGCGAGGGCGGCGACCGTGGCGTGCCGGTCGTCTCCGGCTTCCCGGAGAGCCCGCAGGCCGAGGCGTTCTTCTCGATGGCTCGCAACGTCGCGGGAGCCGTCTCGACGCAGGTGCTGAAGGCCCCGAGGCTCCCGGTCATCGGCGCGCAGCCGCGCGCGTAGAGGGAAGGAGGTCCACGTGGAGGGCCGCCCGCCGGACGACGATCCCCTGCCGCCGCTCGAGGAGCCCCTGGGCGATCCCGGCCTCGCCGGCTCGATCGCGGAGGGCGTGAAGAAGGCGCTCCTCGCGGGCGTCGGCGCCCTGTTCCTCGGCGAGGAGGGCGCGCGGCGGATGGCGCGCGACTGGAAGCTCCCCAAGGACCTCGCGAACTTCGTCACCCAGCAGGCGGGCGGCGCGAAGGACGAGCTCCTGCGCGTCTTCGGCGACGAGTTCCGGCGCTTCCTCGAGTCCGAGACCTTGCGTCGCGAGCTCTTGAAGGTGCTCGCGGACCACGCCATCGAGATCCGCGCCGAGATCAAGCTGCGCCCCCTCGGGGAGGGCCCGCCCGAGCCCGAGGTCACCGCGTCGGTCGTGTCGAAGCCGCGCGGCGGGAAGAAGGGTGTCCGGTGAGGGCGTTCGCCCGGCTGGTCGGGCCCATGTCCGGCCGGGTCGGGCCCGGCTGGTCGGGCCCTGATCCGGGACTCCGCCACCGGTGTGGCGGCGGCGCCCGCGGCGCCCCAACGTCACGGGGGTGATCGACCTCCACTTCGTCGCGCCGGGGCTCGCCGTCGGGGCCGCCTACCCGATGGAGGCCGCGGCCCGGCTCGCGGCCGAGCACGGCATCGCCCGCGTCGTGGACGTCCGCGTCGAGGCGCGCGACGACGAGCACGTCCTCCGCGTCCACGGGATCAAGCTCCTGCACCTGCCCACCCGCGACACCCGCGCCATCTCGCAGCCGATGCTGCGGGACGGCGTCCAGTTCGTGTCGGAGGGGCTCGACGCCGGCGAGTGCGTGCTCGTCCACTGCCAGTACGGCATCGGGCGGAGCGCGCTCCTCGCGCTGTGCGCGCTCGTCGAGCGGGGCGACTCGCCGATCGAGGCGCTCGAGCGAGCGAAGCGCTCGCGGCCGGTGATCTCGCCGAGCCCGGATCAGCTCGAGGCGCTCCGCGTCTTCGCGGCGCGCTTGAGGGAGGAGCGCGGGGCGCCCTGGGACGTGCCGTCGCTCCGGGCGCTCGGCGCGATCGCCTGGCGTCACCTCGGCGGCGCCGGGGACGCGTCGGACGAGGAGGCCGCCGCCGCCTCGACGCGCAGGCGCTGACCTACCAGGCGGAGCGGCGCGGGACCTCCCGGCGCCCGGCCCCGTACGAGGCCCGGTGGCAAAATCGACCGTCGGTCACGAGCGCAAAAGGCATCGCCCCGGCGCGCGCGGCCCGCGTACCATCCCGCCAGACTTCGACTCACGGGAGGCGCGCATGGCGATCGACAGGATGGCGGTCATCGGCGGCGGTCAGATGGGCTCCGGGATCGCGCAGGTGGCGGCGCAGGCGGGGGTCGAGGTGGTGATCGCGGACGCCTCGCCGGACCTCGCGAAGAAGGCGGTCGACAAGCTCGGCGCGACGCTCGCGAAGCTCGTCGAGAAGGGGAAGCTCTCCGCCGCCGACCGCGACGCGGTGGCCGGTCGCATCAAGGCGGCCCGGTCGATCGAGGACTGCGCGGGCGCGGACCTCGCCATCGAGGCCGTCGTCGAGAACGAGGGCGTGAAGAAGGAGCTCTTCAGGAAGCTCGATGCGCTTCTCGGGCCGAACGCGCTCCTCGCGTCGAACACCTCGTCCATCTCGATCACCTCGCTCGCGGCCTCGACGAAGCGCCCGGAGAAGTTCATCGGGATGCACTTCATGAACCCGCCGCCGGTGATGCAGCTCATCGAGATCATCCGCGGGCTGCAGACCTCCGACGAGACCTACGCCGCGGCGATCGCGCTCGCGAGGCGGTTCGGCAAGACCACTGTCACGTCGAAGGACGTCCCGGGGTTCATCGTGAACCGCGTGCTCATCCCGCTCATCAACGAGGCCTGCTTCGCGCTGCAGGAGGGGCTCGCCACGCCCGAGGACATCGACACCGGGGTGAAGCTCGGCCTGAACCACCCGATGGGCCCGCTCACGCTCGCGGACTTCATCGGGCTCGACACCTGCCTCTACATCGCCGACGTCCTCCACAAGGAGCTCGGCGAGGACAAGTACCGGCCCGCGGCGCTCCTCCGGCAGTACGTCGCGGCGGGCTGGTACGGCCGCAAGACCGGGCGCGGCTTCTACAAGTACAGCTGAGGAGGGACGACCGTGGCCTACGAAAACCTGCTGTTCGAGGTGGACGACGGGATCGCCGTATTGACGTTCAACCGACCCAAGGTCTTGAACGCGCTCAACGCCGCGACCATCGCCGAGCTCGGCGAGGCCGTGGCGCAGGTCGAGGGGGATCGCGCCATCCGCGGCCTCGTCCTCACCGGCGCGGGCGAGAAGGCGTTCGTCGCCGGCGCCGACATCCCCGCGATGTCGCAGATGACCGCGCTCGAGGCGCGCCGGTTCGCCGAGACCGCCCACGCGATCCTCGCCCGGATGGAGGCGCTCCCGATCGTCACCGTCGCCGCGGTGAACGGCTTCGCGCTCGGCGGCGGGTGCGAGGTGGCGATGGCGTGCGACCTCGTCTACGCCGGCGAGAAGGCGAAGTTCGGCCAGCCCGAGGTGAACCTCGGGATCATCCCCGGCTTCGGCGGGACGCAGCGGCTCACCCGGCGCGTCGGGCCGTCGCGCGCGCTCGAGCTCGTGCTCTCGGGCGACGTGATCGACGCGCAGAAGGCGAAGGAGATCGGCCTCGCCCTCGAGGTGCTCCCGGCGGCCGACCTCCTCGCGTTCGCGAAAGGGCAGGCGCGGAAGGTCGCGGGGAAGGGGCCGCTCGCCGTGGCCGTGGCGAAGCGGCTCGTCCGGGAGGGCGCCGACGCGGACCTCCGCACCGCCAACGAGCTGGAGCGCCAGGCCTTCGCCGGGATCTTCGCGACCGACGACGCGCGCGAGGGGATGAAGGCGTTCGCGGAGAAGCGGCCCGCAGTGTTCAAGGGCAGCTGACCGGCGGGGGCCAACGCGGGCAACGCGAAGGTGGGGCTCGGCCCGACCTCAGGAGGCCTTCGCCTGCGCCTCCTCGTCGGTCTCGATGAGGTGGCCGGTTCGCTCGCGCTTCGCCCGGAGGTACTCGACGCTGTGCGGGTTGGACGGGGAGGGCAGCTGGATCCGTCTCCGCACCTTCACGCCCGCCTCCTGCAGCCCGGCGAGCTTCAGGGGGTTGTTCGTGACGAGCTCGACGGAGCGGACGTCGAGGAGCCGGAGCATGTCCGCGGCAACGTCGTACTGCCGGAGGTCGTCGGGGAACCCGAGGAGCCGGTTCGCCTCGTAGGTGTCATGCCCCTGGGCCTGGAGGGCGTAGGCGCGGATCTTGTTTCCGAGACCGATGCCGCGCCCTTCCTGGCGCAGGTAGAGCAGCACGCCGCGGCCGCCATCGGCAATGAGGTCGAGCGCGCGATCGAGCTGGGCGCGGCAGTCGCACTTGAGCGAGCCGAGGACCTCGCTCGTCAGGCACTCGGAGTGGACCCGGACCGGGACGGCCTCGCCCGCCACGTCGCCGAGGACCATCGCGAGGTGCTCGGCACCGCCGTCCGCATCGCGAAACACCACGGTCCGGAACAGCCCCCGGTGGGTGGGGAGCGGCGCCTCGCCGTAGATCGTGACCCGGTTCCGCCGCTTGCGGCGCGCTACCATCACGAGCTTTTCCTGCATGTGCATGCCGTGCCCCTCGCTGGGCCCGCCGCTTGCCGGGCCTGCCGTCCATAATCGGGTTGGATCCCCGAAGCCAACCGCGGGTTACGGATCCCCCGGAAGAGCTTCGCGGGGCGCGCGTTGACTTCGTGGGATCGCGCAGTTAGGTCCCCGGCAACGATGCAAGCCGAGCTTTCTTCCGGGGATCTGGCGCGGGCGACGGGCAGCACCGTCCGAACCATCCGGTTTTACGAGGAGGAAGGGCTGCTCACACCCGCCGAGGTGAGCGACGGCGGGCATCGCCGCTACACCGAGGACGACCTCGAGCGGCTGCGGCTCATCTCGGACCTCCGGGAGCTCGGGTTGTCGCTCTGCGAGATCAAGTCGATCCTCGACCTGCGCGCGGGCTGCCACAACGCCGCCGAGTTCGCGATGCGGTTCCAGCAGGTCCTCGCCGGCCACCTCGAGCAGGCCCAGAAGCGGCTCGAGCGGCTCAAGCGGGTGAACAAGGAGATCAACGACGCGCTCACGTCGCTGCAGGAACGGCTCTCGTCGTCGGGCGTCGAGCAGTGCGCCTGCGCGGTCGCCGAGGCGG
>DASWCJ010000340.1:0-3929 GCA_036390155.1 Anaeromyxobacter sp.
CCGCGGACGCGGCACGCCTGGCGCGCGCGCTGCTCGTGAAAGTCGGCATCCCGGAGAAGGAGCGCGCATATCCGTCGCAGCTGTCCGGCGGCCAGCAGCAGCGCGTCGCCATCGCGCGTGCGCTGGTCAACGAACCGGATCTCCTGCTCGCCGACGAGCCGACGGGGAACCTCGACGCCCGGTCGGCGCTCGAGGTGATGGCCATCTTTCAGGACCTGAACCGGGCCGGCCACACCATCGTGCTCGTGACCCACGACGCGGCGCTCGCGGCGCACTGCCGGCGCATCGCCCGCGTCGAGCAGGGCCGCATCGTCGCCGACGATCCGAACCCCCACCCGAAGGACGCGGCCGAGGCGCTCCGGCCCCTGGCCGCCGCACCCGCCACCGAGGAGGCGCGATGAAGCCCTCACGACTCGTCGCATCGAGCCTGCGCGCCATGGCCCGCCGGAAGGTGCGCACGGCCTTCATGATGCTGGGGTGCCTGGTGGGCGTCGCGGCCCTGACGCTGGTCGTGTCGGTCGGCCAGGGCGCCGAGCGGAAGATCCTGGACACGGTCCGACGGACCTTCGGACCATCCTCCATCCTCGTGGCGAGCGGAGGGGGCCTCATGATGGGTGGACCGCGGGGTGACGCCGCGCGGCTCACCCTCGACGACATGGCGGCGGTCGTCGCGGCGCTGCCGGAGGTGGAGACATGGGATCCCCAGCAGTCGCTCGACGGCGCGCAGGTGCGCTCTGGTGACGCCACGACCACGGCCCGCGTGCTGGGTACCTCGGAGCGTGCCCCGCGCGTCTGGGAACGCGGGCTGTCGCGCGGCGAGCCCTTCGACGCGGGGGCCATCGCTCGCTCGGAGCGGATCGCGCTCGTCGGCGAGACCGTCGCGCGTGCGCTCTTCGGCGACGAGGATCCGCTCGGCGCGGAGATCCTGATCGGCGGCGTCTCGCTGCGCGTGGCCGGGGTCCTGGAACCGCTCGGGACGGACGCCCATGGCATGGATCGCGACGGCGAGATCGTCGTCCCCATCTCCACGCTGATGCGCCGCCTTGCGAACGTCGACACCATCGGCATGGCCAAGCTGCTGGTTCGGGATCCCGCCCAGGTCTCCGATGCCGCGCGCGAGGCCGAGCGGATCCTCCGGGAGCGGCACGGCATCGCCGCGGGCCAACCTTCCGACTTTCACGTGGTGACGCCGGTCGAGGTGCAGGCCAAGGTCTCGCGCGTGGAGCGGGTCCTCTTCGTCTTCCTGCCGCTCGCCGCCCTCGTGATCATGGTCGTGGGCGGGACCGTCACGGCGAGCCTCATGCTCATGTCCGTGAGCGAGCGCGTCGGGGAGATCGGACTTCGACGAGCGGTTGGCGCGCGCCAGCGGGATATCGCCCTGCAGCTCCTGGTCGAGACCGTCGTCATCACGGTGATCGCGGGCTGTGCCGGCGTTCTCGTGGGCTGGGCCGGGTCGCTTGCGGTCGCGAGCCGGCTCGGGCTCGCAGGTCCCGTCTCATGGACGGCGGCGCTCCTCGGCGTGGCCCTCTCGGCCGCGATCGGCCTCGCCGCCGGCGTCGTTCCGGCCCGGCGCGCGGCCCGACTCGACCCCGTCGACGCATTGCGATGAAGGTCGTCCGCACCCTCCGGACCTCGATCCGTGCGCTCCTGGCGCACCGGACGAGGAGCGTTCTCGCCGCGGGCGGGGTGACCGTCGGCATCGCGGCCGCCCTGCTCACCGCGGCGATCGGGGCGGGGGCGCGGGCCGCCGTGCTGCGAGAGCTGTCGAGCACGGGGATGCAGGTCCTGACGGTGCGGCCGGCGCAGGCGAAGCGATCCGCCGCTCGCCCCGGGATCCAGGGAGCCGCGACGAGCTTCACGCTCGAGGACTGCCTGGCCATCGGCGATGCTTCGGCGGTGGCCGCGGCCGTCCCCGTGGTGCAGGGGAGGCGCGGTGTGCGCTCCGACGCGGGCTCCCTCACTGTATCGGTGCTCGGGACGACGCGGGAGTTCGTCCGGGTGCGCAACTTCGAGCTGGGCGCCGGGCGGTTCTTCGACGGGGAGGAAGACGCGGCGTCGGCCCGGGTCGCCGTGCTGGGGGCGAGGGTCGGCGAACGCTTGTTCGAGGGGAACGATCCGGTCGGCCGCCCCGTCCGGATCGATGGCGTGCCGTTCGAGGTGATCGGCGTGCTGCGGCCGAAGGGCCTGTCCTTCGAGGGGGCAGACCAGGACTCGGGCGTGTACGTGCCACTGCAGACCGCACGGCGTCGCGTCTTCAATCAGCAATGGCTAACTATGGTCTTCGTGGAGCTGGCGGACGGACGCCCGGTGAGCTCCACGGCGAACGAGCTCCGCGAGCTCCTGCGCGAGCGCCACCGGATCGCGCGGCGCGGCAGCACGGACGACTTCGAGGTCCAGGACCCCGCGAAGCTGCTCGCCCTGCGAGCGGAGGCGACCCGGACGCTGTCGATCGTCTCCTCCGGGCTCGGTGCGATCTCGCTCCTCGTGGGCGGGACGGGTATCCTGGCGCTCATGCTGCTCTCCGTCCGGGAGCGCACCGGCGAGATCGGCCTGCGCAGGGCGCTCGGCGCGCGCACGACAGACATCCTCCTCCAGTTCCTGGCCGAGGCGACGGCACTCGCCCTCTCGGGCGGTCTTTCGGGCATGGTCCTCGGTGCGCTGGGGGTCTGGATCGTCTCGGCGACCACCGGGTGGGAGGCGCGCGTCTCGCTCCAGGAGGCGCTCGTGTCGCTCGGAGCCGCCGCCGGGATCGGGCTGGCCTTCGGGGTCGTTCCGGCGGTGCGGGCTGCGCGCCTCACGCCCATCCAGGCGCTCGGGCGCGAGTGAGGGACGAGCCCATGCCGACCCGCCCGCACGGACCGAAGGTCCTCGTCATCGACGACGACGAGCAGCTGAACGCGCTCCTCACGGAGTACCTGGGGCGATTCGGGTTCGCCGTCGCGACAGCCGTCGACGGCCGGGAGGGCCTCCGGGCTTTCCGGGCGGACCCACCCGACGTGCTCGTCCTCGACGTGATGCTCCCGGGAAAGGACGGCTTCGCCATCTGCCGCGAGGTACGGGAGACGAGCGGCGTTCCGATCGTCATGCTCACCGCGCGCGGAGAGGTCGCGGACCGGGTCATGGGGCTCGAGCTCGGCGCGGACGACTACCTTCCGAAGCCCTTCGAGCCGCGCGAGCTGGTGGCGCGTCTCAACGCCGTGCTGCGCCGGGGCGCGCCGGGCGCAACCGAGGGAATGCTTCGGATCGGCGCCCTCGAGCTGGACCGAGCGAGCCGAACCGCGCGCCTCGGGGGGCGGCTCCTCGACCTCACCACGGCGGAGTTCGAGCTCCTCTCTCTCCTCGCGCGCCACCGCGGCCGCGTCCTGTCGCGAGATCGCATCCTGGACGAGACCCGGGGGCTCGACTTCGAGGCCTTCGATCGGTCCATCGACGTCCTCGTGAGCCGGCTTCGCCACAAGCTCGGTGACGACGCGCGACGTCCGGTGTTCATCAGGACCATCTGGGGTCGAGGATACCGCTTCGCGGGCGATGACGATGAGTGAGCTACGGCCTCACGCGGGCCCGCGCCGATCGGTGTACGCGAAGCTCGTCGCCGTGATGGTGGCGATGGGGTTCTTCATCCCGCTCCTCGTGGCGGGCTTCTTCGTGCTCTCCGTGGGGCCGGGGCTGGGCCGCCCGCTCGAGCGGCTCATGGCGGACCACTCCGAGCTTCTCGCCGCCTCGGCGCTGGACGCCGAGACGGCGAGGCGCGCGGCGGCGCGGCTCGAGGTGGGCATCCGCTACGAGGGCCCCTCCGGGAGGTGGTCCACGGACGAGACCGTGCCGGAGATGGCCGCGGTCGGGCCGCCGAGGGACGCGGCGTTCGGACCCCGGTCGTGCGGTTCAGGGTGCTACGTGGTGGCCCGACCCGACGGCGGCAGGTACCTGTT
>DASWCJ010000341.1:0-9218 GCA_036390155.1 Anaeromyxobacter sp.
AGGCCGGGTACGAGGCCGGCGTCCGCTCGGTGATCCTCTTCGGCGTTCCCGAGAAGAAGGACGAGCTCGGCACCGGCGCGTGGGACCCCGAGGGGATCGTGCCGCGCGCGGTCCGGGCGCTGAAGGAGCGCGTGCCCGGGATGGTCGTGATGACCGACGTGTGCATGTGCGAGTACACGGATCACGGGCACTGCGGCGTGCTGAAGCCGAGGTCGACCAGCTCGGGGGGTGCTTCCCCCCCCGCCGAGATGGTCATCGACAACGACGCCACGCTCCCGCTCCTCGCGAAGGAGGCGGTGGCGCACGCGAAGGCCGGCGCGGACGTGGTCGCGCCCTCCGACATGATGGACGGCCGCGTCGCGGCGATCCGCACGGCGCTCGACGCCGAGGGGCTCGTGGACGTGCCCATCCTGTCCTACGCCGCGAAGTACGCCGGGGCGTTCTACGGCCCATTCCGCGACGCCGCCGAGAGCGCGCCGCGCGAGGGCGCCGGGATCCCGAAGGACCGCAAGGGGTACCAGATGGACCCCGGGAACTGGCGCGAGGCGCTGCGCGAGGTCGCGCTCGACGTCGCCGAGGGGGCGGACCTCCTCATGGTGAAGCCGGCCGTCCCGTACCTCGACGTCATCCGGCTCATCCGCGACCGCTTCGACCTGCCGCTCGCCGCGTACCACGTGTCCGGCGAGTACGCGATGATCAAGGCCGCGGCGGAGCGCGGCTGGATCGACGAGGAGCGCGTCGTGCTCGAGACGCTCACCTGCATCCGGCGCGCGGGCGCGGACCTCGTCCTCACCTATTGCGCGAAGGACGCGGCAGGGCTCCTCACCGGGACGCGGCGGTGAGAGACGAAGGGGGAACGTACCGCGTGGTGGAGGTCTCGCCGGTGGCAGAGGAGACCCTGGAGCGCGCGCTCAACGAGCGGACGGCCGAAGGCTGGGCCTTCGCGTCGGTACACTTCGTCCAGCGCGAGGGCTCGCACCGCCCCGCGCTCGCGTACCTCTTCTTCGTGCGGGGCAAGCCCCCGGCGCGATCCGGGACCTGACGACGTGCGCGACGCGCGGCCAGAGGGAAGCCCCTACCCGAAGGCGGACCTCACGCTCCGCGGCCTCGCCCGCGCCGCCGACTTCGCGCTCGCCTGGGTCGTCGCGCAGAGCGCCCCGCAGGTCGGCCCGCTCCTCGCCGCGTTCTACCTGCTCCTCGCCGACGGGCTCATGAGCGGCCAGTCGGTCGGGAAGCGGATCTTCGGGGTGCGCACGGTGGTCGTCCCCCGCCGCGCGCCGGCGGGGTGGCACGAGTCGCTCCTCCGGAACGCGCCGTTCGCGCTGGTCGCGATCTTCTACGCGGTCCCGCTCCTCTGGCCGGTGCTGTTCGTGGTCGGGCTGCCGATCGTCGCCTTCGAGGCGTACATGATCTTCAGCGACCGGCTCGGCATCCGGATCGGCGACATCTTCGCCGACACGCAGGTGGTGGACGCGAAGGTGCTCTCGCGCGCCGGCGAGATCGCGCACGGGATCCGCCCGGTCGCGCCCGCGCCCCCGGCGTCGAGCGCGACGCACGGCGCGACCCGGTCCGCAGCGTAGGCCGCCATGCGGATCGCGCTCACCCACAACCTGCGGCTCGCGGACACCGAGGAGGAGGCCGAGTTCGACACCCGGGAGACCGTCGAAGCGCTCGCCGGCGCGATCGAGCGGGTCGGTCATCGGGTGGAGCGGATCGAGGTCTCCGGCCCCGCCTCGCGGACGGTCGCGCGCCTCGAGGCATACGGCCCGGACCTCATCTTCAACATCGCCGAGGGCCGGCGCGGCCGCTTCCGCGAGGCGTTCTTCCCGGCGCTCTTCGACGAGCTGGGGATGCCGTACACCGGCTCGGACGCGTACGCCCTCTCGCTCACGCTCGACAAGCAGCTCACCAAGCTCGTCCTCGCGCAGCACGGCGTCCCCACGCCGCGCTGGCAGTACGTCGCGGACGCGCGGCAGCTCCAGCCGAACGCGCTCCGGTACCCCGTCATCGTGAAGCCGAACTTCGAGGGGAGCTCGAAGGGGATCACGCAGGACTCGGTGGTGGAGTCGCCGGAACGGCTGCACGAGGCCGTCCGCGAGGCCCTCGCGCGCTACCCCGCCGGCGCGCTCGTAGAGGAGTACGTGGTGGGCCGCGACGTGACGGTGCCGTTCCTCGAGGCGGCCGCGCCGGAGCGGGGCGGCGTGCTCCAGCCCGTCGAGTACGCGATCGCGGCGGAGGCGGGCGAGGGGCGCCGCTGGCCCATCTACGACTACGACCTCAAGACGAAGCTCGACCAGCACGTCTCGGTGAGGACCCCGGCGGACGTCCCGCGCGAGGCCGCCGAGCGGATGGCCGAGCTGTCGCGGACGATCTACCGGCTCCTCGAGATCCGGGACCTCGGCCGGATCGACTTTCGCCTCGGCGAGGATGGGCAGGTCCACTTCCTCGAGATCAACGCGCTCCCCTCGCTCGAGCGGGGGGCCGGGATCTACGCGGCGGCGGCGCTGGAGGGGCTGCACGCGGACGGCGTCGTGAACGCGGTGATCCGGAGCGCCATGGCGCGGTGGGGGATCTCCGACCCACGCACGCGCCGCGGGCGCCCGCGCCGGACCGGGCGACTCAAGGTCGGGTTCACCTTCAACGTGAAGCGGGTCGAGCCGGGCCTCGCCGGCGAGCAGGACGACGAGGCCGAGTACGACACGCCGAAGACGCTCCAGGCGATCCGCGAGGCCATCGCGAGCTACGGCCACGAGGTGATCGACCTCGAGGCGACCCAGGACCTGCCGCTCGCGCTCGCGTCCACGCCGGTGGACGTCGTCTTCAACATCGCGGAGGGCTACAAGGGGCGGAGCCGCGAATCGCAGGTCCCCTCCCTGCTCGAGCTCCTCGACATCCCGTACACCGGCTCGGATCCGGCCGCCCTCTCCGTGTCGCTCGACAAGGCGGTCGCGAAGCGGATGGTGCGGACCCACGGCATCCTCACCCCGGGCTACGTGGTCCTGAACACCGGGAAGGAGCGCCTCCCCCGGGAGCTCGCCTTCCCGATGCTCGTGAAGCCGGTCGCGGAGGGCACCTCCAAGGGCGTGACGAAGAAGTCGATCGTGCGGAACGAGGGGGAGCTCCGGGACGTCGCCCGCGAGCTCATCGCCAAGTACCGCCAGCCCGCGCTCGCCGAGCAGTACGTCGCGGGGCGCGAGTTCACGATCGGCCTCCTCGGCGAGCGGCGGCCCAAGGTGCTCCCGCCGATGGAGATCGTCTTCCTCGACTCGAGCGATCCGACCCCGGTCTACTCGTTCGAGATGAAGCAGGACTGGAGCGACCGGATCCGCTACGACGTGCCGGCGAGGGTCGCGCCGCGCGAGCTGGACCGGCTCGAGCGGGCGGCGCGCGAGGTCTTCGCCGCGCTCGGCTGCCGCGACGTCGCACGGATCGACTTTCGGGTGGACACGGAGGGGCGAATCTACTTCATCGAGTGCAACCCGCTGCCGGGCCTCACGCCGGGCTGGTCGGACCTCGTGCTCATCGCGCAGTCCGCCGGGATCGAGTACCGGGCGCTCATCGGCGAGATCCTGTCGAACGCGATCCGGCGCTACCAGGAGCGGGAGCGCGAGCGGGAGCGGGCGCGGCGCGCCCAGGCGGCGGTCGCGCGCGACCTCGCGGCCGAGCGTGAGGGCGGGGCCGATTCTTCACGGAACGGAAACGGGACCGGCAACGGCACGCCGCGCTAGCGGCGGTATCCGGAGCGGCGCTCACCCGGGTCCGGTATCATCCCGGGCGCATGATCGAGACTGCCCCCCCCGCCGGGATGCGCTGCCGCGCCCGAGACCTCGGGATCGCCTTCGGCCGATTCAAGCCGGGCAAGTGGAACGCGATCACCGACGTCGCCGGCGTGAAGGTCGGCCACTCCACCATCATCCGCGGCGCGGCCGGGCCGCTCGTGCCGGGGCACGGGCCGGTGCGGACAGGCGTCACGGCGATCCTCCCGAACCCGGCCAACGTGTTCCAGGAGCGGGTGGTGGGCGGTGGCTTCATCCTGAACGGCGCGGGCGAGGTCGCCGGGCTCACCCAGCTCATCGAGTGGGGGCTCATCGAGACGCCGATCTTCCTCACCAACACGCTCTCGGTCGGCGCGGTCTCGGACGCCGCAGTGAAGTGGATGGTCGAGCGCTTCCCCGGGATCGGCGCCGAGCACGACGTCATCATCCCGCTCGTGGGCGAGTGCGACGACTCGTGGCTGAACGACGTCGCGGGCCGGCACGTGCACGAGGAGCACGTCGCGGAGGCGCTCCGGACCGCGAGCGACGGGCCGGTCGCGGAGGGGAACGTCGGCGGCGGCACGGGGATGATCACCTGCGACTTCAAGGCGGGGATCGGCACCTCGAGCCGCAAGCTCCCGGAGGCGCTCGGCGGGTACACCGTGGGCGTCCTCGTGATGTCGAACTTCGGCGTGATGGACCAGCTCCGGGTGGGTGGGCTGCCGGTCGGGGAGGTGCTCGCGGCCCGGTACCGGGAGTTCCCTCGGCGCGGGCAGACGTACGGCTCGATCATCGCGGTGATCGCGACGGACGCGCCGCTCAACACCCACCAGCTGAACCGGCTCGCGAAGCGCGCCGCGCTCGGGATCGGGCGCGCCGGCTCGACCGCGCACCACGGGTCGGGCGAGATCGTCCTCGCCTTCTCCACCGCGAACAAGGTGCCGCGCGAGACCCGCAAGATGGTCTACCGGATGAAGATCCTGCTCGACGAGCGGATCGACCCGCTCTACGACGCGTGCATCGACGCGACGGAGGAGGCGATCCTGAATGCCCTCTGCATGGCGCGCGACATGGACGGCGCGAACGGGAACGTCTGCCGTGCGCTCCCGCTCGGGGACGTGAAGGAGCTCGTCGCGCAGTGGCAGGAGCTCGCGGCCCGGCACGTCGGCGCGGGGAAGAAGGTGAAGGAGCGGGCGAAGCCGCCCGAGATGAAGCGCGGGGAGCCGAACCGGCCGCCCGAGCGCCCGCCGGAGGCGAATTCGGAGCCCAAGTCCGAGCCGAAGTCCGAGCCGAAGTCCGAGCCGAAGAAGCCCTGAAGTCATAGAAGCCCGAGGTCCCGCCGAGTGGACGCGCCCTCGCGCCGCCGCGGCGGGCGTGCTATGGAGGGGCCGCCGTACGCACCCCCTGGAGGACCGGAATGGCCCGTTCGAAGAGCAAGCACATCCGCGTGAAGTCGACCCGCCGCCAGAAGTGGAAGGCGCGGAAGAAGCGCCAGAAGTCCGCGGCGAAGAGCTCCAAGAAGTAGGGGAGTCCCTTGACGCCCGGCGCTCCGGCGCGTTAACTACACCGCTCCTCGGGGCCGGAAAGCCCCGCGGGCACCGGAACTGCGCCGTTGAAGCTCATCGAGGCCATCCGGGATCGGCTCGTCCAGCGGTCCCTCATCGGGAAGCGCAAGCTCGACCGCGGCGCGACGCGGCGGCAGCTCGACGCGCTGCTCCGGGATCTCGGCGAGCGGTTCCGGGAGCTCGTCCGGACGGGACGGATGGAGGTCCCCCCGGAGCTCGCGCCGATGCTGGAGCGGGTGCGGGAGATCGAGCTGCGGCTCGAGGAGCAGCAGCGGGACATCGAGGCGCTGGAGAACGAGACGCCGACGCCGAGCACGACGTAGCGGTACGGAAGCGGCAGCACGAAGAGCTTGGGCCCGTGGCGCAGCTGGGAGCGCGCCTGAATGGCATTCAGGAGGTCTCCGGTTCGATCCCGGACGGGTCCACCATTAGTGAGACGGGCGGTCAGGGCAACCTGGCCGCCCGTCTTCTTGCAGGACTCGGGTCAGTGCACCGACGGTGCCTGCGGGACGAACGCGTAGGGACGCGCGTCCAGCCACTGCCACCCGTTCCCGCTCCTCTTCGCGAGCATCGCGACATGCAGCTTCATCATCCCCGTGGAGCCGTCGGGCATCCGGAAGTTCTGGAGCTCGTGGTCGAGGTCGAGGAACGCGAGCTCCGGCCCGAGACGGCGCACCGACGCGATCGCGAACCGGGACTTCGTACCCTTGAGGATCGTGTCGCTGTCGTGGCGGAACGCGACCTCCACGCCCGACCGGTTTCGTCCGACCTCTCCGGACGGAGTGATGAGGGTGCCGTCCTCGGTCCAGAAGGACGCCACCTTCTTCGCGTCGAACGTGTTGAACGCCTCGTTGAACTGTTCGCAGGCTGCCTCGAGCGACGGCTCCGCCTTGGACTCCTGCGTCCCGACTTCCTGGGTCGTTTCCATGTGCACACCTCCGCGTTGCCTTGAACCCTGTAGGTGAGGACGGGCGGCCTGGTGCGCCAGATCCAGGGGTGCGCACCGGACGGGGTCAAAGCGGACCACTCATCGGTCGGCTGGCGGCACGTCGACCGCCACTCGGCACGGCGCTCTACCGGCAGCCTTGGCGTATCACCGAGAGTCACTGCCTCAATCGTCGAAGTACTCCGGGTCCTGCTCGGCGTCGAGCTGCACGGCCACGAGCAGTGCGTCGCGGTCCCCGAGCACGCGGCTGTGGTGTCCACGGCCCACCGTGTCCTCGAGCAGCATCGAGCCCCCGGGCTGCAGGCGGTGGCTCTCCCCGTCGCTCGCCCTGAACTCCATCTCCCCGCCGAGGCAGAAGATCCAGATCCGCTTCGGCGTCGGGTGCCAGTCGCCCACCCAACGGGCCGGCAGGTGCAGGAACCTCCACCCCGCCGCGGGCGCGAGCGCCGAGAGCTCCATCGAAGGCGCGTGCGGCGCGTCCTCCGCGGAGGAGAGGGCGAGACCGTGGCGCGCGAGGTGCGATTCACCGTTCGCGTCGGCGTGGAGCCGCAGGTACGTGAGGTGGTCCATCGGTCGTCTTCAACGACGAAGTCTACGCACGGACGCGCGGAGGCAGGACCGGGTCGACGGGCCGGCTCCAGAGCGGCCGGGCCACCGGTCACCACGCGGTAGAGCCGCCGCCTGCCGTGCGCCGGTGCCCGTCGCCCGGAACGCTCGGGGCGGTCACCGCGTACCGTGGACGCTCGTCGCCCCTCACCGATCCGGGTGCGCTCCCCAGCGTGATGCCGAGTCGCCCCGGCGTTCGCAGCGTTGAGCCCAGCTGCAATCACCCCGGGAGGACCCCATGAGGAGCCTGATCGTCGCGTTGCTGCTCGTACCTGCCCTCGCGCTTGGCGCGGACAAGGAGGCCGCCGGGACCGGATCCGGGAACCCGATGGCCGACTGGGTGCCGCCGAAGGTGAAGAGCGAGGTGAAGGACAAGAAGGAGATCACGACGCTGCTCAACGGCTTCGACGCCGCCGCCCGCACGGGTGACGTCGACGCGGCCGCCGCGTTGGTCGACTTCCCGGTCACGATGATGACGGACGACTCGAAGGGGCAGGGGATGGCCGACTCATGGGACCGCGAGCGGTGGACCGAGGCGATGAAGCCCACCTTCGGCGGCGCGATGAAGGACACGAAGGTCACGCACAAGCCGAACATCTTCCTGCTGAGCGACTCCCTCGCCGTGGTCGATGACGTCGCGACCATGACCCAGGGCGGGAAGACGATCACGTCGCGAAGCTCGATGTTCGTCCTCCGCAAGGATGGCGTGTGGCGCGTGAAGGCGATGGCCGAGGGCGGGTGGGGCGACATGATGGGACAGGCGCAGGGCAGCGCGACCGCGCCGCAGGAGCCCTCGCGGCAGGGCACGGGCACCGCCGGCGGAGCGCCGCCGAGCACGGGCGGCGGCACCGGGACCGGGACCGGGACCGGCAGCACCGGCCCCGGGACCGGCACCGGGACGGGCAGCCAGTCTCCGCCGGAGCAGAAGACGAAGTGACGGGCTCGCGGGCCGCTCCCCCGTCGCGGACGGGGGAGTGGCTCGTCTCAAGCGACCTCGGAGGCGCGTGGACCCGAACGGCTCGCACCCGTTGCGGAGGACCTTCACGGACGCGTTCGCGCGCGTGCAGGACGTGGTCTACGTCGCGCTCGGCCTCCTGCTCGCGCTCACGGTCGGAGCGCTCCTCGTGCGGGGCGGCGTGGACCTCGTCCGGGCGATCGCGGCGGGGGTCGAGGTCCGGACCGTGGTCGTGCTCCTCGACCGGATCCTGCTCGCGCTGATGGTGGTCGAGCTCCTCTACACGCTGCAGGTCTCGTTCCGGGAGCACGCGCTCGTCCCCGAGCCGTTCCTGCTCCTCGCCCTCATCGCCTCGGTCCGTCGCATCCTCGTGATCACCGCCGAGTTCGGCGCGCAGACGCGGCCCGACCCGATGCTCTTCCAGCAGGTCATGTGGGAGCTCGGGCTGCTCACCGCGCTCATCGTCGTGCTCGTCGCCTCCGTGGTGGTCCTGCGGCGGCGCCCGGTCGAGGCGCCGAAGGGCTAGACGGGCCCGATGACGCGCCGCCGCAACGCGCGTGAGCTCGAGGACGCGGCCGCGCGACGTCATCCGCCGCGGGCGGCCCGGGCTCCGGCCTCCGAGCCGATCGCCATGCTCGTCCGCCGTGGCCTCGCGCCGCGGACCGGCGCGCCCGACGTGCCGTTCCCCCCGTCGCTGTCCGGCCCGGCCGCGGACCGGCTCGCGGCGCGGCTCGCGCACTACGCGTTCCGCCTGTTCCTGCGGGGCGCGATCCTCGCGCGGGGACCCTTCCGCCCCGAGGACGCGACGCGCTACCTCGACAAGGCGCAGGCGGGCCGGATCGCGGTGGACCTCGTGCGGCTCGGGCTCGCCGAGCCGACGCTCGACGGCCGCTTCCGGCTGCGCCGGCCCGCTCACAGCTTCGGCGGCACGCTCGAGTGGTGGGTCGGCCGCGAGCTCTCGAGGCGGCTCTCGGTCGAGGTGGCGACGGGCGTCCGCTCCGGCGCGCCCGGCGTCGGCGGCGACCTCGACGTGGTCGCTGCGGTGGAGGGGAAGCACGTGTACGTCGAGCTGAAGTCGTCGCCGCCGAAGCACGTGAGCCGCGAGGAGCTCCGCGCCTTCGTCGCGCGGGTCCGCGCCGTCCGGCCCCACCTCGCGATCCTGGCCGTGGACACGGCGCTGCGGCTCCGCGACAAGGTGCTCCCCGACCTCGCCGCGCTCGTGCGCGCCGCCGCGCCGGCCCGGCTCCTCCGCGAGGACTTCCGCGTCGCGCCCGGGCTCTACGCGGTGAACGCGCGCCAGGACCTGATCGAGAACGTCTGCGCCGCGGTGGCGGACGGCCTGCGGGCGCTCGCCCCCGAGCCGCCGTGAACCGGACGTGCTGCTGCACGGC
>DASWCJ010000342.1:0-2091 GCA_036390155.1 Anaeromyxobacter sp.
TGCACCCGTAGCGAGGCGCAGCAGCCATCAGAGCCGCTTTCGCAGCCGGACCCGCGACTCCCCCGGCCCGTCGTAGTCCGCGACGTACGGGATCCCGTCGAGCTCGGCATCGCCGGGCAGCACCTCGAATCCCATCGAGGCGTGGAACCGGATTGAACGGCGGTTCACGGGCGAGGTCACCCCGTGCACCTCGCTGCACCCCAGCGCGCGCGCCGCGTCGAAGAAGCGGTGGTACAGGGCGTGGGCCACGCCCGCCCGTCGCCACGCCGGATCGACGCCGACGAAGTGGATGTACGCCAGCGGGGAATGGGTCTGGGACCGAAACCCGGCGAGGAACCCCACGACGCGTCCTCCGGCCTCGGCCACGAAGCTCGTGGGCCGGAAGTGGACGAAGAAGAGCCTGGGCAGCATGTCCGCCATCGGGCGGCCTCCCCACCACACGTCCACGACTGCGATGATGGGTCCGTAGTCGGCCGGGTCCGCCTGTCGGATCGCGATCGCCATTGCGCCTCCTCGATCAGCGGCGAGCGCCGTCACCTCGCGGGTCCCGCGGCCTGGAGGAAGCGCAGCACCGCGGCATGCTCCGCCGCGACCACCATCCGGGCGTCCTCGATGAGCCCGCTCCAGGCCCGTTCGGCCCGGACCTGCCACCATGCGAGCCCCTCGTCGAGATCGAGGCCGCGCACCCCGTGCAAGTAGAAGAACCAGTAGGCGGGGCGCGCGAGGTGCGCCATGACGTCGGCGTTCGAGACGCAGACCTCCTCGAGCGTCCCGTGTCCCGGCGCGACAGGGGCGGAATGGGACCGGATGCAGCCGCACACTGCGTCCACCACGCGCTCCGGCCAGCCGCGCTCGCGCAGGATCTCGCTCGAGATCCTGGCACTCTCGAGGTGGTGGGTCGGGACGCAGGCCAGATCGCGAACGGCCGAGAGGTCGTGCAGGTACGCGGCGAGCTCCACCACCTGCGCGTCCGCGTCGAGCGCCGCCGCGAGCTGCCGGCCGTACGCCGCGACGGGGAGGACGTGCTGGTCGAAGAAGGCGGGGCCGAACCGGTTCGAGGCCCGGAGGCACTCCGACCGGACCAGCTCGCGGATGGATTCCGTGGTGAGGAGTTGCGTCGTCGCGGGGGCAGGACCGGTCATGGGAACGTTCTCCTCATCGCGTCTCGAGAGCACGACGCGGGCGAGCCTGCCTCGCGCGCGGCACCGGTGGAATGCACGAACGCGCACGGGTACCATTGCAGGAATGCACGCCCTCGACTGGAACGACCTCCGGTACCTGCTCGCCGCGGAGCAGACCGGGTCCTTCGCGGCTGCCGCCCGACGCCTGCGGGTGGACCCCGCCACGGTGGGCCGCCGCATGCGCTCGCTCGAGGATGCGGTGGGAACCCCGCTCGTCGAGCGGACGCCTGGGGCTCTCACGCTCACAGCCGCCGGCCGGCGCGCGCGTCACGCCGCCGAGATCATGTACGAGGCGGCGCTGACGCTCGAGCGAACGGTCGACGCCGGGCGACCCGAGATCTCGGGAGTGCTGCGGATCACGGCGACGGACGCGCTCGCCAGCCGCGTCCTGGCGCCTCGGCTCCCGGAGCTCGCGTCGCGGCACCCGGGCCTCGCGGTCGAGCTGCACGTGGGCAACGAGCGATTGAGCCTCTCCCGCCGCGAGGCGGACGTCGCGGTGCGCCTGTCCCGACCGGTGGAGCCGGCCGTCGCGGCGCGCCGGGCGGGGACGCTCGGGTTCGCGCTCTACGCCTCGCGCGACTACCTGCGCGCGCGCGGAGCCTTCACGGAGGTGACCCTGCGCGACCACGCCCTCCTCGGCTACGACCGCCCGCTCGCCGCCGCGTCCACCCCGCTCGGATGGGTCGACGAGCTCCGCGGCGGCCGCGTGGTCCTCCGCAGCAACGGTGCGCTGAGCCTCCTCTCGGCGGCTTCAGCGGGTCTCGGGGTGGCCGCGCTCCCGTGCTTCCTCGGCGACGCCGAACCGGGGCTGGTCCGCGCGCTCCCGGAGCTGCGCGAGCGCGAGATTTGGCTCGCCGTCCACGGAGACCTGCGCCGGTCGGCCCGCGCCCGGGTCGGGCTCGAGTTCCTC
>DASWCJ010000343.1:0-10430 GCA_036390155.1 Anaeromyxobacter sp.
CGAATACCTCGACGAGCTCGGCGCGCCGATCATCCTCACCGACGGCGGCGGCCGCGTCCTCGCGATGAACCACGAGCTCGCCGCGCTCATCGGCGCCGACCCGACCGTCTCGCGCGGCCTCCTCGGCGGCGAGGCGCTCGCCTGCGTCCACTCGCGTCTCCCGGAGGGCTGCGGGCGCACGACCCACTGCCGCGAGTGCGCGGTGCGGCGCGCCGTCGAGACGGTGGGGCGCTCCGGCAAGGCGCAGGAGCGAGTCCGCGCCTACCTCGACACCGACGCCGGGCGCATCGACCTCGAGGTCAGCGCGAAGCCGGCCAAGGCCGGGATCGTGCAGGTGAAGATCGAGGAGATGGGCGCGCCCCGGCCGCTCGCGAAGCGCGACGCGTAGCGAGTGGTTCAAGTTTCGACTTCGGCAAGCCTCGCCGTTACCCACTCGCGAACGATCTCCGGTCGAGCGTCCGCCCCTTCAAGCGAAGCCACGCGCTCGACGAAGTCCGCTGCGTCTTTCTGGGCTGCGTCGACCCGCAAGCCAAGAACAGCGAGCACGTCAACGACCGCGAGCCATGCCACGCGTTTGTTGGCGTCGTTGAAGCAGTGACCCTTGGCCAGGTAGAACGCCAGATACGTGGCGAACGTGAGGCCCTCGATCCCCGCTTCGCCGCCGACGTATCCCTCGGCAGCCCATGCGCCCCCGAGCTTCGCGCTAACGCAGCCGGTTTGGGGTCCGCCGGGCAGTCCGCCGTGCTCGGCTAGGGCACGCTTGTGGAGCGCCAGGATCCGGGCTTCCGTGATCAGTGCAGACCACGGCTCCGGCTCCTGACGATCGTTCACTTCGCGAGCCTCGCGAGCGTGTCCGCCCACGCCTGGAAGGCGTAGTCCTCCCGCTTCCGGGGATCCGCAAGCGGCCCCAGATCATCTGCAGGACGGATCCAGAGGAGGCGCGACTCTGCGCCCGACAGAACCAGGGCGCGGACCATCTTGCCCCTGAGTTCGATCGCGCGGTCGACCTGCCTAAGCGTCGCCGAACACGTGTATCGCTTCGTGCCCATCAGAATTCGGATCTCCGGACGCTGAGCTTCGAACCCTACTCCGACAACCTGACCCTCCAACTGCATGAGATACGGCGGACGCGCGGGCTCCACGGGAAGCGCCACAGCGCCGATATCGACGCGCCTGAGCACCGTCCCGTTCCTAGACGCCTCGTACCGTTGAACGGTCACGCCGCCCGGGAGAGCCCGGAGGTACTTGCGAACAGCGAAGCTCGCGAGCTTCCCCTTGCTCTCGGCCTCTACGAAGTCCAACAGGCGCTCCGCGGTAGCTACCGGGAGATGCTCGAACAGCGGCGCGGTCTCGCCCTTCGGAACGGCATGCATTCGGAGCGCGAGCGTCGGCTCCAGCGAATGCCCCTCAAGGGCGACGACCTCTAGGTCGAGCCGCTTGGCCTCATCGGCGAGCCGTCCGCCGCGAGCGCCGTATTCGGAATTTTCGAGGGCGTCCTTGACGATACTCGATGCGATCCGACGCGCCGCGAGGAGCAGGGCACGGAGCGCGGGCCCGAACGCCGAGATGCTAAGCCGGTGCTCGGCCAGCCCTGGCGCATCGCCATCCCAGTAGATCTTGAGCCTGACCTCGTCCATCGCTCGCGCGTCCCCACTCAGCATATTACTCGACCTTCCCGACTTCTCGACTTCCCGCGGGTGCGTTCTCGCGTCGATCCCGTGAGGCCCGCATGAGGACATCGCGGGCCCAATCCGAGGGCGCGCGCCGCCCGACCGGGGTGCGCTGTCGATGGCTGCGCGCTCCGCTAGGGTCAGGCGTACCGAAAGCACTACGCCCTTCGCTTGCCCTTTTGGGAGGCGCGGGCGCCCGGGGCCGCGCTTCCGGGGGCTCACAGGGCCTCCGGGGCAAGCGCGGCGTCGAGCAGTCGGTCCATGCTCCACATCTTCGACGCGACGCCCGCCGCCATGGCCGGGGTCACGCGGAGCTGGTGCCGCCGCACGAGGTTGTAGTGCGCGGAGTGGAGCGCCACGGCCGCGCGGTGGTTCAGCAGCTTCTTGGAGAAGGCGTTGGTCAGCCGGGTCATCCGGCGGATCGCCATCCGCATCGTGAGGTTCTGGCGCTCGACGTACGAGGTGGACGCGCGGTCCATGTCCGGCTCGCCCGCGATGGCGATCTTCTCGACCGAGGAGACCTTTGGGGGCGAGTTGCGGCCAGGGCCGATCGCTTCGGCCTCGTACACAACCACCTGGGCGAAGTCGACCGCGCCGCCGAAGGCCCGCTCCACGGCATCGACGTAGAGCGAGAGTCCATCAGTCGAGATCTGCACCTGATTGCGGAGGCGCGTGCGCAGGCGTCCACGAATGCGACCGTGGTCGCCACGTCGCGCTTCCCGACGCGGTAGGCCGGGATGACCTTGGAGTCCGCGTCGATCGCGACGAAGGTCCACGCGTCACCGACCTGCGAGCGATCGTCCGCGTCCGTGACCTGAAGCTGCTTCTTGCCAACGAAGGCCCAGATCTCGTCACGCTCGACGTGCGTGCAGGGCAGATCGCGCATCACGCGGTCGTGCAGCTCGGCGCATCCCTCGCCGACGCGAACGAGCAGGGAGAGCACCGTTGGGATCGAAACGTCGGTCATGCCCGACGTGAAGGGGACCGAGCAGCCCTCGACCAACGCGTTGAGCACCGCGATCTGCTTCGACGCAGTCAAGGGCTGACGCCATCGCTGTCCCGTATCCCTGGTTAGGTGGTGGCGTTAGTAGGCGTTAAGCACTTGACGTCGCTAGCGCCCGGATGTAGGAGTTTCCCTGGAGGCCACGACAATGCCTGTGCCAAAGGCCAAGGGCGCCGCAGCAGCCGAGAAGAGGGAGCGGAGCCCGAACTTCCCAGCGATCGCCTTCGACGCGGCCCTTGAGAACACGAAGAAGTTGTGGATGCAGGCGAAGAAGTATCCGCTAAGCGTGGAACTTGCCCTCAAGCACATGGGCTACACCAACAACGGACGCTCGTTCCGCGTGCTGTCGGCCCTGCGGAAGTACGGCTTGGTCGTGCCTGAGGGCAAGGAGATCCGCGTATCCGACGACGCCAATGCGATCTTCATCTACCCCGAGGGATCCGAGGAGCGAGAGTCTCGCATTAAGAGGCTCGCCATGCAGCCTGCGATCTTCCGGCAGGTTCTTCAGAAATTTCCGGGAGAGCTGCCAGCCGACGACCACCTCGCCGCCAAGTTGCAGCACGATATGGAATTCACCGCGTCAGCGGCTGAGGAACTCATCAAGGTGCTCCGGCACTCCATGCGGACGGCAGGCGTTGACCGTGGCGAATCAGGGGCGGATAGTGCGATGGAAGTTATCGCCCCGGAGGCCGCGCCCATGCCTCAGCCCATCGCGTCAGCCATCGCGTCATCGCCACGCGCGGCTGGCCCTATCGTCTCCGCCTTGCCGGGTGCTCCGCAGGAGAAGCACGCCTGGAAGCTCGGGAACGGAGTGTGGGCCGAAATCACGATCACGGGGACCCTTAGGGCGAAGCAGCTAGACAAGCTCAAGGGCTATGTCGCCCTGCTCGACGCCGAAGAAGACACGGAGGGGAAGTCCGAACAGGAGTCCTGACAAAAAAGCCCCGGGTGGCTCCGGGGCTTTCGGTACGTGCAGGAACCCAGGTGCGGGCGCCTCTCTCTGCCCGCCAACGTAACACGGGGCCCGACCATTGGGGCGCCGTGGGGAGTAGGCGTGCTGACAGGCGCAGTCGCGATCGGCCGAAATCCGATCATTCTCCAACAAAATGGAGGGGCGGGAGCCGGGTCGGTTGACCGGCTCTCACCCTTTCTTGGCGCCCGCGACGATCGATGCCCGCACGGCCACAACCGGGCTGTCGATCGGCGGGACGTGGAGCACGGTGTAGAACCGGCGCTTGGTCCCCTCGGTCGCGTGGTTCCATGCGTAGCAGCGCTTCGCGGTCGGGTGGTCCGCCAGGGCGAAGACCTGCACCTTCCCCTCCCACACCACCTGCCCTTGGAACGTCTCCCGCACGGACTGGCGGGCCTCGCAGCCGTGCATCTGGCGGAGCGCGTCGAGCAGCGCGGGAAGGCCAGCGGGGTCCATGGTGGCGCGGCCTAGCCTCGCGGGCGCGGCCCCGTCCGCACGCGGAACCTGAAATTTGATCACTACCGACGCGTAGCGCGGCCGTGCGCGGGCGGCGTAGCATCGGACGATGACCTCCCCCACCCGCCCCGCCTGGCTCTTCCGCCTCGACGACCCGTCGGCCGGCGTGCCGCGCGAGCTCGCCGCCGGGATCCACTCGCGCGTCTTCTCGGGAAAGAACATCCAGCTTTCGGTGGTGCGGTTCGAGCCGCACGCCACCGGCACGATCCACTGCCATCCGGAGGAGCAGTGGGGCGTCCTGCTCGAGGGCGAGTGCGTCCGGATCCAGGAGGGCACGGAGGTCCAGGCGAAGGCCGGGGACTTCTGGCACACCCCCGGCGGCGTCCTGCACGGGATCCGCACCGGCGAGAAGGGCGCGGTCGTCCTCGACGTCTTCAGCCCCGTGCGCGAGGAGTACCGGACCGCCGGGAAGGGCTTCGGCGCGGCGCAGCCGTGCAACGGACCGCGGCCGGGGTAGCGGGCGGGCGGCTCCTGTCGCGCGCGAAGGTCGTCAGCGCGGCGGCGCGGGCCGGTCGAGCTGGTCGGCGCCGCGGACGCCCGCCTCCCAGGCCTCGACCTCGGTCTGGAACGTGACCGAGGAGAGCGTGCCGTCGAGGGTCAGGGTCCACCGCTCCGAGCCGGGGGCCTTCGCCAGCACGATGGCGTGCGTGCCGACGACGAAGGTCGTCGGGAGGTACGCGATTTCGAACACAGGTCGGCCGGATGCCATCTCGCCAGTGTAACCCCACCCGGGGTCCGCGTGTATGCGTCCTGCGAGGGCGGGCCGGCCGACCGCTCGCTACGGCATCTGGCCGAGCCCCCCGGCGTTCGAGACGTCCGCGTAGCCGGCGTTCCGGAGCACCCGAGCAGCGAGCGCGCTCCTCGATCCGGAGGCGCAATAGACGACGACGGGCCTGTCCTTCGGGATCTTGCCGAGCTTCGACGAGAGCTGGTCGAGCGGCACGTTGACCGCTCCCTTGTACGCACCGCTCCGGAACTCGGCCTGCGTACGAACGTCGACGACGGTCGCCCCCGCCTCGAGCTTCGCGGCGATCACCTTGGCCGGCACGCGGCGGGTGAAGAGGAGCTTCGCGAGCAGGAGGACGCCGATGCCGGCGATGGTGAGGGTGGTCGCGTCGAGGGTCAAGGCGGGGTCTCCCGGGTTCGGTGATGAGAGCCGCGCACCGGTCGGAGGGTTCGGGCCCCAATCGGCTCCTGCGGCGCGCCTCAGTCGGCGCCGACGAGCCGGACCCGCTTCCAGACGCGCCGGTCGAGCGGGGCGCGGAGGTCGCCGAGCCCGAGCACCTCGTCGAACTCCAGCGCGACGACGGGGATGGGGGGCGTGATGGAGACCTCGAGCTCGAATTCCCAGATCGACGCGAGCGCGTCGCGTTCGCGGAGGGCGTCCGCGGGAGGCGGCGGAAGGCACGCGACGGCGCCGCGGACCGCCTCGATCGCCTCGCGATCGACCTCGGCGTCGATCGACGGCTCGACGAACTCCACCGATCGGAGCGCACCGTCGGCGGCCTGGACCACGCGCACGGTCGTCACGTGCCCCTCCGAGTAGGCGCGCCGCAGCTGCCGGAGCAGCTCCGCGCCCAGGAGGGCATCCCTCGCGGGCCCGGGCGGCAGGGCGATCACCTCGCGGACCCGCTCCGAGCCGCCGTCGATCAGGGAGGGCTGACCGGTACGGCCGTACCCCTCAGCCATCGTGGCCCAGGTCCGGCCGAACTCCCTCGCATTCCTCCCGAGCTCGCGGACGTACCCCTCGACCCCGCGCACCTTCACGACGCGCTCGGCATCCCAGAGATGGGCGAGCGCCTTGCCCACATCGAGATAGTACGGGTGTGCGAGCCCGCTCTCGACGCGCGACCGCCCCGCCTGCTCCGCGACCCACCGCCCGAGGGCGTCCCCGCCCCGCCCCAAGATCGCAGCGCCGTCCGGCGTGTGGGGCGCGACCGCTTCGCTCGGATCCGGGGGGAGCCGCGGCCTGAGGTCCGGGGCCGCGCGCTCCGGGGGCGCCGCGGCCATTCCCTCTGCGCCGAGATCGATCCGCGGCGGCGAGGGCGCGACCTCTCCGGGCGCGGGAGGTGACGCGACGCGCGGCGGCGACGCGGCCGGGGCGCGCGCGGAGGACCCGCTGCGACCGGGAAGCGGCGGGCGAAAGGGCGCGGCGGGAGGCGGACGCCTGGTCGACTCCAGAAGCACGAACTCCACCGGCGCTCGAGCGGTGGTCGCCCGCGGCGCCGCGCCGCTCCGCATGAGCGCGGCGAGCAGCAGCAGGTGCGCCGCCAGGCTTCCGGCGAGCGCCGCGATGAGCGCTCTCGACGGCCGGCGGCGCGGGCAAGGTCGGTCGAGCTGAGGGCGCATCCCGTGAGGTCCGACGAGGCTCCTTCGTCCGAGGGTGAATCCTGCCGCAGCCGCCGCCCGGCGTCGATGCCCACGAGGGATGACTTGCGCCGACGACCCGTCCGGCTCGCCGCCCGCGACCCGGAGCGCGCTCCGCCGTAAGGTATGATCGTGACCGGAACCTCCTCATCGCAGGCATCGCGGCCACCGCGCGCGGCGAGCGGTGCGGCCCTCGGCCTCGCCTCGGCCGCGCTCTTCGGCGCGAGCACGCCGGTCGCGAAGCTCCTCGTGCCCGGCACGGGCCCGCTCGTGTTCGCCGGGCTCCTCTACGCGGGCGCAGGGCTCGGCCTCGTCGCAGCGCGCGCCTTCCGCCGCGGCGGCGCCGAGGCCCCCATTCGCCGGAGCGACCTCCCGGTCCTCGCGGCCGCGATCGTCTCTGGAGGGATCGTCGGCCCGCTGCTCCTCGTGCTCGGGCTCGCGCGGCTGTCCGGTCTCACCGCGTCGCTCCTCCTCAACCTCGAGGCGCCCTGCACCATCGCGCTCGCGGTCCTCTTCCTCGGCGAGCGGCTCTCCCGCCGCGAGGCGCTCGGCGCCGGCGCGGTGGTGGCCGGGGCGGCGATCCTCTCCTGGGCGCCCGGCCCGCTCGAGGTCGATCCGGTGGGCGCGGCCTGCGTCGCGGGCGCGTGCGTCGCGTGGGCGATCGACAGCAACCTGAACCAGCGGCTCTCGCTGCGCGACCCGGTCGCGGTCGCGCGCGCGAAGGCCCTCTTCGCGGGCCCGTTCAACGTGGCGCTCGGCCTCGCGGTGGGCGAGCGGCTCCCGTCGCTCGCGCGCACCGGGGCCGCGCTCGTCACCGGGTCGCTCGGCTACGGCGCGAGCGTCGTCCTCTTCCTGCTCGCGGTCCGCTCGCTCGGCGCCGCGCGGCAGGCCGCGTACTTCGCTACGGCGCCCTTCGTCGGCGCGGCCCTCGCGATCCCGCTCCTCGGAGAGCGCCCCCTCCCGGTCCACCTCGCCGCGGGCGGGCTCATGGCGCTCGGCACCGTCGTGATGGCCCGGTCGCGCCACGCGCACGCCCACGTGCACGAGCCGGTGGAGCACGAGCACGCCCACGTCCACGACGCGCACCACGCGCACGCGCACGACGGGCCCGTCGCCGAGCCGCACTCCCACGTCCACCGGCACGAGCGGCTCGCCCACGACCACCCGCACCTGCCGGACGTGCATCACCGGCACGAGCACTAGTGCCCCGACCGAACGCCGCCGAGGCGGGCCGGGGAAGCGCCGTCCTCCGGGGGCCATGCCCGAGGCCCGACGGAAGCGTTCGCCGAAGCTGAGATGCGCAGCTACCCCGGAAGCGGCCGGCGCTTATGTGACCGGCATTGGCACTAGACTAGCGACGGCTCACGCCGGCGAGCGCTTCCCGGTCAGCTGCCGCACGCGCACCCGGATCACCACGGTGTCGCGGATCCGCTCGCCGGACATCGGCAGGTCCGGCGCGCCGTAGCGTGGGCCGAAGAGGGCGAGGAGCCGCACCCGCTCGGACGCGCTCTCGACGAAGCTCGCCTCGCCGAAGCCGATCACCGTCCGAAAGCGCTGGGTGGTCTCGCAGGGCGCCGACCCGACGAGCAGCTCGACCCCCTCCTCCACCTCGAAGCAGACGGAGGGGTTCTTGCGGAGCACGTCCAGCTTCCGGCCGGAGGTCGCGGAGTGGAGGATGAGGTCGTCGCCGTCGAGCGCGAAGGAGAGGGGGACGAGGTACGGCCCGGCGCCGTCCACCATCGCGACGCGGCAGACGCGCGCGCCCTCCAGGATCCGCCGCAGCTCGGCCGGATCCACGATCTCCTTCTCGCCCCTGCGCATCACCCGCCGAGCATCGGCGAGGTCGGACCCCGGAGTCCAGGTGCCCCTCCGCCGCGCTACTCCGCGTCGAGCCAGCGCGCGTACGCGTCGAACTCGCTCGGCCGCCCGAGGAAGTCCACGACGAGCTCGGCCGCGGGCTTCGAGCCGCCGGCCTCGAGGATCGCCTTGCGGTACTTCCGGGCGGGCCCCTCGCTCATGAGCCCCGCCTCGCGGAACGGGCCGAAGAGGTCCTTCGCGATCACGAACGACCACATGTACGTGTAGTAGATGGCGGAGTAGCCGTCGAGGTGGCCGAACGACTCCTGGAAGTAGGTCCCCTCCACGTGGCGGAACGGCGTGTACCGTTCCTGGAGCTCCGCGACGAGCGCGGTGGTGTCGAGCTTCGCAGGATCGCGGCGGTGCAGCTCGAGGCTCGTCGCCGCGTAGAACATCTGCTGCCGGACCATGAGCCCCTTGCCATACTCGTCCGCCGCCTTCATGCGCCGCACGAGCTCGGCCGGGATCGGCGCGCCGGTCTCGACGTGCCGCGCGAAGGTCCCGAGCACCTCGGCCGACCAGACCCACTCCTCGAGCAGCTGCGAGGGCGCCTCGACGAAGTCCCACTCCGTCGCCACGCCGGACTGCCCGCCCCAGCGCGTGTGCCCGCCGAGCACGTGGTGGAGGAGATGGCCGAACTCGTGGAAGAACGTCCGCACCTCGCCGTGGTCGAGGAGCGCGGGCGCGCCCGCCGCCGGCCGCGGGAAGTTGCAGACGAGGACGCCCTCCGGGAGCCGCACGCCGGCCTGACCCGACGAGAGCGTGAACTGGGCGAAGTGCTTGTACTTGCCGTCCCGCGGGTGCATGTCGAGGTAGACGCGGCCGAGGAGCGTCTCCCCGTCCACGACGTCGTACGCCTCGACGTCCGGGTGCCACACCGGGGCGTTCACGCGCCGGTAGGCGATCCCGAACAGCCGCCCGGTGACGTCGAGCACGCCCTCCTTCACGCGCGCGTACTCGAAGTAGGGCCGCACCGACTGCGAGTCAAAGTCGTACTCCTCCGCCTTCACGCGCTCCTGCAGCCAGGCCGAGTCCCAGGGCTCGACCCGCTCCGCGCCGGGCCCGTCGCGCCGCTTGCGGGCGAGGAGCTGCGCGTGGTCGCGGCGCATGCGCGCCTCGGCGGCCTGGGTGATCTTCTCGATGAACGCGGCCGCGGCGTCCGCCGAGCCGATCATCTTGTCCTCGGTGACGTAGGCCGCCCAGGACGGGTACCCGAGCGCGCGCGCGAGCTCGGCCCGGCGCGCGAGCATGCGCTGGAGCACGTCGAGGTTCTTCGGGTGGGCGCGCTGGCGGTAGAGCCGCCAGAGCTCCTCGCGCGCCTTCTCGCTGCGCGCGTACGTCATGAAGGGCACGTAGTCGGTGGCGTCGGTCGTGATCGCGACCTTCCCGTCCGCGCCCGGAGGGTGCGCGCGGCGCAAGTCCTCCGGCAGCCCGTCGAGGTCCGCGGGGTCGAGCGCGAGCCGCCGGACGTCGTCCTTGATGTTCCTCCCGAACTCCTGGCCGATCCGGACGAGGTCCTCGCGCAGCGCCTTCACCTTCGCGCGGGTCGGCTCGTCCCGGTCCACGCCGGCGCGCCGGAAGTCGCGCAGGCTCTTCGCGACGAGGTGCCGGGTCGCGCCGTCCTGGCCCGAGACGTCGAGGGCCGCGAGCGCGTCGTACAGTGCGCGATCGAGCGACAGCTCCGTCGAGAGCGAATCGACCTCCTGCTCGGCCGCCTCCGCGGCGTCGCGCAGCGCGGGATCGGGGTGGACGTTCCTGGCGAGGCTCGCGCGCGAGGCGGCCTCGCCGAGCACCGCGAACGCGGCGTCGAACGCCCGGAGCGTCGCGAGCGCGTCCGGGCCGCCGGCGCGGGCGCGCGCGGCCTCGGCACGGGCGCGCTCCATGTCGCGGCGGCAGCCGGCCGTGAACTCGTCGGGGGTCTTCGTCAGCTCTCGGGAGGCGTAGGGGCGCATGGGTGGCGGGAGTCTAACCGCGGCGAGCCCTACATCCCGAGGAGCTGCATGAGGCGCACCTGCATGTCCGACTTCCGCTTCTCGTCCTTGCAGGT
>DASWCJ010000344.1:0-14588 GCA_036390155.1 Anaeromyxobacter sp.
CCCGAACCCGAGGGTCATGCGCACGTCCTGGAGCCGGATGTTGCGCGGATCGAGCCAGAGGTTGCCGACGTCGCTGAAGAGCGCGCCCTCGAGGCTGCCGCGCAGCGGAACCCGCAGCTCGGCCTTCCCGAGCACGATCGCGCCGCCGCCGTCGGAGACCGGCTGCTGGCCGGACAGGATCCGGCGGCCGTTCTCGGTGCAGTCCGTGGCGGTCGGGCCGGCGAGGCACGCCTTCGCCTGCGCGGCGAGCGGCGCGCGGTTGTCCTCCTGGATCATCGTCTCCTCGGCGTAGCCGCGAATCGTGGTCGCGCCGCCGAGGAAGAACCGGCGCGGGACGATGGTCTTCGAGTCGGACTCGAGCGGGATGATCCGCCCGAAGCGGGCCGCGAGCGCGAGGACCGTCGCGCCGACCGGGAGGTACGTCGACGCGGTCGCGCCGGTCTTGAGCTCGTTCGTCCGGATGTCGGACCCCGGGAGCGCCCCGAAGATCACGCGCTGGTCAGGGCTCCCGAGGGAGTGCGCCCACTCGAGCGACGCGGTCGCGTACCAGCCCTGCCGCGGGTGGACCGAGTTGTCCCGATAGTCGAGCGTGACCGTCGGCCGGAGCACGTTGAGGGTGGTCGTGCCCTCGTCGTAGCGGAGCTGCTCGAGGTCCGCCTGGGTGAGGTATCCGGAGGAGGAGGTCTTCGCGATGTCGTCGACCTCGAGGTCGTACTGGAGCGAGGCGGTGACGCGCGAGAAGAGCCCCGCGTCCGCGCCAGCGACGGCGGAGGCGCGGCGGAGGTCGTAGGCGCGCCGGTGCAGGATGTCGGCGGCGATGCCGGTGCGCGCGGTCCCCGGGATGCGCACCAGCGGGAGCCCGGGCGCGCGGAGCCCCACGTCGCCGTGCGCCTCGATCCGCTGCCCGAAGTCCTTGTCCTTCAGGTCCGGGCGGAACACGACGAGCGGGTAGTTCACCTTGGCGCGCGCGCTGAGCTCGAGCGCGCGCCCGAGCAGGTCCGGCTGGATCCACTCGAGCTGTGCGCGCGGGCCGTTGGCGATCGAGAACCCGACGCCGCTGGAGAGGGTCGCCCAGGGCCCCTCGACGAGCTCGACCGCGAGATCCTTCGTCCGCTGCGGCACGTCCGGGTCCTGCATGCGCAGCGAGACCGAGCGGAAGACGTTGAGCCGCAGCAGCGCCGCCTGGCTCCGCGCGAGCTGCTCGGGATCGACGAGGTCGCCCTCGCCGAGCGTGAGCTGCTTCAGCACGACGGCCTCGCGGATCCGATGGCGGCCGGTGAGGAGGACCCGGCCCACCCGGACCTGGGGCCCCTCGTCGAGCACGAACCGGACGCTCGCGAGGTGGCGCTCGCGGTCGAGCTGCTCGCGGGCCTCCACGCTCGCGTAGAGGAAGCCGCGCGACACGTAGACCCGCAGCAGCGCGGCCCGGGTGGCCTCGACCTTCTCGAAGGCGAGCGGATCGCCGGGCGCGAAGCGCGCCTCGCGGGCGAGGTCGGGGAGCGCGACGGCGGCGTTGCCCTCGAACGAGATCGACTCGACGAGCGTGCGCGGCCCCTCGCGGAAGCGGAGGGAGAGCTCGGCGTCGCCACGCCGCGCGTCGAGCCGGGCGCTGGCGCCGAGGTACAGCGTCTCGAGGAACCCCTGCGCGCGCCACTCGTCCACGAGCCGCTCCGCGGCGCGATCCCAGGCGGCGTCGTCGAGCGCGTCGTGGGGGAGGAGGGCAGGCGGCGGGGTCCGCCGAAGCCTCACCCCCGGGATCGATGCGGCGAGCAGGCGGGCGTCGTCGGCCTCCGCCGCGGGGTCATCCGGCGCGTCCTGGTCCATGAGCGCCCAGAGTCGCTCCCGCACCCAGCGCTCGTCCTTCCAGCCGAGGCCCTGCACGTCGAGCCGCGCGAGCCGGTACCGCCGCCCCTCCTCGACGTGGAACACGAGCACGAGCTCGCGGCCTCGACGCAGCTCCTGCGGCTCGATCCGCGCCGCCGCGAACCCGCGCGCCCGGTAGAACGCCGAGAGCCGATCGCCCGCCGCGCCCACCGCGGGGACGTCGACGGGGAGCCCCTCCTCGAACCCGAGCTCGCGCTGGAGGAGCGCGGACGGGATCGCGTCGTTCCCGCGGAAGAGGAAGGTGATGCGCGGGCCGGCGTCGACCGGCAGCTCCACGGTGGCGCGTCGGCCCTCGACCGAGAGGGCGGGCGCGGAGACGCGGGCGCGGCGGTACCCCGCGGCGTAGAGCCCGGCCCGGAGCCGCTTCACGTCGGCCTGGAGCGCGTCCTCGTCGAGGAGCACGCCGGCGCGCGTCGCGAGCTTCTCCACGATGCCCGCGGCCGCCGGCCCCGGGTCGCCCGCGAGCCGGACCGCCCCCACCCGCACCGGCTCCCCGGGCAGCACCCGCAGCGCGACGCCGACCTGAAGGTCGCCGGTCGCGCTCGCCTCCACCCTCGCCTCGCGCCACCCGCGCCGCGAGAGGAGCGCGCGGATCCGCGCGGAGGCCGCGTCGAGGTCCCCCTCGTCGAACGGCGCGCCTGCCTCGAGCTTCGCGGCGGCACGGAGCGGCTCGGACGCGACGTCGGGCGCCCCCTCGACCTGCAGGGTCACCGTCGCGAGGAGCCGCACCGGCAGCGCCTCCACCGTCACCCGGACCCAGGCGCCGGCGGAGCCCGCCGGGCCTGCGACGGGCGCGGCCCGGACGACGACGTTCCGGAAGTGTCCGCCCTGCCAGAGCCGCTGGACGGTGGTCCGCACCGCCCGCGCCGTGAGCGGCTCCCCCACCGCGAGCGCGACGAGCCCCGCGGCGGCGGTCCGGTCCTCGCCGGGTGGCAGGCGCAGGTCCACCTCCGCCACGCGCGGAGGCGCGGGCTCCTCCGCGCGCGCGGCAGCGGCGAGGAGGAGCATGGCGGCGACGACGGCGATGGTCCTCAATCGTTCCACTCCCACCGCAGCTTGAGGTCCACGCCGTGGTCCCCGGTCGCGACGTCGGGGTTGTCGTTGTCCCACTGGTACTGCACGGCCGCGTTCTTCCCGAGCTTCATCTCGGCCTGGGCCTTCTGCCCGCGGCTGCCCGAGAGCGGCGCCTGGTACCGGAGCCGCAGCCGGTTCTCGAGCAGGTAGGACTCGAGCTCCGCGCGCGGCTCGACCTGGCCGCTCACCTCGGACCAGTCCGAGGTGATCCGCAGCGCGAAGTCGCGGACGAGCGGCGAGCGCGGCACGAACCGGCGCACCTGGTCGTCGAGCCCGGAGGCGGAGAAGAGCGCCTGGGCCGCCGCCGCGGTGGCGGCGCCCTGGACGCCGACTCCGGCGCCGGTGTCGCGCCGCGTGTACCCGAGGGAGAGGAGCGTGATGATGTCGGGTTGCGAGAGCGAAGGGGTGCTGGTGAGGGTGAGGCGCGGGTCGGCGAGCGGACCGAAGGCGTGCATGAAGATCTGGTACTCGCGAACCTGCGACTGACCGTGCACGTCCACCGCCATGTCGACGCGATTCCGCTCGGTGAACTCGAGCACCGCGTGGGAGAGCACGAACTCGTTGCCGCGGAAGCGCGCGCGGCTCCCGTCCGCCATCGAGAGGGAGCCCACCACCCCGGGCGCCGCGAGCGACCCGGTCACGGTGAGCTCGCCCCGGACCGCGCCGGAGACGAGATCGTTCTCGACGCGAGCGTCGCCGTCCACCACGACCTGCAGGTCGAGCCGCAGCCACTCCCCCGCCTTGTCGTACGGGCGCGCGGGCGCCGGCGGGCGATGGCGGACCTCGAGCAGGTTCCGCTCGAGCCCGATGTCGGCGGTGTACCGCGCGCGGACCACGTGGAGCCGGCCGGTGACGGTGGTCGCGTCCGGGGTCCCGGCCGCCTCCGCGCGCCCGGACAGCGCGGCGCTGAGCGTGCCGGGCGCGACCAGCGGGACCTCGTCGAGGAGCGCCTCGATCCGGAGCCGCGACGGGGTGAGGTTCGCGAGCTCGATCTCGCCGCGCAGCCGCGTGCGACCGCCGTTCACGGTGCCGGTGAGCTCCTCGAAGAGGATCCGGTTCTGCGAGAAGGCGAGCGCGCCGGCGACGTCGGAGAGGAGGACCGAGGTGGTCTTGAGCTGGAAGCCGGCGTCGGTGAGCCGCCCCGCGCCGACGAGCACCGGGTCCTCGACCGTGCCGGTGAGGTGCGCCTCCACCGCGAGCTGGCCGTGCGGGCGCCGGAGGTCCGGGATGAGCCCGGCGAGGAGGCGGAGGTCGGCCGTCCCGGTCGCGGAGAGGTCGAGCTCGCCCGACGCGGCGCGCGCGCCCGAGACGCGCAGCTCGGTGTTCGGGCCGACCAGCGTCAGGGGCTCGAGCTCCACCCGGCCGCGGCTCGCGGTGAGGACCGCCGGCTCGGTCGCGCGAACCTTGAACTCGGCGTGCGCCGCCTGCACCTCGTCGAGCCGGATGCGCGCCCGGACGAGGTCGAGCGACGCGAGCTCGCCCTCCGCGGTCGCCTCCCCCTTCACCTTTGCGCGGAGGTTCGCGGCGGCGGCGCCCGGCACGAGCCGCCCGACGTCCTCGAGCGCCACGTCCGCGCGCGCCTGGAACGGCACCCGCCCCTCGAGGCGCGCCTTCCCCTCGAACGCGAGCCCCTCGGCGCCGCCCGTGACGACGAGGTCCCGCTCGATCACGGTGCCCGCCGCCTGCAGGGTCCCGAGCGCGAAGCCCTTGAGCGCGACCCCGTCGCCGTTCGCCGCGAATCGGACGTCGGGGTGCTCGTACGAGCCGCGGAGCGCGATCGTGCCGCTCGCCGACCCGGACCAGGCGGCGCCGCCGGGCAGCCCCGCGTCGCCGAGCGAGAGCCCGGCCACCGCGACGTCGAGCTCCCACGGGTACGGCGCCAGGAAGCCGTACCGCCCCGTCATCCGGACGGCGCCGGCGCCGCGGCGGAGCTCGGCGCGCTCGAAGCGCGCCTCCCGGCCCTCGTGGACGGTCCCGTTCGTGCGCGCCGAGTCGAAGGCCCGCCCGTAGAAGGTCCCCTCCGCCATCCGCGCGTCGAAGGTCGCCTCGAGCGACGGCGCCGGGCCCGCGGCGGTCACCTCCACCTCCACGTCCCCGTCGAAGGCGGTCCGGAACGGCCGAACGCGCGGGAGCCAGTCCTGCACGGCGTCGACGAGGTCGCGAACGGGCCCGCCTGCCTCGAGCCGCATCCGCCGCACCTGCACGGGCGTCGTCCCGAGATCCGCGACGCCGTCCCCGCGCCAGGTCATGCGCCGGTAGGCGCCCTCCGCGTCCCGCACGCGCAGGTTCGTGTCCGGGCCGTAGTCGAGGTCCGCGCTGCAGGTCCCGAGCGCCACGTCGAGGAAGCGGAACCCCTCCGTGCGCACGTGCGCCACCGCGTGCGGGTTGCCGTAGGGCGCGGCGCCGAGCCGGCCCTCGAGCTCGGCGAGACCACCGACCGGCACGCCCGCGATCTTCCCGAGGAGATCGAGATCGAGCTGCCCGCCCGCCCGCACGTCGAAGCCGCCCGCCTCCGTGAACCGCGTCTGCGCGTCGAAGGTCATCGTGCCGCGCCCGTAGGTGGCGTGCGCGCCCTTCCAGGCGATGCCCTGCGGGCCGACGTCGAGCGGCGCGTCGAAGCGGCCCCGCCGGAGCTCGATCACGGGCTCGGTGCCGGGCCTCACCGCCTTCGCGAAGCTTGTGTACGCGCGAAGGTCGCGGAACTCGCCGGTCGCGCTCCCCGCGAGCGCGAGCTCGGGCCAGACCGTCCCGGCGACGCGCCCCTTGCCGTCGAGCCGGACCGTGACCCAGGCCCGCTCCACCCCGACCGCGTTGAGCACGTCGTTCAGGTCCGCGCCGCCGAGATCCGCCTCTGCGTCGAGCGTGACCTTCCCGTGGGCCCAGCCGACCTTCCCCTTCCCGCGCACGAGCGCGCCCGGGATCGGCCACTCGACCGCGTCCACGAGGAGCCCGCCGAAGTCGGGCGCGAGCCGGAGCTGCCCGCGGAGCTCGCCCGCCCGGAACCAGCCGACGCGCGCGCGCTCGGCGCGCACCGCGCCGCCGATCGCGGGACCCGCGATCGGGCCCTTCACGGTCGCGTCGATCGTCACCTTCCCCTCGGCGTCGGCGGCGGGATCGGCGCGGACGAGCGCGAGCACCTCGCGGAATGGCCCGGTCACCGTCGCGGCGAGGTCGACCACCGGCGTGCACAGGTCGCGGACGTGGCCGCGGGCCCGGACGTCGACGCCGTCCACGACCCCTTCGAGCGACGAGACGTCGGCGGCGGAGAGGTCCATCGCCACCTCCGCCGCGAGGGCGAGGCGTGGGCTCGTGAACGGGCGATCGTCCACGCCCTCCACCCGCACGTCCGCGAGCGCGAGGTCGACGCGGGTGCGGGGCCGGAGCGAGAGGGTGCGCAGCGAGCGCGTCCCGAGCTGCGCCCGGACGTCGATGCGGCCCGCCGCGATCCGCTGCCCGCCGGGGAGGACGAGGTCGACCGAGCCCTCCTCGACGCGGAGCTCGCGAATCTCCACGCGCGAGAGGAGGTCCGGGTTGCAGATGGGCGCGCCGCCGCCTCCGCCGCGCGGGATCGCGCCGCGGACGCGCGGCTTCACGAGGTCGAGGCGGACGAGGCGCACGCGCCCGCCGAGCGCCTGGACGAGCGCGAGCCGGGCTGCGACCACGTCGGCGGCGAACACCGGCGCCTCCGCGGGCCCGAGCCGCACCCCCTCGACGCGGACCTCCAGGGCGAGCGGCTCGAACCGGCACGCCGTGAACGAGAGCGGCAGCCCGAGCGTCGCCCGGGCGCGCTCGGCGGCGAGCGCGCAGACGCGGTCGCCCGCCCACGGCGTGCGGAGCACGAGGAGCGTCGCGGCGACGAGCGCGACCACCGTGGCGAGGAACGCCAGCGCGACGAAACGCTTCTTCAATCGGTCGATTCTCGCGCGGATGGCGCGGCGCGCCAAGTCGCCGGCCGGGCGCACCCGGGGGGCGCTCCCGGGCTACTTGAGCGACTCGAGGTAGCGATCGATCTCGGCGAGATCAAGACGCGGGCGCTCGCCCGGCCGCCCGCCGGTCGCGACCGCCGCGACGGCCTGAGGCGGCGGCGCCTCGACCCCGAGGTCCCGGGCGACGCGGTCGACGAGCCGGTCGTCGACGTCCCTCGCCCGCCCGACGAACCCCTCGAAGAGCGCGTTGTCGCAGAGCGTGTTGATGAGGCGCGGGGTCCCTCGGCTGTGCGCGTGGACCCGGGCGATCGCGCCCGCCGTGAACGGCACGCGCGGCGCGCCTGCGAGCCGGAGCCGGTGGCGGACGTACGCCTCGGTGGCGTCGGCGGAGAGCGGCTCGAGCCGGTACTTGAGGGCGACCCGCTGCGCGAGCGGCGGATCGAGCTTCAGGTTGTCTTCGATCTCGGGGAGCCCGAAGAACACGAAGGAGAGGAGCTTCCGCTCGGGGACCTCGAGGTTGAGGAGGCCGCGGAACTCCTCCATGATCTCGCGGGTCGCGAGCATCTGGGCCTCGTCGATGAGGACGACGGCCTTCTTCCCCTGCTCGTAGACCTTCACGAGCCGCTGGTAGAGCTGGGAGAGCAGCGCGAGCTTCTCGTCGGCGGGGTGCTCCACCCCGAGCTGCAGCGCGATGCGGCGAAGGAGCCAGCTCGCGGTGATGCCGGAGTGGATGATGACGAGGAGGGCCGCCTCGTACTCCTCCTCCGGGAGGCTGTCGAGCATCCGGCGCGCGAGCGTCGTCTTCCCCGCGCCGATGTCGCCGACCAGGACCGCGAGCCCCTTCATCCCCGAGACTGCGTGGGTGAGGCGCATGAGCGCCTGCGCGTGCTGAGCGGACGAGTAGTAGAAGCGCGAGACCGGCGCGTTCGAGAACGGCTCCTGGGACAGCTCGTAGAATTCGAGGTAGTTCACGCTCTGGTCCTGGGCCTACAGATACCCGATGTTCTTCTTCTGCGCGCCACCCGCCGACGCGGGGACCCGCGGGGTCGCGGCCGAGGGGCCGGCGCGCGGCGCCCCCGCGGGGCGTGCCTCCTCCGGCGGAGCGCGGCCGGGGCCGCCGCCGAGCCTGGCGATCTGCTTCGCCGCGTCCCGGTAGGCCGCGTCGGCGCGTGCGACCCGCTGGAAGTAGTAGAGCGCTGCGTCGCGATCCCCGGCCTGCTCGTAGGCGGCGGCGAGGTCGTAGTGAATCGCCTTGGCGGAGTCCTTGGTGAGGTGGTCCGAGCCGAGCGCGCGCCGGTACGCCTTCACCGCCTCGGCCGCCTCGCCCTTCTGCATCCGGCACAGCCCGATCATCGAGAGGCAGTCGACCTCCCGCTTGCGGTCGTTGCCTCCGAGCGCGGTCTCGAACTCGTTGATCGCGTCGTCCACGAGCCCCATCTCCTTGTAGGCGATGCCGAGGTCGTAGTGGGTCGCGCTGTCCTCCTTCTTCACGGTCTGCTCGACGCCGCGCTTGAACTGGCTGAACACGTCCTCGACCGAGTACTGGAACTCGTCCTCGATCGAGCCCTCCGCGGCGGCCGGACCGAGCTCGTCCGCGAGCTCCCGGGCGATGTCGAACGCGTCGTCGCCGTCGGTCGCGGCGGCCGGCGCGGGCGGCGCCTTCGCGGGCCTCGCCTTCTTCTCCACCTCGGCGAGCTTCGCGCGCACCGCGGGATGCCCCGGGTAGAACGCGAGGAGGTTCTGGAGGGCGTCGCGCGCCTCGTCCATGAGCCCCTGCTCGACGAAGAACTCCGCCTCGCCGATCTCGTCCGAGAGATCGACCTCCTCCCCCTCGGGCTCGGGCGGCGGGGGCGCGCGCCTCGCTGCAGTGCGGGGGGGCGGTGGCGGCACGGCCCTCGGTGGCGGCACGGCCCTCGGAGGCGGCGCCGCCCGCGCGGCGGGCGCGGCCCGGGGCGGGGGCGCCGCGAGGGGCTCGTCGACGACCTCGTCCTCTGCCTCGAGCGACGAGCGCGCCGCCGCGAGGGCGAGCTCCTCGTCGTCCTCGGGGCCGGGCGCGGCGAGGGGCGGCTCGTCGTCGACGAGCTCCTCGTCGCCCCCACCGGCGGCGGCGAGCGCGAGCGCGAGCGCGTCGTCCTCGATCTCGAGCGGCGCGCCCTCCTCGATATCCTCGAGCGCGGCCTCCTCGAGCTCGCCCTCGGCGAGGAGCTCCTCGTCGCCTGTGCCGAGATCGACCTCCTCGGTGCTGGAGAGGAGCGCGTTCAGCTCGCGGAGCTCGGGGTGGGCGGGCGCGATCTCGCGCAGCCGCGCGAAGGCGTCCCGGCCCGGGTCGAGCTGACCGCGCGCGGCGTGGAGCCGGACCGCGAGGGCGGCCTCGCGCGCGGCGTCCGAGGGCCGCCTTGCGCCGACGTGGATGTCCCGCGCCCGCTCGTGGGCCTCGGGCAGCTCCGGGTCGAGGGCGAGCACCTTCTTCAGGTGGTCGAGCGCCTTCGCGTGCAGCCCGTACTTCACGTAGACGTCGGTCTCGCTGAGGAGCTTCGCGAGCGCCTCGGGGCCCGCCCTCGTCGCGGGTGGCGGCGGCACGATCGCCGCGGGCGGCGGCGCGGCGCGCACCCCGGGCGGTGGCCCCGCCGGCGGAGCCGCGCGCGCTGCGCCGGGGGGTGGCCCGGGTGCGGGAGCCTGCGGGCGGGGGGGCGCCGCCGCGGGCGCGGGGGGGCCGCGAGCGGGACCGCCCCCGAGCACCTGCGCCGCGTCCTCGTCGTCGGGCGCGATCTCCTGCACCTTGCGCCAGACGCTGCGGGCCTCGTGTCCCCTCCCCGTGCTCCCGAGCACGTGGGCGAGCTCCTTGTAGACCGAGAGCGTCTTCCCGACCTGTCCGAGGTCACGGAACGCCTGCGCGAGGAGCTGCAGCGTCTCGACGTCCTTCTGGTCCGCCTTGAAGCAGAGCTGCAGCTTCGCGAGGGCGCGCTTCGTGTCGCCTTTGCCGAGGTAGATGTGCGCGAGCTCGCGGACGAGGCCGAGGTCGTCCGGCGCGAGCGCCGCGACGCGCTCGGAGACCTTGAGGTACTCGTCGGCGCGGTTGTGCTTCTTGAGGTACTCGGCCGCGCGCCGGAAGGACTCGAGCGCCTCTCCGGCGCGGCTCGACCGCGCGTAGAGCTCGCCGAGCTTGATCGAGGACGCGATGTTCTCGGGGTCGAGCTCGACCATCCGCTTGAGGACGTCGGTGAGCTTCGCCCCGTCGCCGGCCTTCTCGTAGGCCGTCGCCATGAACTGCAGCTGACTCATCGCGTCGGAGACGAGCCCGAGCTGCTGGTAGAGCCCCGCGAGCCGCTCGTTCACCCGGACGTCGTCCGGGTCGATCTTCACGACCTGCTTGTAGACGGCGACGGCCTTGAGGAAGAAGCCCTGCTCCGCGTACGTCTCCGCGACCTTCTCGAACGCGCCGGCGGCGGACTTGTCGTCGCCCTTCTTCTGGTGGAGCTCGGCCACCTTGAGGAGGCTGCGGACGTCCTTCGGATCGTCGGCGAGGATCCGCTGGTAGGCCGCGATCGCCTTGTCGTACGCGCCCTTCTGGATGAGCTTCGTCGCCTCGGCGATGACTTTGTTCTTGTCGACAGCCATCGGGCCGGGGGCGACGGGTTCTCCGGGGCAGATCAGGGCCCACCGTGGCGCACGGACGCACCGCCCCACGCATGGGCCAAAGCCCTTCGAGGTTAGTGGATGGTCGCGGGACGGTCAAGCGGGAGACCCGCGAACAGACGAGGGATTTCCCTCGTCCGGCCACTCCCCGTCAAGTTGCTTTCCACGCCCCGCGGGGCGCGCGCGGATCCCCGGCCCGGCCCCTACCCGGCGGCCTTCGACGCGCCCGGGGCCTCGGGCGCGGGCGGGTTCAGGATCTGCTCGACGATGCGCGTGTCGTACTGGCCGGCCGCGAAGCCCGGGTGCGCGAGGACGCGCTTGTGGAAGGGGATGTTCGTCTTGATCCCCTCGATCACGTACTCGTTGAGCGCCCGCTGGGCTCGCTTCATCGCGATCTCTCGGGTCGCGCCGGTGATGACCAGCTTCGCGACGAGCGAGTCGTAGTAGGGCTGCACCTTGTACTGCTCGTACGCCATGGTGTCGACGCGCACGCCGTAGCCGCCCGGCGCGTGGTACGCGGTGATCTTGCCCGGGGACGGCGCGAACGTGACGGGATCCTCGGCGTTCACGCGGAACTCGATCGAGTGCGCGCCCGGGACGACCGACTCCTGGGTCCGGTCGAGCTTCTCGCCCGCGGCGAGCCGGATCTGCTCCCGCAGGAGGTCGAGGCGGTAGACCTGCTCGGTCACCGGGTGCTCGACCTGGATGCGGGTGTTCATCTCCATGAAGTAGTAGCGGCCCTTCTCGTCCATCAGAAACTCGATCGTGCCCACGTTGTTGTAGGCGATCTTCCGCATGGCCCCGAGCGCGACCTCGCCCATCTCGCGGCGCAGCGCGGGCGACACCACCGGGGAGGGCGCCTCCTCGATGAGCTTCTGGTGCCGGCGCTGGACGGAGCACTCGCGCTCGCCCAGGTGGATGATCTGGCCGTGCTCGTCCGCGACCATCTGCAGCTCGATGTGGCGCGGCTGCTCGACGTAGCGCTCGAGGTACATCGAGCCGTCGCCGAACGCGGCGAGCGCCTCGTTGCTCGCGGTGTCGAACATCGCCCGGACCTGGCTCTTGTCGCGGCAGATCTTCATGCCGCGCCCGCCGCCGCCGGCGGCGGCCTTGAGGATGACCGGGTACCCGACCTCCTCGGCGATCCGCTCTGCCTCGTCGGCGTCGGCGAGCTTGCCGCGGGCGCCGGGGAGGAGCGGGAGGCCCGCCTTCTCCATCGCCTCGCGGGCCGCGACCTTGTTGCCCATGAGCCGGATCATCTCCGGCCGGGGGCCGATGAACTTGATCCCCATGCGGGTGACCATCTCCGCGAAATCGGCGTTTTCGGAGAGGAAGCCGTACCCGGGGTGAATCGCGTCGGCGCCGGTGACGTCGGCGGCGGAGAGGAGCGCGCGCACGTCGAGGTAGCTCTGCTTCGACGGCGGAGGCCCGATGCAGATCGCCTCGTCGGCGAAGCGGACGTGGAGTGACTCGGCGTCGGCGGTGGAGTGGACCGCGACGGTGGCGAGCCCGAGCTCCTTGCACGCACGGATGACACGGAGGGCGATCTCCCCCCGATTGGCGATGAGGACCTTCTTGAACATGGGCGCCGCCCGCTAGCCGGGAACGATGCGGAAGAGGGCCTCGCCGAACTCCACCGGCGTCGCGTTCTGCCCGAGGATCTCGGCCACGGTGCCGTCCAGCTCGGACTCGATCTCGTTCATGAGCTTCATCGCCTCGACGATGCAGAGCGTCTGGCCCTTCTTCACCTTGGCCCCGACCTCGACGAACGGCGGGGACTCGGGCGAGGGCGACCGGTAGAAGGTGCCGACGAAGGGCGAGGTGATGATCGTGCCCGGCTTGTCGGCGGCCTTGGCGTCCGCCTTCGAGGCGGCTGCGGCGGCCGCGGCGGGGGCCGGGATGGGCGCGGCCACGGGCGCCGCGTGGTACACGGGCGCCGGGGCGGCGGACGCGGCGACGGCGCTGCGGGAGACGACGACCTTGTCGTTCCCCTTCTCCCACTCGATGTGAGTGACGGAGCTCTTCTCGACGAGCTGCACGAGCTTCCGCACGTCTTCGAGGGTGAAGCCGCTCGTGGCGGCGTCGGGGGTTCGATCGGCCTGCTTGAGAGGTCGGGTCGCCATTCTCGGTCTCCTGTCCAGGGGCTCGGAGCCTACACGGTCACGCGGGTGAGGTACTCGCCCGTGCGGGTGTCGATGCGGAGGGTGTCGCCCTCGTTGATGAAGAGAGGAACGTTCACGACGTATCCCGTCTCGAGCGTCGCGGGCTTGGTCGCGCCGGAGACGGTGTCGCCACGGACGCCCGGGTCGCACTTCGCGACCTGGAGGTCCATCGCGTTCGGGAGCGTCACCCCGATCGCCTTCCCGTTGAAGAACAGGATGTGCGTCGTGGTGTTCTCCTTGATGAAGTGGGCGGCCTCGCCCATCTGCTCGATGGTGACGAAGGTCTGCTCGAACGTCTTGTTGTCCATGAAGTTGTAGTGGTCGCCCTCGCGGTAGAGGTACTGCATCTCCCGCTCGTCGATGTCGGGCTTGCCCACCACGTCGCCGGACTTGAACGTCCTGTCGATCGTCCGCCCGGTGATGAGGTTCTTGATGCGGGTCCTCACGAACGCCGAACCCTTGCCAGGCTTGACGTGCTGGAACTCGACGATCTCCCAGGGGTCCCCGTCGATCTCGATCTTGAGCCCGCGGCGGAACGCCGAGGTGTCCTGTGTGTCGGCCATCTGTTTCGCTGCTCCTTCCGAAGCGCTGGTGTTGTCGGGTCGCCGGCTCGCGGCAGATCGCTCCGGCGGGCGCCCGTCGGCCCGCCCGGCGGCGGCTAGAGCTCCGCCTTCAGCTTGGGAGCGGCGACCCGCAGCAGGAAGCGCGCCTTCCCGAGGTTCGACCCCGGGACGAGCGCGGCGACCATGAAGTACTCGGGGGTGACGAGGCGGACCACCGCCTGCAGCCGCTCGGTCGAGATCGACAGCTCCTCCACCCCGCCGGCCTGGTGCGCCTCCGCCGCCTCGCGCGCGCTGCGCAGGACGCCGGAGTACTCGACGAGGAGGTTTTTCACGTCGAGCTCGCCGCCGCCCTGCACGAAGGTGTCGACCTCGATGCCGTCGACGCCCATGAGCGAGCAGGCGACCGCGCCTTCGACACCGCGGCAGACCTCCTCGAGTCGTTCTCTGAAGCTCATTGCGCAGGGCTCCCGCGTTGAAATCGCCCGTAGTTTCGGGCGTACGGACGCGGTTCGCGCCGGTACTTAGCCCGCCCGCGCGCCACAGGTCAAGGATCGAGACGGGACGCGGCGCGTCAACCCGCGCGGTGTGGCGCGGCTACGTGCTCCCGCAACCGATCGGGTCCATGCCCGCGAACGGGCACGCAGCCTTGCCGGCCGCGCAGGGAGTCGCGGAGAGGCACCCGACGCACAGGGTGACCGCCGTCGTGAAGTCACCCGTCTCGAAGGTGGAGCCGTCGTCGAAATAGCCGCGCAGCCGGATCTTCGCGACCAGGCCCGCCGGGGCGGCGGCATTCAGCATCGCCACGTTCGTGGTCGAATAGCGGATCACCTCGACCCCGAGGACCGTGGTCCCGTTCGTGGGGACGAGGTGGTTGCCGACGTTGAAGACGTCGCGCGGGAGCGCGACGCCTTCGTACGACACCACGACCTCGTTGACATGGGCATCGTTCGTGTTCGTCTTGCCGGCGCCCAGGTTCGCGTTGTTGGCCAGCTGGTTCTCGAGCTGCAGGAACAACTCCAGCTGGTGCACCAGGCTGACGTCCACGATCGGGGTCCCGTTGAGGGACGTGTCGCATTTCCCGGTGAACGAGCAGTCGTCGGACGGGAAGCAGATGTCCTGGATCACGATCGACGCGCGGTTGTCCCGACAGCTGGCGAGCGCGACGATCGAGAGGACGAGCGCGAGACGCTTCATGGCCGACTCCTAGTGCTCCCGCCCAGCCGAGTCGATCAGGCTTGCGGTGGGGCGAGTGATTTGATCTACAGCTATGGGTGAGTTCACGAGAGACAGCGCGCAGTCCGTTTCCAGGTCTCGAGCTTTCGGCCGAGGACCGGGTCGCGTTG
>DASWCJ010000345.1:0-3251 GCA_036390155.1 Anaeromyxobacter sp.
AGGTGGTAGCGGAGGTCCGCGCCGCGGGTGCGGGCCCGCTGGCGCCGTCCGCCGCCGCCGAACATCTCGCCGAAGATGTCGCCGAAGATGTCGTTGATCGACGCGCCCGCGCCGCCTCCGAACCCGAAGTCGCCCGGGAACCCGGAGCCGTTCTGGTGGCCGAACCGGTCATAGCGGGCCCGCCGCTCGGGGTCGGAGAGGACCTCGTAGGCCTCGCTCGCCTCCTTGAAGCTGTCCTCGGCCTGGCTCGAGCCCGGGTTCTTGTCGGGATGGTACTGGTGGGCGAGCTTGCGGTAGGCGCTCTTGATCGCCGCCGCGTCCGCCGCCCGCTCGACGCCGAGCACATCGTAATAGTCGCGCTTTTCCACGTGATCTCGCGGGCTTGGGTCCGGTCAGCCGCCGGGCCGTGCGCAATATAACGCACCGGATCGGCTTGACAATCCGGGGGCGGGCGATTCCGGGGGCGGCTCGCCCCGCTACCCGCCGCCAGACTGGGCGTAGATGGCGTCGGCGATCCGGTAGGCGCTCCCCTCGAGCCGGGTGAGGCCCTCCTTGATCACCACCGGATCCTGCGACCCGAGGAGCCCCTTCAGCGCGTCGAGGTCGGCGTGGATCTCCTGGATGTCTTCCGGCTTGAGCGAGCTCGCGTACTCCTCGAGGCTCTTCTCGGTCGTGTAGATGAGCCCCTCCGCGTTGTTGCGGAGGTCGGCGAGCTCCTTCTTCTTCGCGTCGTCGGTGCGGTTCGACTCCGCGTCCTTGATCATCCGCTGGATCTCCGCCTCGGTGAGGCCGGAGGAGGCGGTGATCCGGATCGACTGGGCCTTGCCCGTCCCGAGGTCCTTCGCCGAGACGTGGACGAGCCCGTTCGCGTCGATGTCGAAGGTGACCTCGATCTGCGGGACGCCGCGAGGCGCCGGCGGGATGCCGACGAGCTCGAACCGGCCGAGCGTCTTGTTGTCGGCGGCCATGTCGCGCTCGCCCTGGAGCACGTGAACCGAGACGAGCGGCTGGTTGTCGACCGCGGTCGAGAAGACCTGCGACTTCTTGCAGGGGACGGTGGTGTTCTTCTCGATGATCCGGGTGAACACGCCCCCCGCGGTCTCGACGCCGAGCGAGAGCGGCGAGACGTCGAGGAGGAGGACGTCCTTCACCTCGCCCCTCAAGACGCCGCCCTGGATGGCCGCGCCGACCGCGACCACCTCGTCGGGGTTCACGCCCTTGTGCGGCTCCTTCCCGAAGAACTGGCGGACGACCTCCTGCACCTTCGGCATCCGGGTCATGCCGCCGACGAGGATGACCGTGTCGAGCTGGCTCACCTGGAGCCCCGCGTCCTCGAGCGCGGTCTTGCAGGGGTCGATGGTCTTCTCGACGAGGTCGCCGCAGAGCTGCTCGAGCGTGGCGCGGTCGATGGTCTCGGCGAGGTGCTTCGGGCCGGTCGCGTCGGCGGTGATGAACGGAAGGTTCACCTCCGTCTCCGTCGCCGAGGAGAGCTCGTGCTTCGCGCGCTCGGCGGCCTCCTTGAGCCGCTGCAGCGCCATCCGGTCGCGCTTCAGCTCGATCCCGGTCTGCTCCTGGAACCGCTTCGCGAGCCAGTCGATGATCCGCTGGTCGAAGTCCTCGCCGCCGAGGAAGGTGTTGCCGTTCGTGGCCTTCACCTCGAACACGCCCTGGCTGAGCTCGAGGATCGTGATGTCGAAGGTGCCGCCGCCGAGGTCGTAGACCGCGACCGTCTCCGACTTGCCCGCCTTCTGCCGGTCGATGCCGTACGCGAGCGCGGCGGCGGTCGGCTCGTTGATGATGCGGAGCACGTTCAGGCCGGCGATGCGCCCCCCGTCCTTCGTCGCCTGCCGCTGGGCGTCGTTGAAGTAGGCGGGGCAGGTGACGATCGCGTCGGTCACCTTTTCGCCGAGGTAGTCCTCCGCGGTCTGCTTCATCTTCGCGAGGACCATCCCGGAGACCTCGGCGGGCGAGTAGCGCTTCCCGCCGGTCTCCACCCAGGCGTCGCCGTTGTCGGCGGCGACGATCCGGTACGGGACGAGGCCCACCGAGCGCTTCACCTCGGGATCGTCGAACTTGCGGCCGATGAGCCGCTTCACGACGTAGACGGTCGACTCGGGGTTGGTGATCGCCTGCCGCTTCGCGATCTGGCCGACGAGCCGCTCGCCTCCCTCGGTGAACGCGACCATCGAGGGCGTGGTCCGCGACCCCTCGCTGTTCGGGATGACCACCGCCTCGCCCGACTCCATCACGGAGACGCAGCTGTTGGTGGTCCCGAGGTCGATCCCGATCACCTTGCCCATCGCACGCTTCCCTCGCTCAGCTTGCCTTGGTCCCCGGTCCGGCGGCGTCGGGCGGGGGCTCCACCGCCACGCCCACCATCGCCGGCCGGACCAGCCGGTCGTGCAGCTTGAACCCGCGCGCGTGCTCGAGCACCACCGTCCCGGGCGGCTTCTCCCGGGTCGGCACCTGCATGAGCGCCTCGTGCGCCGCCGGGTCGAACTTCTCGCCCATCGCGGAGAAGCCGGTGACGCCGTGCTTCGCGAGCACCTGCTCGAGGCTCGTCCGCACGAGCTTCACGCCGTCCGCGAGCGGGTCGTCGGCCGGAGCCGCGGCGAGGGCGCGGTCGAGGTTGTCCACGACCGGGAAGAGGTCCTTGAGGAGCTTTTCGCTCCCGAACTTCTGGATGTCCTCGCGCTCGCGGACCGCCCGCTTCCGATAGTTCTCGAGGTCGGCCGCGGCGCGGAGGAGCCGCTCGTGCTCCTCCTTCAGCCGCTCGAGCGTCTCGCGCCCCTTGGTCGTCGAGAGCTCGAGCTGCGCCTCGAGCGAGGCGACCTCCGCCTGCAGGGCCCCGAGCTCGCCGGGTGCCTCGGCCTCGATCGCGATCTCGGCGCCGGCGACGTCCGCGCCGGGCTCGGCGGGCTTCGCGACCCGCTCGACGGAGCGGAGCGCCTCCTGCACCGCGTCGGCGGGAATGTCGGCCCGGAAGGCGCCCTTGTCGTTCGGTTCGGCCATGTGGTGAACGCGCGCCCGAAGCCCCCCGGGGCCGGCGCGCATCGGCCATTTTGACACGACGGCGGCGACCCCGACAAGGAGGCTAGCTCCATCGCGATGATCTCGGCGCCCGGACCGAACGCCGCCGAGGCGGGCCGGGGAAGGCGCCGTCCTCCTGCGCCGCCGCCAGAGTCGCGACCGGCGCCGGCCTGACGAGAGGGCCCGGAAACGCAGACGCCGGCGCACGCCCGGGCGCGCCA
>DASWCJ010000346.1:0-9620 GCA_036390155.1 Anaeromyxobacter sp.
TGGTCCGGCTGGCGCCGCACCGACGTGGACGCGCACACGCGCGGCGAAGCGATGCTGCTCGTCGCGACCGTGCTCGCGTTCGCCGCCGGCCTCTCGCTCGACACCGGGGCCGGGACGGCCCTCGTCGCGACGATGGCGCTCACGTTCCTCGCGGTCGGCCGGATCGTGCGCGGCCTCACGTCCCAGTGCCGCGCCTCGTTCCTCGAGGGGGTGGGGATCGCGACGCTCCTCGTCGCGAGTCGCGGTTTCGACTACTTCCCTTCCGCGTGGGTCGCGAGCGTCGTCGCGGTGGCGGGCGTCGTCGCGGCGGCCTGGGCGGTGATCGGGTTCGAGCGGCGCCGCACGCGGATCCCGCTCGAGGGCGAGAGCAGCGGCGTCGCCTAGCGTCTAGCCGCTTGCCTCTGCCGGCAGCACGAGCCGCGCGACGGTCCCGCCGCCCTCGCGGTCCGCGAGCGTCAAGGTCCCACCGTGGGCGTCGGCGACCTGCTTCGCGAGGGCGAGGCCGAGGCCGGTGCCCCGCTCCTTCGTGGTGAGGAACGGGCGGAAGAGCCGCTCGCGGACCTCGGGCGGGAGGCCCGGGCCGCGATCCGCGACCTCGAGCGTCGCCTCGCCGTCGCTCGCCGACGCGATGAGCTCGACGAGCCCACCCTCGGGCGACGCCTCGACCGCGTTCCGGACGAGGTTCACCGCGGCGCGCCGGAGCCGATCGCGGTCGGCGCGGGCCTCGCCCTGCCCCTCCACCGAGAGCGACACCCGCCGGTCCGCCGCGATGGGCTGGACGAGGTCCACGACCTCGCCGAGGAGGGGGCCGAGGTCCACCGGCTCGCGCACCGGCGGCTTCGAGCGCGCGTAGTCGAGGAACTCCTCGACGACGCGGGAGAGCGAGGCGAGCTCGGAGCGGATGCGGGCGACGTGGGTCGCCTCGGGCCGGCTCGCGAGCTCCTCGGCGAGGAGCCCGGCGAAGAGGTCGAGCGCGCCGAGGGGGTTGCGCACCTCGTGGGCGATCCCGGCGAGCAGGGTCTCCCGCTCCTCGTCGCGGGCGTGGAGGGCGCGGCGCATCTCCTCGATCGTGTCGCGGAGCGTCCCGATCTCGTCCTTGCGGCGCCGGCGCCAGAGCGGCGTCACGAGGTCGCCGTGGGCGATGCGCCGGGCCGCGGCGGTGATGGTGACGAGCGGCCGGGTGACGGTGAGGGCGGCGAGGGCGGCGACGAGCGCGCCGAGGAGCGCGCCCGCGACCGCGACGGTCGCGAGGGTGCGCCGGAACTCGCGGAGGGTCTCGAAGGACGGGGCGGTGCCGTCCGCGCCGACGATCGCGACGACCTTCCCGGCCTGGTCGCGCACCGGGGCGTAGCCGGTCTTGTGGAGCCGGCCGTCCGGTCCCTCGAAGATCACCTGGCTCGCGACCTCCTCGCCCGCGGCGGCCCGAGCGAGCTCGCGCCGGTCGCGCTCGAGTGACGCGACCGGCTCGCCGATCCGGGCGCGTCCCTCCGAGTCCGCGAGGGCGGTCCGGTCCGGCCGGACGACGAGGAGCCGAGTCCCGGTCGCGCGCGCGACCGGATCGAGCCGGGCGCGCAGGTGGCCGTAGGTGCGGGTCGCCTCGTCCCCGGGCGCGAGCTTCTCGATCCGGTCGGCGGGGAGCGCGGCCGCGGCGGCCTTCGCGACCGAGACGAGCCGCGCCGCGACCTCGTCCTCGAGCGCGCGGCGCGCGAGGCGGTCGGCGAGGAGCGCCATCACCGCGAGCGAGACGAGCGCGGGGAGCGCGGCGGCGAGGGCGAAGCGGCGGCGCACGGTGGCACATCGTAACCCTTCCCCGACCGAGGGAAGTTTGCCCGGACGCTACGACCGCCCCGCCGACGGTGCATCCTGCCTAACGCCGCGAAATCCGGACGCGGGATACAGGCACCGCCTTTGCCTTTGCGCGCGGGATGACCGCGCCTCGCCAGGTTCTCGAAGGCACCACCTATCTCGTCACGCGCCGCGCCTCGGAGCGCCGCTTCTTCCTGCGGCCCTCGAAGGAGACGACCGCGATCTTCGGCTACCTCCTCGCGGTCATCAGCGAGCGCTACGGCATCCTCCTCCATGCGGCCTGCGTGCTGTCGAATCACTTCCACATCGTCCTGACCGACCCGAACGCGCGGCTGCCCGAGTTCCACCGCGACCTCGACGCCCTCGTCGCGCGGGCGGTCAACTGCTCCCTGGGGCGCTGGGAGGCCCTCTGGGAGCGGGACAGCTACAGCGCGGTCCGGCTCGAGACCTCCGAAACCGTCCTCGAGAAGATGGTCTACGTCCTCGCGAACCCGGTGGCGGCCGGCCTCGTGCGCCGCGGCAGCGAGTGGCCCGGGCTCTGGTCCGACCCGAGGCTCATCGGAGGGGATGGCGTCGTGTTCGAGCGGCCGAAGGACTTCTTCCGCGCCGACGGGCCCCTGCCCGCGACCGCCCGCCTGCGGTTCCTCCCGCCTCCCGGCTTCGAGAAGGTCCCCGAGCACATCGCCGAGCTCCTCGAGCATCTCCGTCGGGCGGAGGACCGCGCCGCCGCCGTCCTCGAGGCGAGCGGCCGCTCCTTCATGGGCGTCGCCCGAGTGCTCGCGCAGAAGCCGTACGCGCGCCCCGCGCCGGGCGAGCCCCGCCGCGGCCTGAATCCCCGTGTCGCGTGCCGGAACAAGTGGAAGAGGATCGAGGCGCTACTCCACCTCGCCGGGTTCCGCTCGGCCTATCGGGAGGCGCTCGCTGCCTGGAGAGCCGGCGCGCGCGACGTCAAGTTCCCACTGGGAACCTGGTTGATGCGCGTCCAGCATCGCGCCTGCTGTCCGGCGCCGGCCTAGAAGGTCTCCTGCCCTGCTGCTACGTGCCGGCGGTCCTCGTTCCGAGGCCCCGCAGCCAAACCTTTGTCACCGACGGTCTCCGCCCGTCGCGCACGTGCGCGGGCCGCCGCTCCGGACGCGCGATCTCGCCTTCGGCCGCTGCCACCCGCCGCCGCCGCGCCGTTCCATGACAGCTGAACGCTCGTCCGGGGCACCGCACCTTGCGTCGGGTGGCGAACACGGCCTAACGACCCTCGGTCGGCTGTCTCGCGCTGCTAGCGCGCCTTCCGCTTCGCGAGGACGGAGCGAGCCGGCGCGTGCGCATGCGCGACGACCCGGCCTCGCGCCATCCGCTGGCGTGCGTCCCAGAGATCCACCGCGAGCTGGAGGTTCAGCCACAGCTCGGGGGTGGTACCGAGCGCGCGAGAGAGCAGGATCGCCGACTCGGCCGTCACGGTCCGCCGCCCCGCGATGATCCCGTTCACGCGCTGGATCGGGACCCCCATCTTCGCGGCGAGTGCGACCTGGGTGATGCCCGCCGGCTTCAGGTACTCCTCGAGGAGCATCTCACCAGGGGACGTCGGACGGCGCTTCATCGTGGCGGTGGTGAGCATGCTTCCTCCTCAGTGATAGTCCACGATCTGTACCTGCGACGCCCGACCCACATCGAACTTGAACATGATCCGGAACTGGTCGTTCACCCGGATGCTGTAGAACCCGGCGAGGCGCCCCTTCAGCTTCTCGAGCCGGTTCCCGCGCGGGACGGCGAGATCCCGGAGTTCGGCGGCCGCACCGATGAGGTCGAGCTTCCGTCTGGCGACGGTCCGCACCTCGACGGAGAAGCGCCGGGCAACTTTGGAATCGACCCCGATGTGGATGTCTCGCGTCGCCTCATCGGCGTACCCGACGATCACCACCCAGAGATAACGCTTGTCGGCTTGAACGTCAACCGTTCAACAAACGGAGGACCCGCCGAACTGGGAGTTCGACGCGCTCACCTCTCGCTCGACTGCTCGATTAGGAACTCCCGGATCACCGGGAACACCGCCTCCGGCGCGTCGCGCCCGAGGAGGAGATCGGTGTGGCCGTAGTCCCGGCCGCCGCTCCAGTGGCGCTTCGGCCCGCCCCACTCGGAAGAGGCCGCCTCGACCACCTCCGGCGGCGCGAGCCCGTCCTTCCCCGCCGAGACGAACAGTGCGGGCTGCGTGCAGCGCGGGAACATCGCGCGGTAGTCCACCGCGCCGTCGAACGAGCGGAACGAGTCGTCCGCGGTGCACGCGGCGAAGTGGTCCACCACGCCCGGAGGGAGGTCCTCGATCGCGTTCGCGAGGAGGCGCCGGTAGACGCGCGGCTCCACGTTCCGCAGGTTGATCGAGAGGTCGAAGATCGCCGGATGCCAGTAGCCGGAGAACGGCGCCGCCACGCGCGCGAAGGGCCTGAGGTGCCCGCCGAGCCCGGCGCGGCGGAGCGCGACGAGCCGGGTGAGCTTCGGCTGCGCGTGGAAGTGCGCGGGCGGCGCGAGCGCGGCGAGGGCGCGGATGCGCTCCGGGTAGAGCGCGCAGGCCGCCATCCCGAGGAGCGCCCCCTGGCTGTGGCCGACGTAGAGCACGGACAAGGAGCCGGTCCGCTCGCGGACGAGGTCGAGCGCCGCCGGCAGGTCCTCCCGCAGGTACGTGTCGAGGGTCCAGCGCGAGGGCGGGCCCTCCCGCGAGCCGCCGTGGCCGCGCAGGTCGAGCGCGAAGCAGTCGAACCCCGCCTCCGCGAGGTGCGCCGAGAGCGACCAGCGCTCGAGCCCGAAGTCGAACGCCTGCCGGTTCATCGCGATGCCGTGCACGAGGAGCACCGGCGGGAGCCGCGGCGCGGAGCGTGGGCGGCGCCTCCCCACCGCGAGCGACCAGCCGTCGCGGGTCCGCGCGTGCAGCAGCTCGTCCTCGCGCCCCGGCGCGTGGAGCTTCCACGACCAGAAGGCGAAGTGCGCGGCGGTGAGGACCGCCAGGACGGCGGCGATCGAGAGGACCTCGGCCCAGGACACGCGCGGATTGTACCGGGCAGCCGCCGGTCCGACCGGGCGGCGATCTCGACGGGGGTGCGGTCCGCGACCGCACCCTGACCGTGGCCTGCCCGTTGCACCATGCCGGTCAGGAAGGGACGGAGAGAGGGCCGCGCCGGGCGCTCGGCTCGACTCCCCGGCCCGGAGCTCACCAGGGAGCGACACGCAGCGAGTCAGTCTGTCCGGAGTTCGGGCGGGCGATGCCCGACTTTCGAGCATCCGTGGGTTGACCCCCCGCACAGCCGGGTTTAGCGTCAGCCGGAAATCCATCCAAGGAGCGCGCCGTGAAGAAGGTCGAAGCCATCATCAAGCCGTTCAAGCTGGACGAGGTGAAGCAGGCGCTCTCCGAGGTCGGCGTGGCAGGCCTCACCGCCACCGAGGTGAAGGGCTTCGGCCGGCAGAAGGGCCACACCGAGCTCTACCGCGGCGCCGAGTACGTCGTGGACTTCCTCCCGAAGGTGAAGGTCGAGGTCGTCGTCGCGGACAGCATCGTCGGTCGCGTGGTCGAGGCGATCGAGCGCGCCGCGAAGACCGGCCGGATCGGCGACGGGAAGATCTTCGTCGTCCCCGTCGAGGAGGTCATCCGCATCCGGACCGGCGAGCGCGGCGAGGACGCGCTCTAGCCGGCGGGGGCGGTCCTGACGCGGCACGGCAAGGTTCCCCTGCTTCAGGCAGGGATCGCTCGGGCCGCCCTCGACTCCGTCGCCGACGCGGTGGTGATCGTCGGCGCCGACGGGGGCGTGCTCCACCTGAATCCGGCCGCGGAGGAGCTCTTCGCGCGGAGCAGGGAGCGATCGGTCGAGCTGCCCGTCCGCGCCCTGCCGGGCGGCGCGGAGCTCGCCGCGATCGCCGAGCGCGTCCGCGACTCGCAGGAGTCGGCGGCCGTCGACTTTCCCTCGCCGAACGACGCGGGGGTGCCGATCTCGGTCGAGGCGAGCCCGGTCCTCGAGGGCGCGAGCTTCATCGGCACCATGCTCATCCTGCGGATCCGCCGCTCCTCCGAGCGCGCGCTCGACTTCGAGGCGCTCGCCGCCGGCCTCGCCCACGAGATCAAGAACCCGCTCGCCGGCTTGCAGGGCTCGGCGGAGCTGCTCGCGCGCGAGGCGGACGGGCCGGCGAAGGAGTACGCCCTCGTCATCGCCCGCGAGGCGAAGCGCGTCGACCGGCTCGTGCGCGAGCTCCTCGACCTCGCCCGGCCCGCCGTGCTCGAGACCGCGCGGGTGGACGTGCACACCGTCGTCGGTGACGTCGCGGTCCTCGCCCGCGGGATCCCCGGCTCGGAGAAGGTCCACTTCGTCGAGCACTTCGACCCGTCGCTCCCGCCCGTCCTCGGGGACGAGGAGAAGCTGAAGCAGGTGGTGCTGAACCTCGTCCGGAACGCGCTCGATGCGGTGGCGGGGCGCCCGGGCGCGACGATCACGTTCGAGACGAGCGTCGCCTCCCTCCGTCGCCGCCAGGCGGGCGGCCGGACGCGGCCGCTGGCGCGCATCTCCGTCCTCGACAACGGCCCCGGAATCCCCGATCGGATGCTGCAGCGGCTCTTCACCCCCTTCGCGACGTCGAAGGCCGCCGGAACCGGCCTCGGCCTCGCGATCTCACGGCGGATCGTCGAGGCCCACGGCGGTCGGATGGAGGTGCGGAACCGTGCGTCCGGAGGCGCCGAGGCGAACGTGTTCCTGCCCCTGGATATCTGAGCCCGAGGTTGGCCCGAGGGTTGCTACTGACCGGAGACCGAGCACTCTTTCCCCGGAGCGTAGATTGCGCAAGGTCCTCATCGTCGACGACGAGCCGTCGGTCCGCTTCGTCCTCGGCCGCACCTGTGAACGCGCCGGCGTCCCCTTCGAGGAGGCCGGCAGCGCCGAGGAGGCGCGCGAGAAGCTGCACGCGCTCGGCGGCGGCAAGGACGGCGTCGGGCTCGTGCTCCTCGACGTCCGCCTCCCGGGCGACGACGGGATGAAGCTCCTCGGCGAGATCGGCGGCCGCAGCGACTCGCCGTTCATCGTGGTCATGACCGCCGAGGACACGATGCGGACCGCCGTCGAGGCGATGAAGCGCGGCGCGGCGGACTACCTCGGCAAGCCCTTCGACCTCGCGCGCGTCGAGCGGATCGTGAAGGACCTCGCCTCGACCGTTCCGGAGGTCCCCGAGCCGCACGAGGAGCGCGGCGACGCGGCCGAGGCGCGGCGCTACCGCGACGTGGCGCTGCCGGAGACGCTCATCGGGCGCTCGACCGCGATGGTCGAGGTCTACAAGGAGATCGGGCGCGTCGCGCGGACGGAGATGACGGTCCTCCTCACCGGCGAGTCCGGGACGGGCAAGGAGCTCGTCGCGCGCGCGATCCACGCGAACTCCACCCGCGCGCGCGGTCCCTTCCTCACGGTCAACATGGCCGCGATCCCGAAGGACCTCATCGAGAGCGAGCTGTACGGGCACGAAAAGGGATCGTTCACGGGCGCGGTGGAGCGCCGGCCCGGCAGGTTCGAGCTCGCGAGCGGCGGCACCCTCTTCCTCGACGAGATCGGCGAGATGCCGGTCGAGCTGCAGGCGAAGCTCCTCCGCGTCCTTCAGGAAAGGGAGATCGACCGGGTGGGCGGCTCGCGGCCGCTCGCGGTCGACGTCCGCATCGTCGCGGCGACGAACGCGGACCTCGCCCGATCGGTCGAGGAGGGGCGCTTCCGGCGCGACCTGTACTACCGGCTCGCGGTCGTGCCGATCCGGCTGCCGCCGCTCCGCGAGCGCGAGGCGGACGTCATCCTCCTCGCCCGCCACTTCCTCGCGAAGTACGGCGAGCAGCTGAAGGGCCGCACGCTGCTCCTCGCGAAGGACGCGGAGCCGCTGCTCCTCGCCCACCCATGGCCGGGCAACGTCCGCGAGCTGCAGAACGTCGTGCAGCGCGCGCTCCTCAAGCTCGCGGGCTCCCGCGTGTCCGCGAAGGACCTCGTCGGCCTGCTGCCCGCGGCCGGCGCGCAGGAGCGCGGGATCGGCGGGCTCGTCGAGTCGATCCTCGACGCGTCCGAGCCGGAGGGCGGGCGCTACCAGGCGGCCCTCGCGGCGGTGGAGCAGCCGCTCATCGCGGCCGCCCTCGCGCGCACGAATGGAAATCAGCTCCGCGCCGCGGAGCTCCTCGGCATGAACCGCAACACGCTCCGTGAGCGGATGCGCGCTCTCGGGATGAAGCCGAAGGCGTAGACCGCGCCCGGGAGGCTCCGCGCCGATGCCTGGAAAACAGGCATCGGCTGCTCAAGCATCGGTCAGTCGAGTTCCGAAAAAAAGCGCGATCCGCCTCAGCTTGGCTGCTGATCTCGTGGCATGAGGCATGCTAAACGGCGACGCAACCAACCCCGCAGTTCGCACGGGAGAAACGACTCGATGGCAAAGCTCACCCCGAAGCAGGTTCTCGACTTGGCCAAGGAGAAGAAGGCCACGTACGTCGACCTGAAGTTCATGGACTTCATCGGCATCTGGCAGCACTTCTCGATCCCGCTCTACGAGCTGGCCGAGGACGTGTTCGAGGCGGGCCTCGGGTTCGACGGCTCCTCGATCCGCGGCTGGCAGGCGATCCACGCCTCCGACATGCTCGTCATGCCGGATCCCGACACGGCCGTGATCGATCCGTTCATGGCGGAGCCGACGCTCTCGCTCATCTGCAACATCGTCGACCCGATCACGAAGGAGCCGTACTCCCGCGATCCGCGCAACATCGCGATCAAGGCGGAGAAGTACCTCAAGTCGACCGGCATCGGCGACACGGCCTTCTTCGGTCCCGAGGCCGAGTTCTTCATCTTCGACGAGGTCCGCTACGACTCCGGCGTGAACCACGGGTTCTACAAGGTCGACTCGGTCGAGGGTCAGTGGAACACCGGCCGTGAAGAGGCCGGCGGCAACCTCGGCTACAAGCCCCGCTACAAGGAGGGCTACTTCCCGGTCGGCCCGACGGACAGCCAGCAGGACCTCCGCACCGAGATGTGCCGCGTGATGGAGTCCGTCGGCATCCACGTCGAGCGGCAGCACCACGAGGTCGCCACCGCCGGCCAGGCCGAGATCGACATCAAGTTCGCGCCGCTCGTCGGGATGGCCGACAACCTCATGTGGTTCAAGTACATCATCAAGAACGTCGCCCGCCGGCACGGCAAGACGGTGACGTTCATGCCGAAGCCGCTCTACGGCGACAACGGCTCGGGCATGCACGTGCACCAGTCGATCTGGAAGGGCGGCAAGCCGCTCTTCGCGGGCGACGGGTACGCAGGCCTCTCCGAGCTCGCCATGTGGTACATCGGCGGCATCCTGAAGCACGGGCCGGCCCTCGCCGCGCTCGTCTGCCCGACGACGAACAGCTACAAGCGGCTCGTCCCGGGCTTCGAGGCCCCGATCAACCTCGCCTACTCGGCGCGGAACCGCTCGGCCTCGATTCGCATCCCGATGTACTCGCCGTCGCCCAAGGCGAAGCGCATCGAGTTCCGTTCGCCGGACCCGTCCTGCAACGGCTACCTCGCGTTCTCGGCGATGCTGATGGCCGGTCTCGACGGCATCGAGAACAAGATCAACCCCGGCCAGCCGCTCGACAAGGACATCTACGGCATGTCTCCGGAGGAGCTGAAGGAGATCCCGAAGATGCCGGGCTCGCTCGACGAGGCGCTCGAGTGCCTCCGCCGCGACCACAAGTTCCTGCTGAAGGGCGACGTCTTCACGGACGACGTCATCGAGACCTGGATCCAGTACAAGTACGACAAGGAAGTGAACCCGGTCCGGATGCGCCCGAGCCCGATGGA
>DASWCJ010000347.1:0-2215 GCA_036390155.1 Anaeromyxobacter sp.
GACCACGAGCGGCTCGGCGCCGCGCCGAGCGGCCGGGGCCGCCGGGTCGGTCACCCCTGCCTCCCGAGCCCCTCGAGCGCCCGCCGGAACTGACCCTCGGAGAGGTACACCTCGAGCGCGCCGTCCGCGAGGACGAACCGCGCCGGCTTGCGGAAGCCGCGCTTCGGCGGCTCCGGCGGCGTGACGGAGGCGATCTGGTCCGCCGGCACCTGCACGAGGGCGCGCTTGCGGGCGGCCTCGGCGAGGGCGGCGTCCCCGAGCAGCTCGGGGTCGAGCGCGCGGCGGCGGGCGGGGAGCGAGAGCCAGTAGATCGCCTGGAGCGCGACCGCGATCCAGAGCGCGGCCGGCTCCTTGAACGTGAAGACGTTCGCGACGACCACGAAGATCGAGAGGAGCAGCGTCCCGTTCATCAGGCGCTGGAAGATCTCCTGGCGCGCCGTCGGCTTCAGCACGACGAGCCCGTCGCGGGTCGCGTAGAGCTGTCCCCTGCCTGCGCCGCCACGGACGACCTTCCCCCGCCCGTCCACGAGCATCGCGAGCACCATCCCGAGCGCCGCCGGTCCGTTCATGGCGCGGGACTCTACCCCGCCCCGCGCCGGGAGGGCAGCCGTCCGCACAGGAGGGCGTTCGCGGCCATCGCGACGAGGGTGGCGGCGATGCAGGCGCCGACCACCCCGTTCCAGCCGGCGGCCTGCCACGCGAGGCCGGGCAGCGCGGACCCGAGCGTCCCGCCCACGTAGTAGCTCGTGAGGTAGAGCGCGCTCGCGCCGCCCTTGGCCGTCTCCGCCGTCGCGTTCACGAACGCGGGTGCAACCGCCTGCGCGACGAAGGTCCCGATGACGACTACGACGAGCCCGAGGACGACGAGCGCGAGCGGGCGGGCCATCGTGAGCGCCATCCCGGCGGCCTCCACCGCGAGCCCGGTCGCGATGAGCGCACGCGGCGAGATCCGCCCCGAGAGCCGCCCCGCGACGCGCGAGGAGACCGCGCCCGCCGCGTAGACGAGGTAGACGCTCGAGATGACCCCGGTCGGGAGGGCATAGGGTGGCGCGGAGAGTCGGAACGGGAGGTAGGTGAAGATTCCGATGAAGGCGAAGAAGAGCGCCGCGCCGACGAGGTAGGCGCCGACGAGCCGCGGATCGCGCAGGTGCGCGAGCATCGCCGCCCAGGCCTCGCCCGCCCGCGCCCGGCGGACCGGGCCGGACGGCGCGAGGCCGCGCGCGAGGAGCAGCGCGGCGACGGCGGTCAGCACCGCGAACGCGACGAACGGCGCGCGCCAGCCGCCCGCGGCGGCGATCCCTCCCGCGAGCACGCGCCCGAGGAGGCCGCCGAGGACCGACGCCGCGATGATCCCGGCGACCACGGTGGGCAGCCCGCGCAGGCCGAACCGGTCGCCGGCGTACGCCACCGAGACGGCCGTCATCCCAGGCACGAAGACGCCCTGCAGCGCGCGCAGCGCGACGAGCGCCTCGAACGTCGGCGCGAACGCGCACGCCAGCGTCGCCACCGCGAGGAGCGCGGTCGCGCCCGCCATCACCGGGCGGCGGCCGAGCGCGTCCGAGAGCGGGCCGTAGAACGGCGACGCGACCGCGATGGCGAGCACCACGGCGGACACGGTGAGCCCCGCCCGCGCCGCGCCGACCCCCATCTCCGCCGCGAGGACGGGCAGGATCGACTGCGTCACGTACATGTCGGCGTACGCGACGACGGTTCCTGCATAGAGCGCGACGCGCTCTTGCGTCATTCTCAGCGGGGGGACACTCGCTCCGCATCCGCGGAGCTCGCGCCCCCCCGATCCCCCCGCTCGCTACGGGGCAGCCTCATCCGGCTGCCCCTGCGCTCGCCGGCGTCATCTCTGGAGCGTACCGCGCGCGCCCGCTTGCTGCTTGAGGGAGAGGGACATCGTGAACCGCGCGACGGGCTCGTCGCCGTACCGGGCAGGCACGGTCGCGACGACCTCGAGCGGGATCGTCACCCGCTCCCCGGTCGCGGCGGCGCGCGCGACCGCCTCGACGATCCGCGGTCCGTCGCGGTTCCGGAAGACGACGTCCCCGTCGGCGCGCTTCAGGAACTCCGCCTTCATGTCGGCGAACACGAGCTTCATCCCCTTGTGGCGGGCGAGCATGATTCGCGCGGCCGGGAGGCCGCCGGCGAGGTCGGCGCCGACGCAGAGCACGCCGAAGTACATCGCGCCGATGAGCCGGTTCCGGGTGCG
>DASWCJ010000348.1:0-10910 GCA_036390155.1 Anaeromyxobacter sp.
ATCGCCGGCGCTCCGCCGCCCTCCCGGGGCGGGGTCGCCCGCCACGCCGCCCGGCGCCCGATCTCCGGGCAGGCGCACCGCCGGGCCGTCAGACGAACTTGATGCGGCGCGCGGCAATCACGACCATCCGGAGCAAGAGCCAGCCGTGCGCGAACCGTTACGCGCACCCCGTCAATACGGCGGCGTTGCTTCCTTCTTCATCAGCGACACGAAGGCCTCGAGCGGCATGGACTTGAGATCCGCTCCGCCGTGCCGGCGCGGCGCCACCGCCCTCCCCTCGACCTCCTTCTCGCCGACGACGAGGGCGAACGGGATCTTCGCGAGCTCGGCGTTGCGGATCTTCGCGCCGAGCTTGTCGGAGGAGTGGTCCACCTCGACCCGGTACCCCTCCGCCGAGAGGCGCGCCTCGACCTCGCGCGCCCAGGGCTCGAAGCGGTCCGAGACCGCGAGGATCCGAGCCTGCACCGGGGCGAGCCAGGCGGGGAACGCGCCGGCGTAGTGCTCGATGAGGATCGCGATGAACCGCTCGAACGAGCCGTAGATCGCGCGGTGGATGACGACCGGCCGGTGCTCCCTGTTGTCGTCGCCGACGTAGGTGAGGTCGAACCGCTCCGGCGCGGCGTAGTCGAGCTGGATCGTGCAGGTCTGCCACTTGCGCCCGAGCGAGTCGGTCACGACGAAGTCGATCTTCGGCCCGTAGAACGCGCCGTCGCCCGGGTTCAGCTCCCAGGGCATCCCGATCTTCTCGAGCGCGGCGCGGAGCGCCCCCTCCGCCTTGTCCCAGAGCGCGTCGTCGCCGAGCCGCTCCTCGGGCTTCGGGCGGGTCGCGAGCTTGAGCGAGAACTCGAGGCCGAACGCGCCGTAGACGATCTTCATGAGGCCGACGATCCGGTCCACCTCGTCCGCGATCTGCGACTCCATCAGGTAGACGTGCGAGTCGTCCTGCGCGAACTGGCGGACGCGGGTGAGGCCGCCGAGCGAGCCCGAGAGCTCGTTCCGGTGGAGCACGTCCACGGTGAAGTACCGGATCGGGAGCTCCCGGTACGACCGCTTCCCCATCCCGTAGATGAGGTGGTGCGAGGGGCAGTTCATCGGCTTCAGGCTCGAGTTGAGCCGCTCCTCGACGGGCAGGGAGGGATCGGCCTCCTTGTCGAGGACGAGGAACATATTCTCCTTGTAGACGCCCCAGTGGCCGCTCTGCTCCCAGAGCCCCTTCTTGAAGAGGAGCGGCGTCTTCACCTCCTGGTACCCGTTCTTCGAGACCAGGCGGCGCATCGAGTCGGCGAGGACGTTGTAGAGGGTCGTGCCGAGCGGCAGCCAGAAGGGGGCCCCGGGCGCGACGTCGTGAAAGGCGAACAGGCCGAGGGCGGGCCCGAGCCGGCGGTGGTCGCGCTTCTTCACCTCCTCGAGCTTCACGAGGTGGGCGTCGAGCGCCTTCCGGTCGAAGAAGGCGGTCCCGTAGATGCGCTGGAGCATCGCGTTCTTCGCGTCGCCCCGCCAGTACGCCCCGGCGACGCTGAGGAGCTTCACGACGCCGATCCGGCCGGTGGACGGTCCGTGCGGTCCGAGGCAGAAGTCCACCCAGTCGCCGTGCTTGTAGAGGGTGAGGGTCTTCGCGCCGCGCGCGGCGATGTCCTTCACGATCTCGACCTTGTACTTCTCGCCGAGCCGCTCGAAGAGCGAGAGGGCGTCCGGCATCGAGATCTCGTCGCGGACGAACGGGACGTCCGACGCGATCGCCTCGTTGGTCGCCTTCTCGATCTTCTCGAGGTCCTCCGGGGTGAACGGCGTCTCGCGGGCGAAGTCGTAGTAGAAGCCGTCCTCGATCGCCGGGCCGATGGTGACCTGCGTGCCCGGGTAGAGCTTCTGGACGACGCTCGCCATCACGTGCGCGGCGTCGTGGCGCGCGACCTCGAGCGCTTCCGGGCTCTTCGTCGTGACGACCTCGAGCTTCGCGTCCTTCTCGAGCTTGCGCGAGAGGTCGACCGGCTCGCCGTCGAGCTTGGCGAAGTAGGCGGCCTTGGCGAGGCCGGCGCCGATGGAGGTCTTCACGAACTCGTGGACGGTCGTGCCGCGCGGCGCCTCCTTGCGGCTGCCATCCGGAAGGGTCACCTGGACGAGATCGCTCATGGCTTCGCTCCCTTAGCCGGGGCCGGGGAAAAACGCCAGCGGCGTGACGCTCAGCGCCGTCCCGTCGAGACGACGACGAACCGGCCGAACTGCGCGGCACCCGTGATGGGCACGCCGGCGGCGGCCGCCGCCGGCAGCACGGCGGGCGCGAGCACGACGTAGTCGATCCGCTCGCGCAGGACGAGCGCGCGCAGGTCCGCGGCGCCGGCGGGATCCGCGGTGACCCGGTCCGCGAGCTCCGCCCGGGCTTTGTAGTCGGGAGTCATGAACCAGTGCCCCGCGTATACGCGGTGCTTGCCGAAGGCCGGCACGAGCCCGCCGAGCTCCGCGCCCGAGAGGACGTTCCCCGGGGGAAGCCGCCCGAGCGCCTCGAGCGTCGCGGCGACGTCGAGCCCCACGTGCCAGCGGCCCGCGACGTCCGTGGCGGTGCTGGCGAGCGCCGAGGAGAAGAGCAGCGCGGCCGCTGCGGCCCGTGCCGCGAGCGCACGCGCCGCCGCCCCACGCGCCGCGGCGAACCACTCCGCCACCGCCGGGGCGGCGAGCACCGCGAGCGGCAGGTGGAGCGCGTACACGAAGTGATACCCGTTCACCACCGTCGAGGTGTGGAGCACCGCGAGCGCCCCCGCCCACCCAGCCAGCCCGTCGCGCCACGGGTGACGCGCCTCCGCCCAGCGCCGCAGCCCGCGGAGGGCGAAGAACCCGAGCGCGGCGTACGTGAGCGGGTACCAGAAGGTCGGCAGCCCCTGCGGGCCGAAGAAGCCCGCCGAAGCGGAGCGGTACGCGGGGTCCCCCCGCTGCCAGGCGACGAGGCCGGCGAGGAAGAGCGCCGCGGGCGCGAGCGCGAGCGCCGTCCGGCGCAGCCGCGCGCCGGCCCCGGCGCCGGACACCCACGCGCTCGCCGCCGCGCCCGCCGCAGCCGCGAAGACCACCACCCCCGAGTACGGATGGACGAGCCACGCGCCGAGCGTCGCGAGCGCAACGACCGCGGCGTCGCGGCGCGACGCGGGTCCGCCGGGCTGGACGAGGGGCCGCAGCGCCAGGAGCGCGAGCGCGAGCCCCACCATCCAGACCGGGTTGTACGCCGCGTCGAACGTGCTCCAGCCCATCGCCGTCCAGAGGTCGGTCTCGATCTGCCGCGGATCCGGGGCGAGCGCCGACGCCCACCGGCCCAGGAACGACAGGCCGCCGGAGAGGAGCACCAGCGCGGCGGCCCAGACGCGCACGCGTCGCTCGACGTGGACGGCCGCGACGAGATGCCAGAGACTCCAGGTGAACGCGAGCACTGCGGGGATGCGGGAGAGCTCGAGCAGCCAGAACGGATCGAGCCCGGTCGCGGCGTGCACCGCGCCGAGCGCCTGGTGAAAGACCAGCACGATCCGGTGTCCTTGCGGCTCCGTCGTGAACGGGTTCGCGAAGGGACCGGGCCCCTGCCGGATGAGGGCCACGTACTGGAGCCAGTCCTTGAGGGCGAAGGGCGCGAGGACGGAAGCGTTTCCCTCGGGCGGCGCCACGAGCCACGAGGCGAGGAACGGAACGGCGCGCAGCGCGAGGACCGCCGCGGCGCAGGCCCAGACCGCCGGCGGCACGGGCGAGGCCGCGGACATCTCGGCGGCCGCGCCGTCCTTCCGCGCCGGCGAACCCGGGGCGTCCGGGCCCTGCGACGGCGCTGGGGGGCCGACGTTCACCGCTGCACCTCTCGCGCCCCGCTGGACGGGAGGGTCGGAGCCGGGCGGCGCCGCCCCCTCGCCGGATGGAGAAAGGGGGTAGCCGGTGGGCTACCCCCTCCGTTTGTCCTTAGGCCCGGTCGGTATCGAACCGACGACCCCTACCGTGTCAAGGTAGTGCTCTACCACTGAGCTACGGGCCTGTCTGCGACCAGCGACGCGCGTTTATAGCGCGCCCTCCGGTGGAGTCAACGGGACTGTGCGCCGCTCAGAAAAACACGTCCGCCGCGGGCCTCGAGAGGCCGCGCCACTCGCGGAGGCGCGCCCGGGGGCGGCCCTCCACCCACTCGACGTGCGCGTAGGTGAGCTGCTCGGTCCGTCCGAGGCTGCCCACGTCGAGCGAGGTCATCGGGTTCCAGGTGCCGGTGTTCACGTAGACCCGGTCGCGCCCGTACTCGCGGTACAGGGGCACGTGGGTGTGGCCCATGATCACCGTGTGGTAACCCTTCTTCCCGAGCAGGTGCCGCGCCTCGTGCTCGAGCGTGGGGAACGCGGTGAAGCGCAGGAGCCGCCGGAAGACGTCGGCGAGCGGCTCCGGGTCGAGGTGCGGGATGCGCCGCAGCAGGGCCGCCCCGGCGAAGGCGAGCGAACGCACGGTGATCCGGATCACGGCCTCGGGGTCGTTGAGGACCGCCCAGCGGTAGTAGCTCGTGAACGGCGCGACCTTGTCGATGTACGGGCGCTGCGCCTTCTCCGCGTTGAGGACGTGGATGATGTAGCGCGACCCGATCGGCAGGTTCAGGAAGCGCTCGCCGTCCTTCTCCCGGAAGTAGCGGGCGGTGTTGAAGGCGTTCACCGGCTCGCGCTGCATCCCGTGCTCCACGTGGACGCCGTCGAAGTCGTACTCGTCGAGGATGAACCGGTTCGCGCCGCCGACGCGGTGCGCGATGAGGTGCCGGACCTCCGGGAAGAGCAGCCCCGGATCGTGGTTCCCCATGAGGAACGTGACCCGCCGGCCCTCGCCCCCCGCGAACTGCGCCAGCGCGTCGAACACGGCGGGGTGGCCCTGGAGGATCGCCTCGGTCTTCTCGACCGCGAGCCGCTCCGTGATCGCTTCCTGGAGCCGGCCGTCGAGGTCCACCGAGAGGAGGTTGAAGAAGTCGCCGTTCGCGATGAGCTCGACGTCCGCGTCCTTCCACTCGCGGTCGTGATACTCGAGGAACTCGGCGAACTTGCCGTCCTGCCGGAAGTCCTCGAGGACGTTCACGCTGCCGTCCGCCCGGTACGGCCCCTTTCCGAGGTGGAAGTCGGAGACGATGAGCTTGAGGCGGCGCTCCCCCATGGAACGAACGTAGGCACGCTCGCCCGGCCGGGAAGCGGGCGGCTCCTCCGCGGCGCGGCTACCGCTCGGGGCCGCGGATCGCGCGCAGGAAGAAGAGCGAGTACTGCCCGAACGAGAGCGCGACGCACTCCGCTGCGAGCAGCGCGAAGGCGATCACGAACGGGCCGAGGTCTCCGCCCGGGTCTGCCCCGAACTCGTCCGCGAGGGCCAACACCACCGTGAGGGCGAGCGCGACGGTCGCGTACTTGCCGATCCGGGTCGGCGCGACCGGCACGGGGTGATGGGTGGTCCGGAGGACGGCGGCCCCCGCGAGCTGGGCGAGGTCCCGACTCACGACCAGCACGGGGAGCCAGGCGGGGAGGCGCCCCGTCGCGGCGAGGGCGACGAGCGCGCAGGCGGCGAGGAGCTTGTCCGCGATCGGGTCGAGGAACGCCCCGAGCCGGGTCTGCTGCCGGAGCACCCGGGCGACGAGCCCGTCGAGGAGGTCCGTCGAGGCCGCCGCGGCGAACACGGCGAGGGCCCGGAGGCGATCCCCGCCCACGTAGAGGACGAGGAAGACCGGCGCCAGCACGATCCGGAGCGCCGTGAGCGCGTTCGCGAGGTTCGCCGGCCCGGGGGGCCGCCCTTCGCTCACCTCGCTTCGTCGCGGCTCCTGTTCCACTCCTCCCATTCGTCCTGCCCCGCGCCGGCCAGCGCGAACTTCTCGGGCTCGGTCGGCACGCCCTCGGAGGAGACCCGCACCTCCATCATGTTGGTGACGATCTTCTCCCACTGCTCGCGGGTGACCGGCTGGGGCCCCGCGATCTGCTGCCGCTTCGGCTTGCCGCCCTCGGGCGGCTTCTCGCCCTCCGCGCCCCTGTGCTCGGGGCGGGGAATCGCGCCGGAGGCGACCGCGACCGTGCCGCTGTAGACCTTCACCACGACGGACCGATCGGTGGCCGCGTCCACGCGGAACGTGGTGCCGCGCACGCCGGCGACGGCGTTCTCGGTCTTCACCTCGAACCGCTGCTCGCCGCCGACCGCCTTCGCGACGTTCGCCCAGACCTTGCCGACGACGAGCTTCGCGGAGACGTTCCGCTCCTCGACGGACTTGCCGAACGCGGCCGCCGCGACCTCGGCCTTGGAGGACGGGCCGAGCCGGAGGACGCTCTGGTCGGCGAGCTTCACCTCGAGCCGGGTGCGCTTCTGCGTCTCGAGCAGGTCGCCCTGGTAGACGGCCTTGCCCACCGCGAGCTTCTCGGCCTTGCCCCCCGCGGCGCGCGTCGCCTCGCCGGCGAGGAAGGTCACCGTGCCCGCCGGGGCGCCCGGTGCGCCGGAGGCGTCCCCGGCGAGGAGGAGGGCCGCGCCCGCGAGGGTGGCGGCGAGGACTCGCGCGCGCGTGGTCACTTCGTCTCCTTGAGCTCCACCTCGATCGAGCCCTGCGTGACCGACTTCACCTTCACGCCGAAGCCGGGGAACTTCTTCGTGGCGAGCTCGGTGGCGAGATCGCTCGAGCGCCCCGCGATGGTGACGTCGAGGTCGGCCTTGCCGTCGCCCATCGAGCGCTCCTGCACGTCCTTCACCCCGCGCACCGTGTTGGTGAGGGCGGCCTTGAACGTCGCGAGCCGGGCGTAGTCGTCGACGCCCTTCACCGTGAGCGCGATGCGGCGCGCGCCGGACTGCTCGCGGACCCAGACCTTCCCGATCTTCGCGAAGAGGTCGCGGGCGAGCTGGCGCCCCGCCTCGGAGAACGCGTTCCGGCCCGCGGTGGTCTGCTCGAACCCGCGCCCGGCGGTGCCGGTGAACTCCGCCGCGGCGACGACGTCGCCGGTGTCGGTGCGGACCGCGCGCGCCGAGACGTTCGCGACGGAGGAGTAGAAGGTCCCGTTGTCGAGCTGCATCTCGCCGAGCGGCTTCGCGATGGCGCGGCCGATGATGACGATCTCCGCGCCGGTCTTCACGCCGATCTCGCGGGCCTGCTGGAGGTTCGGGTCGGCGCCGATCGCCTCGAGCTTCACCTTGCCCTGCAGCACCTCGGGGTCGATGAAGGTGAACCCGGACTTCTCCATCCGGTCCATGAAGGCGTTCTCCATCACGCGGAGGTCGGCGGTGTTGCCGCCCCCCTGCCACCAGCCCGTCGCCTGCGTGGCGTGGACGGCCTGCTCGGCGATGAGCACGAAGACGCGGGGCATGCCGGCGCGCCGGTAGGCGATTCCGAACGCGAGCAGGTCCTCGTCGAGCTTCGACTCGGCCACCTCGCAGCGGAGCTTCGTCGTCCAGGTGTTCCCGTCCTGCTTGTCCTCGAGGACCTGGAACTTCCGGATGTACCCCTGCGAGTGGGAGTAGACCTTGTCGGAGAGGAGCTGCGCCTGGTCGGTCTCGGTCGCGGCGGTGACGTGCGTCGTGGCGACCTGCTGGACGCAGTTGCGCAGGGCGTCGTCCTTGGCCTGCGACTTCGCCGCGAGCACGTCCCCGGCGATGGCGGCCTGGCCGACGGCCTCGGTGGTCTGGACCTTGTCCTCCGCGCGCGCGAGCGGGACGAGCGCGGCGAGGGCGAGCGCGGCGGCGATGCGGGCGTTCATGGGCGTTCTCCCTGATCCGCGAGGACGACGACCTTCCCCTCCGCGAGGAAGGCGGCGTCGGTGTTCGAGAGCGCGGCAGCGTCCGCCGTCGAGATGACGAGGTCCGCGCCCTGGGCGCGCACCGCCTTCACCACGAACGGCTGCGCGCCGAGCCGATCCTTCATGGAGCGCTGGGCGGCGGCGAGGTCGTTCGCGTACGCGAAGGTCCCGCCCGCCTTGCGCCCCTTCTCGCCGAGCGTCGCCGGGCCGTAGACCACCTTGCCGCCCTCGTCCACGATCCGCGGCGCGAGCGCGGGCACGAGCTTCTGGCCGCGCGCGTCCACCACGAGCGAGGTGCCCACCGGCGCCGACTCCGACTTCCTCTTCGGCTCCGCCTTGGGCTCGTCCTTCGGGTCGGGCTTCGGGAGGAGCGCGTCGGACATCGCGCCCTCGAGCGGCAACTCGACGTCGAGCTCGACGCCGCCGTCGGAGAAGTACCGCGGCGCGCCGACCACCTTGAAGCCCTTCACGAGCCCCTGCACCTGCCCGGTGAGCGTCTGATCGGAGGCGAGCGCGCCGCCGACGGTCTTGCCCGACTCGAGCTGGACGCCCTTCAGCGCCTCCATGCAGTTGCGGAGCGCGTCGAGCTTCGCCGCCTTCTCGGCGCCGATGCGCGCGACGGCCGGGTTCCCGCCCGCGTCGCGGAGGTTGGCCGCGCCGCTGCCGGTGCACTTCACGACCTTGCGCTGCCAGTCCACGCCGCTCTCGGCGCGCGCACCGGCGGGCAGCCCGGTCCACGCGGCCGCGACGGCCAGGGCGAGTGCGAGTCTCATGGGTCTCCTCCGCTTCAGTCGAGTCCGACCGATCCGGCCGGCCGGAAATTCTACCATCGGACGAGGGGGAGTATGCGGCAGGCCGGCGTGGCGTCGCTGTGACCCAGGTCACCGGGCGTGGACGCCCCGGAGCGGGCCTCCGCGGCGCCCGCAGGCGAGTCTACGCACGATCTCGGAGGGCGCGCAGCGCGACGAACACCGCTTCCGCGCCCACGGCCAGGGGATTTCCCGCGAGCCGCGCCACCGCCGCGCGCACCGCCGGGTCGTCCGTGCGGAGGAACGGGTTCACCGCCCGCTCGCCGTCGAGCGTCGTCGCGGGCGGCTCCTCTCCCCGGGCGCGCGCCGCGTGTACCTCGTCCAGGCGACGCCGCGCGGCCTCGTTCCCCGGCTCGAGGGACAGGACGAACGAGAGGTTCCGCTCCGCGTAGTCGTGGCCGGGATGGACCTCGAGCCCGCCGTCGAGGCGCGGGAAGACGCGCGTGAACGTCCGCGCCAGGACCTCCGGGTCGCCACCGCTGCGGCAGTTCCCGCTGCCGGACCAGAAGAGCGTGTCGCCGGTGAGGAGCTTCCCGCCCGCCTCGAGGAGGACCGCCCCGGGCGTGTGGCCCGGGGCCTCGTGCACGCGGACGCGGAGCGAGCCGAGCGCGACCTCGGCCCGGCCGCGGAGGTCCTCGTCCGGCGCGAAGCGCGCCGCGTCGGCGCCGTGTCCGAGCACGCGCGCGCCGAGCCGGGCCCGCAGCGCCGCCGAGCCGCCGGTGTGGTCCGCGTGGCCATGGGTGTGGAGGATGAACCGGGGCCGGAGCCCGTGCGCCGCCGCCATCCCGAGCGCGACCACCGGGTCGCCGGGATCGACGAGCGCGGCGTCCTCGCCCTCGCCGAGGAGGTAGACGTAGTTGTCGGTGCCGTACCGCCGGCGATCGAAGATCACGGCGCCTCCGGCACGTCCTCGGGGTGGTGGCTGAGCCCGATCCGGTTCCCGTCCGGATCGTGGAAGTAGATCGACCAGCGGGTGCGGTGGACGACGAGGACTCCCGCCGCCTCGAGCCGATCCTCCCAGGCGCGCCGTTCCGACGGCGCGATCCGGAGCGCGACGAGGTGCAGCCCCGCCTTGCCGTCGCGCCACGCGGCCGGGGACGCCGGCTCGTCCGCGCGCTCGAGCGCGAGGAACGCGTCGCCGCCGTCCCCGATCGACAGCCACACGCTCCGGTCGCCGCCTCCCTCGCGGGTCCAGCGGCGCAGCACGCCGAGCCCGAGCACCTCCCGGTAGAACGCCTCGCTCCGGCCGAGGTCGGCGCACTGGATCGCGACGTGATGGAACGCGAGCGGCACCGTCCCGAGCCTATCCCCCCCGCCCGCCTCCTGCCAGGAGCGCGCAGGGGCGTGCTAGATTCCGGCCCGCGTGCCGTCCCCCATCGTCGATCGCCGGTTCGACTTCGCGCTCATCGACGAGCCGATCGAGGTGAAGCCCGTCCCGCGCGAGGGGTTCGCGGTTCCCCTCCCGGACGAGGCGCCCGCGCGCCCCGCCTCGCGGGAGCCGGCGGAGCCCCCTCCCCGCGGAGCGCTCGGCGACGCGCCGGTCCCGCGGCTGCTCGTCGCCCTCCACACGGGGTGCTCCACCGGCGTCCTCACGCTTCTGCGCGGCCCCGTGAAGAAGGTCGTCGTCGTCGAGGAGGGGGTGCCGATCCTCGCCGCGTCGAACGTCGGCGCGGAGCGGTTCGGCGCGATCTGCGTGCGGCGCGGCCTGCTCTCGCAGGAGCGGCTCGATGCGCTGCGGAGGGAGAACCCCGCCGCGCGGACCGCCGACCTCCTCGCCGAGGCCGGGATCGTCGGTCCGGAGAAGCGCGCCGAGATCCTCGCCGGCCAGATCCGCGCCATCGCCTGGTCCACCTTCGAGTGGCGCGACGGGACCTACGAGTTCCAGCTCGGCAAGCAGCCGGCCTGGTGCGTGCCGGTGAAGCTAAGACCCGGCGACCTCGTGCTCGACGGGTTGCGGCGCGCCTCCACCCTCCCGCGCCTGCGCGCGGACCTGCCCGCGGACCTACACCTCGCGCCGACGCCCGAGCCCGCGTTCCCGCTCTACGAGCTCACGATCCGCGGTCCCGAGGCGAAGCTCCTCACCCTCGCGGACGGCACGAAGAGCGTCGCGGACCTCCTGCGCCTCACCGATCTCCCCGAGCGCGACGCGCTCGCGTTCCTCCTCGGCTGCCGCGTGACCCGCGTCCTCGACGTGGCCGAGCGGGTGCTCGCGTCCACGCGGCGCATGGGGTTCATGTAGCGCGACGGCGCGCGGGCCGGCGCCGCAGCGCCGCCGCGAGCAGCGCGAGCGCGAGCCCACCCGGCCCCGAGCCTGCACCGCACCCGCAGCCTGGCGGCTTCACGGTGGCGACCTCGCCCTGCGCCG
>DASWCJ010000349.1:0-10861 GCA_036390155.1 Anaeromyxobacter sp.
GGGCGGAGTACCGCGCGGTGCTCGCGGTCGCGGCGCCGGACGGGACCATCGTCGCGACGGCGGACGGGGTCTGCCGCGGCCGCATCGGCCGGGAGCGCCGCGGGTCGGGCGGCTTCGGGTACGACCCGCTCTTCATTCCCACGGGGGGGCAGATGTCGCCTGCCCCTCCGCTCACCCGCGAGCGGACCATGTCCGAGCTGTCCGCCGAGGAGAAGGACGCGATCTCGCACCGGGGCGAGGCGTTCCGCAGGCTGCGCGCCGCGCTCGCGACGCTCGCGGCGCCGCCTTGACGTGCGCTCACATAAACGCTAGGAATCCGCGTTCTTCGGGAACGGCCGGGTCGCCCGTACGCCGGCAGCAGTGGGAACCGGGGCGTAGCGCAGCCTGGTAGCGCGCCTGCCTTGGGCGCAGGAGGTCGCCGGTCCGAATCCGGCCGCCCCGACTCTTTGAAAACATGGGATGGCCGGGAACCCGCTCGCGGGGTCCCATTGCTGGAGGTTTCGGGGTATCAGCGCCCGTAGCTCAGATGGATAGAGCGTCGGCCTTCGAAGCCGCAGGTCGGGGGTTCGATTCCCTCCGGGCGCGCCAACTTAGATTTACGGTGAGTATAGCTCAATCGGTAGAGCACTGGACTGTGGATCCGGGGGTTAAGGGTTCGAGCCCCTTTACTCACCCTCAGTAAACGAAGCGCCCGTAGCTCAGATGGATAGAGCAGCGGCCTTCTAAGCCGCTGGTCGGGGGTTCGACTCCCTCCGGGCGCGCCAGACCGGGGCCGCTGCGCGGAGGTGCGCGGCGCGGAGGTGCGCGGCGCCAGCGAAGCGTTGACAACCAAGCGTGCGCGCTGGTAGATCCGCGCACCCTCGGCCATCCCGGGAAGCTTCACGGGCGCGTAGCTCAACTGGCAGAGCAATGGACTCTTAATCCATAGGTTGAAGGTTCGATTCCTTCCGCGCTCACATCGAAGGCCCGCCGGATCCCCGGCGGGCCTTCTCCTTTTCCGGACACCGCGCGACGCTAGTCCTTCTTCCCGCCCGGGATGACGTCGAACCGGGGGCGTTTGCGCTCGGGCGGCCGGAGGCGGCCCGCGAGCACCGACGCCCACGGGAAGGCGCAGTCGAAGCGCCGCCCCCGGAACGTGAGGTTGCAGCGGATCCCCCACTCGTCGAGGAGCACCTCGGCCGTGTCCCGCCCGGCGACGAGGTTCAGGCGGACGAGATCCTCCTCGTGCAGGCTGTCCGGGAGCAGGACCCCGGGGGCGTCCGGCGCGACCGCGATCCACTCGATCTCGCGGGCGGCGCGGCAGGCCTCGAGCATCTCCGGGTAGCGGCGCCGGAGGGCGAGGAGCTGGAGCGCGCCCTCGGCCCAGGCCGGGCAGGCCGGCAGGCAGGGCGCGTCGGCGGGATGGTCGTGCCCGTCCACGGCGCCCCTCTTACCACGGAGATCGGTTCACGTCCCCGGACGTGGTATTCGGAGGTCCCGGGCGGATGGCGGAACTGGCAGACGCGCCGGACTTAGGATCCGGTGGAGCGATCCGTGAGGGTTCGAGTCCCTCTCCGCCCATGGCGCTTGACCTAGGAGTTTCCGGCGCGTAGCACTACCGCCCCCACACCCCGCCGAGGCGAAGCGAACATGAAGATCGAGGTCGAGAGCGTCTCCCCCGTCGAGAGGAAATTGACCATCGAGGTCGACCCGGACCGCGTCGCGCACGAGCTCGAGCGCGCCTACGTCGGGCTCGGCCGCCGAGTGAAGCTCCGGGGCTTCCGGCCCGGGAAGGCGCCGCGCAAGGTGCTCGAGCGCAACTTCCGCTCCGAGGTCGAAGGGGAGGTCGCCGAGAAGATCGTCCGCGACACCTTCGCCGAGGCGGTGCGGGTCGAGTCGATCGACGCGGTCGCCCCGCCGCACGTCTCCATCTCCGAGTGGGTCGTGGAGGGCAAGCCCCTCCGCTACACCGCCCGCGTCGAGGTGAAGCCCAAGCTCTCGCCCAAGGACTACAAGGGCCTCGCGGTCACCCGGAAGCCTCCGTCGGTGACGGACGACCAGGTCGCGGCCGAGCTCACGAAGATCCAGGACTCGATGGCCCAGCTCGTGGCGGTCGAGGGCCGTTTCGACGCCCAGGAGGGCGACTGGGCGGTCGTCGATCACGAGGGCACCATCGACGGGATGCCGTTCGAGGGATCGAAGGCCGAGGGCGTCACGGTCCGCGTCGGGCCCGGCCAGGTGTCCGCCGGGAACCTCGAGGCGATGAAGGGGAAGAAGCTCGGCGACACGGTCGAGGTCGAGGAGCCGTTCGCGGAGGACCATCGCATCGAGATGCTCCGCGGCAAGGTCGCGAAGTTGAAGGTGACGCTGAAGGGGCTCAAGAGCCGCCAGCTCCCGCCGGTGGACGACGCGCTCGCGAAGTCGCTCGGGATCGAGGGCATCGAGACCCTCGACGCGCTCCGCGAGCGGATCCGGAAGGACCTGACGACGCGCGAGGAGCGGCGGGCCGAGAACGAGCTGCGCGACGGCCTCGTCCAGGCGGCGCTCGCGAAGAACGAGTTCGAGGTGCCCCCCGCCCTCGTGGAGCGGGCGATCGACGCGATGATCGAGGGAGCGGCGGACCGGTTCGCGCGCCAGGGGCTCGACATCCGGAACCTCGGCCTCGACGCCGCCCGGCTGCGCGCCGACCTGCGCGAGCAGGCGCTCCTCCAGGTCCGGGGCCGGCTCCTCCTCGAGTCGATCGCGGAGGCGGAGAAGATCGAGGCCACGGACGAGGACCTCCAGGCGGAGATCGCGAAGCTCGCGGGGGAGTCCGGCATGCCCCTCGCGAAGCTCCAGCAGCAGTTGCGCGGCGGCGAGGCGCGCGAGGCGCTAAAGCACAAGATCAAGGAGGACAAGGCGCTCTCCGTCCTGTCCTCCGCGGCCACCATCCAGAACGCCTGATCCGGGGAGCCCTTCGATGCCCTACATCCCGATGCCGTACGTCGTCGAGCAGACCCACCGCGGGGAGCGCAGCTACGACATCTACTCCCGGCTCCTCAAGGACCGGATCGTCTTCCTCGGTACGCCCATCGACGACGACGTGGCGAACGTGGTGATCGCCCAGCTCCTGTTCCTCGAGTCCGAGGACCCGGACAAGGACATCAACCTCTACATCAACAGCCCCGGCGGGTCGGTGACGAGCGGCTTCGCGATCTACGACACCATGCAGTACGTGAAGCCCCAGGTGTCGACGATCTGCCTCGGTCAGGCTGCGTCGATGGGGGCGTTCCTCCTGTGCGGCGGCGCGGCGGGGAAGCGCTTCGCCGTCCCGAACGCGCGGATCATGATCCACCAGCCCCTCGGGGGATTCCAGGGGCAGGCCACCGACATCGAGATCCAGGCGAAGGAGATCCTGCGCATCAAGGCGCGCCTGAACGAGATCATGGCCAAGCACTCGCGTCAGCCGATCGAGCGGATCGAGAAGGACACCGACCGCGACTACTTCATGGGGGCGGGCGAGGCCAAGGAATACGGGATCATCGACGAGGTCATCATCCACAAGAAAGCGACGGAGAAGAAGCCGCAGTAGAATGAGGGGAGCGCGAGACGGGCTGGTGCCCCGGAGGGACCGGCAGCCGGACGAGCGGGCTCGCGGAACGAGGGAATGATGGAGAAGCGCGAGACCCTGAGCTGCAGCTTCTGCGGGAAGTCGCAGAAGGAGGTCAAGAAGCTCATCGCCGGGCCGACGGTCTACATCTGCGACGAGTGCATCGGCCTCTGCAACGACATCATCGCCGAGGAGATCGCCGGCGAGGAGAAGCGCGAGCAGAAGCTGCGCGTGCCGCGCCCCTCCGAGATCAAGACGATCCTGGACGAGTACGTCATCGGCCAGGAGCGCGCGAAGAAGACCCTCGCCGTCGCCGTCCACAACCACTACAAGCGGATCGAGAGCCGCGTCGCGATCGACGACGTCGAGCTGCAGAAGTCGAACATCCTGCTCCTCGGCCCGACCGGCTCGGGCAAGACGCTCCTCGCCCAGACCCTCGCGAAGATCCTGAACGTCCCGTTCACCATCGCGGACGCGACCACCCTCACCGAGGCGGGCTACGTCGGCGAGGACGTCGAGAACATCATCGTGAACCTCCTGCAGGCCGCCGATCACGACATCGAGCGGGCGCAGAAGGGCATCGTCTACATCGACGAGATCGACAAGATCGCCCGCAAGAGCGAGAACCCCTCCATCACCCGCGACGTGTCGGGCGAGGGCGTGCAGCAGGCACTCCTCAAGATCATCGAGGGGACGGTCGCGAACGTGCCGCCGAAGGGCGGGCGGAAGCATCCCCAGCAGGAGTTCCTGCAGGTCGACACCACCAACATCCTCTTCATCTGCGGCGGCGCCTTCTGCGGCCTCGAGCAGGTGATCGAGCGGCGGGTCGGCGGTCGCAGCCTCGGGTTCGGCACCGACGTGAAGTCGAGGTCGGAGAAGAACATCGGCGAGCTGCTCGCGATCGTCGAGCCGGACGACCTCCTCAAGTTCGGGATGATCCCCGAGTTCGTCGGCCGGCTTCCGGTGATCACGAGCCTCGAGGAGCTCGACGAGCCGTCGCTCATCGAGATCCTCACGAAGCCGCGGAACGCGCTCGCGAAGCAGTACAAGAAGCTGCTCGAGATGGACGGCGTCTCGCTCAAGTTCACCGAGGGTGCCCTGCGCGCGGTGGCGCGCGCGGCCATGAAGAACAAGGCCGGCGCCCGCGGCCTGCGCGCCATCCTCGAGAACGCGATGCTCGACATCATGTACGACGTGCCGAGCCGGCGGAACGTCCGGGAGATCGTCATCTCCGAGGACGTCATCGACAAGAAGGAGCCGCCGCTCGTCGTGATCCAGAAGGAGGCGGAGAGCGCCTGACGGCGCCCGCTCGCCGCGCCGCTCCCGCTGCGGCCGCCCGCCGCGCGGCCTGACGGTTCCTTTGCCTGGAGCACCCCGCCCCCACCTGGGGGCAAACGGCCGCTCGCAGCTTCGCTGCAGCGGCACCCACGAACAACCGCGGACGTCCGCGTGTTGCTGGTGTTAGCATTCCACCCGGCTCCGCAGGACCCGGAACCGCACCAAGGAGCATCGGACCGTGGCGATCTTCTCCCGCAACGACGACGGCAAGAGGGACGGAAAGAAGGCGAAGACCCTCCCCCTCCTGCCCCTCCGCGACATCATCGTGTTCCCGCACATGGTGGTGCCGCTCTTCGTGGGCCGGCAGAAGTCGATCGCCGCCCTCGAGGAGGCGATGACGCACGAGAAGGCCATCCTCCTCTGCGCGCAGAAGAAGGCGAAGACCAACGAGCCCACCGCCGACGACATCTTCGCGGTCGGCACGATCGGCCAGATCATCCAGCTGCTCCGGCTGCCGGACGGGACCGTGAAGGTCCTCGTCGAGGGGAAGCAGCGCGCCCGCATCCGGCGGTTCGTCGACTCCGAGCGGTTCCTGCTGGTCGACGCAGACGACATCGAGGAGCAGAGCGAGCCCACCGTCGAGCTCGAGGCGCTGATGCGCTCCGTGCACTCCACGTTCGAGGCCTACGTCAAGCTCAACAAGCGGATCCCGCCGGAGATGCTCACCTCGGTCGCGTCGATCGACGACGCGGCCCGCCTCGCCGACACGATCGTCGCGCACCTCTCCCTCAAGCTCCAGGACAAGCAGTCGATCCTGGAGACGGAGTCGCCCTCGAAGCGGCTCGAGAAGCTCTACGAGCTGATGCAGGGCGAGATCGAGATCCTGCAGGTGGAGAAGAAGATCCGCACGCGCGTCAAGAAGCAGATGGAGAAGACGCAGAAGGAGTACTACCTCAACGAGCAGATGCAGGCGATCCAGAAGGAGCTCGGCGAGCGGGACGAGTTCAAGAACGAAATCCAGGAGCTCGAGGAGAAGATCAAGAGCAAGAAGATGTCGAAGGAGGCCACGCTCAAGGCGCGCAAGGAGCTCAAGAAGCTGAAGATGATGAGCCCGATGAGCGCCGAGGCGACGGTCGTCCGGAATTACATCGACTGGATCCTCTCGCTCCCCTGGTACGAGTACAGCGAGGACAAGCTCGAGATCCCCGAGGCCGAGCGGATCCTGGACGAGGACCACTACGGCCTGAAGAAGCCGAAGGAGCGGATCCTCGAGTACCTCGCGGTCCAGAAGCTCGTGGACAAGATCCGCGGCCCCATCCTCTGCTTCGTCGGCCCGCCGGGCGTCGGGAAGACCTCGCTCGCGAAGTCGATCGCCCGCGCCATGAACCGGCGCTTCGTCCGGATCAGCCTCGGCGGCGTCCGCGACGAGGCGGAGATCCGCGGCCACCGCCGCACCTACATCGGCGCGCTGCCCGGGAAGATCATCCAGTCGCTGAAGAAGGCGGGCTCCGGCAACCCGGTGTTCCTGCTCGACGAGGTGGACAAGATGTCCACCGACTTCCGCGGCGATCCCTCCGCGGCGCTGCTCGAGGTCCTCGACCCGGAGCAGAACTTCTCCTTCGCCGACCACTACCTCGATCTCGACTACGACCTCTCGAAGGTGTTGTTCATCTGCACGGCGAACACCATGGGCGGGATCCCGCTGCCGCTGCAGGACCGCATGGAGGTCATCCGGCTCGCCGGCTACACCGACCTCGAGAAGACCTCGATCGCCGAGCGCTACCTCATCCCGAAGCAGAAGGAGATGAACGGCCTCGCCGGCGTCGGCGTCACCTTCCGGCGGAGCGCGATCAAGACGCTCATCCACCGCTACACGAAGGAGTCGGGCGTCCGCTCGCTCGAGCGCGAGGTCGGCTCGGTGTGCCGGAAGATCGCGAAGGACGTCCTCAAGAACGGCGGCCCGAGCGACGAGAAGGTCTACGACGTCAGCATGAGGCTCGTGCAGAAGTTCCTCGGACCGCACAAGTACCGCTACGGCACCGCCGAGGAGAAGGACCAGATCGGCCTCACCACCGGCCTCGCCTGGACCGAGCTCGGCGGCGAGCTGCTCACCGTCGAGGCGCAGGTGATGCCCGGGAAGGGCAAGCTCACCATCACCGGCAAGCTCGGCGAGGTGATGCAGGAGTCCGCCCAGGCGGCGATGAGCTACGTCCGCAGCCGCGCCGAGGCGCTCGGGCTCGACAAGCGCTTCATCGAGAACGTGGACATCCACGTGCACGTGCCCGAGGGCGCGATCCCGAAGGACGGCCCGTCCGCCGGGGTCACGATGGCGACGACGCTCGTCTCCGCGCTCTGCCGGATCCCGGTCCGCAAGGACGTGGCGATGACCGGCGAGATCACGCTGCGCGGCCGCGTGCTGCCCATCGGCGGCCTCAAGGAGAAGGTGCTCGCCGCGCACCGGGGCGGGATCAAGAAGGTCATCATCCCGAAGGAGAACGAGAAGGACATCCGCGAGATCCCGAGGAAGGTGCGGGAGGCGCTCGAGATCGTCTGCGTGGAGAGCGCGGACGAGGTCCTGCGCGAGGCGCTCATCCCGGAGCGGCCGGAGGAGTTCCTGAAGAAGCCCGCGCCGGTCCCCGCGGCGTCGAGCTCCGAGGCCGCGGCGCAGGCTTAACACCTGAGGCTGTCGGCTTCGGCCGACAGCCGAAGCGGGGAACGTCCACGCACGCGGTGCCGGTCGTCGATCGGCACCGCGTTCGACGTCCATCGCAGCGAGCTGCTCACCTGGCGGCCAGCGCGCCGGTGCTCGACGCCGCGGCGTGTGCGCTCTCGCAGGCATGACTGTCGCATGCGCGCGGGGACGTGAACCCGGTCGACCTCGCCGACGTCCGCTCCCGCGCCCGCGCCGCCTTCCTCGGCCTCGCGCTCGGGGACGCCCTCGGGGCCACGGTCGAGTTCCTGACGCCCGCCGAGATCCGGGCCGCGCACGGCGTCCACCGCGAGATCATCGGGGGAGGGTGGCTGCACCTCCGCCCCGGGCGCGTCACCGACGACACGGAGATGGCGCTCTGCATCGCCCGCGCGATCGACGCCGCGGGCGGCTGGGACCTGCGCGGCGTCGCGGAGCGCTTCGTGAGCTGGATGCGTGCGGGGCCGTCCGACATCGGCTCCACCTGCCGCAAGGGGATCCGCCGCTTCATGCTCGAGGGATCGCTCGAGGGGCCCCCGCACGAGGGAGACGGCGGGAACGGCGCGGCGATGCGGGTCCTGCCGGTCGCGCTCTTCACCGCCGCGGACGGCCCCCTCCAGGCGCGGCTCGCGGTCGAGCAGGCGCGGATCACGCATCACCACCCGCTCTCCGACGCCGGGACGGTCCACGTGGGGGAGCTCGTCCACCTCGCCCTCCTCGGGCGCGGGAAGCCTCGCCTCCGCCGCGCCTCCGACGCGCTCGTCGGGCGCCACCCGCGCTTCGCCTTCGACCCGTACCCGGGCCGCGCCTCCGGCTTCGTCGTGGACACGCTCCAGACCGTGCTCCACGTCTTCTTCGGGACGCGCGGTCTCGAGGAGTGCGTCGTCGAGGCCGTGAACCGCGGGGAGGACGCCGACACGACCGGCGCGATCGCGGGCGCCATCGCCGGCGCGTACTACGGCGAGGAGCAGCTCCCGCGCCGCTGGCTCCGCCGCCTCGACCCCGCCGTCCGCGAGGAGCTCGAGGCGCTCGCGGACCGGCTCGTCCTGCTCTCGCCGCTCGCGCGCGGCGAGCCGCCGGTCGAGGGGGTCGAACCGTGAGGGTCCCCCGTCAGTAAAGGACCCGCCTCACCCGCAGCTCCCCACCCACGACGAGCAGCTCCCGCTCCCCCTTCAGGATCGACCGGGGGAAGAGGTGCCCGGCGAAGAAGACCCGGGGGATCGCCACCCTCGCCTCGAGCACGACGTCCCCGAACTCCCAGGCGCGCTCGAACTCGTCGGTGAACGAGCAGAGGTTGTTCATGCGCAGCACCCACTCCCGCGGGCCGAGCCGCTCGACGATCTCATGGGCGGCGAGGTCGTTCTGCCCGCGCCACAGGACGAGGGTCTGCGCCTCCGGGTGTCGGCGCCGCAGCTCCGACTGCGTGAACTCGTAGACGAGGTCGAGCTGGGCGTCGATCGCGCTCGTGCGCGCCTGCCCGCGGGTGCGGTCCGCGACGTATCGCGCCCACGCCGGGCCGTCGCGCGCGCCGAGCGGCTCGTGGTGGAAGGTCGGCGGGATCCCGAGCCGGCTCTCCACCCAGCCCTTCAGCACCGCCCCCTCGATGGTGGACGCGTCCATCCCCCAGCCCCGCAGGAAGCGGAGGTACCCGTTCCGCAGGCTCTTGCGGGCGGTGTCGGTCCCCTGCTCCCGCCACTGGTGGAGCTGGAACCGGACGTCCATCCACTCGTCGAACCGGCGCGCGCGCTCGTCGGGGTCCTCCGTCCGCGCGAGGAGGTCGAACAGGAACCGGTTCGACTCGCGCACCCCCTGGATCACGATCTCGCGGGGGTGATCGTCGAACTCGCGCGAGGCGATGACCCAGGGCGGGAGGTTGCAGCGGTTGAAGGAGGTCCGGTTCACGTGCACATCATGCCCGATGAACGCGCAGCGGCGCTCGCGTCGCCGACGCTCCCCGCCGGGCGGACGGACCCGGCGCCCCGTCGCGCCGCGTCAGGGCGCGCTGCTGCAAGGCCCGGGCGCGCCCGTGTACGCTGGCATCCCGGTTGCTCTAACTCCATCCCGGATGGGACCCGGCCGCTCCGCGCTCGAGATGGAGGCGCTCTACGACATCTCGAAGGTCCTGTCGGTCGCGACGGACCTGTCGAAGGCGTTCACCTCCGCACTCCTCGTCCTCCGCTCCCACCTCGGGCTCGAGAACGGGACGGTGTCGCTCTTCGACCCCGTGACCGGCGAGGTCTTCATCGAGGCCGCGCCGGAGATGCCGGACGAGGAGCGGATCCTCGGCCGCCTGCGGCCGGGGGAGGGGATCGTCGGGCGCGTCTTCCAGGCTGGGCTCCCCGTCGCGATCCCGGACCTCGCCGAGGAGCCCGCCTTCCTGAACCTCACCGGCAGCTGGCGAGACCACCGGGAGGACCGCCGCGCGCTCTACGCCGTCCCGCTGCGGGAGGGGCGCGGGACGCTCGGGGTCCTCACCGCCGAGCGCCGATGGGCGGCCGGGCCGTTCTCGTTCGACGGGGACCTGAGGCTCCTGGCGGTCGCCGCCTCCATGCTCGCCGCGCGGCTGCGGCTCCACCGGCTCGAGGACCACAAGGCGAGGACCTTCGCGGAGACGCCGCCCGTCTTGCCGGACCGGGAGCGGTTCCACGGCGTCGTCGGCGGCAGCGCGCGCTGGCGCGAGGTGCTCGACGTGGTCGGCCGCGTCGCGCCGAGCCGCGCGACCGTCCTTCTCCGCGGCGAGAGCGGCACCGGGAAGGAGGTCGTGGCGCGGGCCCTCCACGACCACGGCCCGCGGGCGGAGCGCGCCTTCGTCGCGGTGAGCTGCGCCGCGCTCCCGGAGGCGCTCCTCGAGAGCGAGCTCTTCGGCCACGAGAAGGGGGCCTTCACGGGCGCGGCCCAGGCCCGGCCCGGCCGGTTCGAGCTCGCCGACGGCGGGACGCTCTTCCTCGACGAGGTGGGAGAGCTGCCGCTCGCGGCCCAGGTGAAGCTCCTGCGCGCGATCCAGGAGCGGCAGTTCGAGCGCGTCGGGGGCCGCAAGACGATCACGGTGGACGTCCGGCTCGTCGCCGCGACGAACCGCGACCTCGAGGAGGCGATCCGGGCGGGCACGTTCCGGCTCGACCTCTTCCACCGGCTCCAGGTCGTCGAGATCGCGCTCCCACCCCTGCGCGAGCGGCGCGAGGACGTCCCGCTCCTCGCCGCGAGCTTCCTCGACGAGCTCGCCGCGGAGCACGGCCGCAGGCTCGTGCTCGCGCCGGACGCGCTCGAGCTCCTCGTGGCGCACGACTGGCCCGGGAACGTCCGGCAGCTCCGGAACACCCTCGAGC
>DASWCJ010000350.1:0-5022 GCA_036390155.1 Anaeromyxobacter sp.
CCGATGAGCGCCTTCGGCTCCGCGATGATCACGTCGCCGAGCCAGGCGAAGCTCGCCGCGACGCCGCCGGTGGTCGGGTGGAGCATGACCGAGACGTACGGCTTGCGGACCGAGCGGAAGCGATGGAGCGCCGCGGAGGTCTTCGCCATCTGCATGAGGGAGAAGATCCCCTCCTGCATGCGGGCGCCGCCGGTCGAGCTGAAGACGATGGCGGGGATCCGGCGCTCGTAGGCGCGGTCGAACACGCGCGCGACCTTCTCGCCCACCACCGAGCCCATCGAGCCGCCCATGAACTCGAACGCGAAGCTGCCGAGCGACACCGGCCGCCCCTCGATCGTCCCGACGCCCGAGAGGAACGCGTCGCGCAGCCCGGTCGACTTGTAGGTGGTGCGCAGGCGGTCGCGGTAGCGCTTCGCGTCGGTGAAGCCGAGCGGGTCCTGCGGGGTGAGATCCGCGTCCAGCTCCTGGAAGGACCCCTGGTCGAGCACGAGCTCGAGCCGGCGCCGCACCGGGAGCGCGTCGTGCTGCCCGCAGCTCGGGCAGACGTTCCAGTTCTTCTCCCAGTCGGCGCGCGCGGTGACGCTCTCGCACGCGTCGCACTGGTACCAGAGCCCCTCCCCCTTCTTCGCCGGCGTCGGCGAGGCGGGGGTGGACTCCTTCGTCTTCATCTTCTTCTGCTTCGAGAACCAGGCCATTCGCCTTCCGTGCGCCCCGCTAGAACGTGAACTCGTCGCCCCGCTTGAGGACGCGGACGCGCGGCAGGCCGAGCACGGCCAGCTCGCGCTTCAGCTCCGCCAGGTGGGCGGGCTTGAGGTGATACAGCAGGACGGGGACGCCGTCACGGTCGACCTTCGCGAGCTCGGTCTCGAGCGTGCGGGGGGTGAGGTGCCCGGAGAGGTCCGCGAGGCCCTGGAGCGCGTTCGGGAAGGAGAGCTCGACGAGCAGGGCGCCGAGCTTCTTCTTCTCCTCGTTGACGCGCCGCCAGAACCGGGAGGTCGGCCCGGTGTCGCCGGAGATGGCGATCGAGACCTTGCCGTCGGAGAGCACGAACCCCACCGACTCGACCGGGTGCGAGACGGGGACGGGGGTCACGCGGTAGCGCCCGACCCGGAACGGCCGCGCGGGATCGAACGGGACGATCTCGATCACCGGCGCCTCGAGGTGCGGGATCCGGGTGAAGTCCGGCCAGAGCTCGTCGTTGAAGATGCTCTCGCGGAGCGTGCGGGCGCACGCGGTCGACGCGTGCACGCGGACCGGCTTCTTCCGCCGGCCGACGAGGAGGTCCGAGAGGAGCGGGACGTCCTTCACGTGGTCGAAGTGCGAGTGGGTGAGGACGATGTCGTCCACGGCGAGGAGCTCGTCGAGGGGAAGGCTCGCGGTGAGGGCGCCCGCGTCGATCGCGAGCCGGCCGTCCACGAGGAAGCACGTCGTGCGGTGCCCAGGGAGCTCTCCGCCGGAGCAGCCGAGGACGCGCAGCTTCACTCCATCTCCCCGAACTGCGCCTTCATCTGGAGGAACTCGAGGAAGTGGCGGAGCTTCGCCACGTCCGCGACGAGGTTGCCGTCGGGCTCGAGCGCGACGATCTTCGACTTCATGAGCTTCTGGAGCACGTCGTCGGCCTGCTCCGCCTTCACGCCGACGCGCGCGGCGATCTCGGCGGGGCGGAGCTCCAGCCGGTGGCCGGCGGCGACCTTGGGCGCCCGCTCGGCCGTCACCGCGAGGTAGTGGACGACGCGCGAGGCGGCGTCCGTCATCATGAGGTTCTCGACCTGCTCGTTCGTCTCGGCGAGCCGGTCGGAGAGCTTCTTGATCATCCGGATCGCGATCTCGGCGTTGCCCCGGATCATCGCCTCGAAGGTCTTCGCGTCGATGACGAGGAGCTTGCAGGCGGAGGCGCAGGTGGCGGTCGCGGAGCGCGGCTTGTTGTTCAGGATCGACATCTCGCCCAGGAACTCCCCGGGCCCGAGCGTCGCGAGGATCTTCTCGAGGTCGCCGACCTTCTTCGAGACGTGCACCCGTCCCTGCTGGATGACGTACATCTCCTTCCCCGGCTCTCCGTCGCAGAAGAGCACGGTGCCCTGGGGGAACTCCTTCCCGAAACGCTGGAAGAGCTGGTCGTCGGCCATTCACGCCCCGTTTCCGTGGCAGCTCCGGTGTTAGCGCGCCCCCGAGAGCCGTGTCAACGAAACCACCGTGCGGCGGAGGTGGGGCGACGCGATGCGTCGGGTGGGTGTGAGCTGGGTCACATCGCTATTTGGTCTTCATCTGGAAGACGCCGTCCCACTCCGGCCCGGGCGGCTCCCGCTTCATCGCCTCGCAGCGCTCGACGTACTTGCGGCTCGTCGGGTCTCCGCCGCGGAGCCCGTCCGCCTCCCGGAAGCGGGCGATCGCCTCGTCCCAGCGCTGCGCCGTGTAGGCGGAGAGCCCCCAGCGGAAGCGCTCGACGAACTCGGTGAGCGCCGGGGTCCCCGGGGCGAGGGCGAGGAGCTCGTAGATGTGCACCGGCTCGCGCTTCCCCTTCACCTGCACGAGGTCGAGCTCGCGCACCACCACCGCGCCCTTCACGTCCTCGTAGGTCTGCGGGCCGAGGATGATGCGCGTGCCGTACTCCTTGTTCGCCCCCTCGAGCCGCGAGGAGAGGTTCACCGCGTCGCCGAGCACCGTGTAGTTGTAGAAGCGGTCCTGGCTGCCGACGAACCCGACCGACATCGGCCCGGTGTTGATGCCGACGCCGACGTCGATGTCCGGCAGGCCGCGCTCCTTCCAGTGCACGCGCAGCTCGTCGAGCCGCGCGATCATCCCGAGCGCGGCGCGGCAGGCGCGGAGCGCGTGGTCGGGCTGCTCCTGCGGTGCGCCCCAGAACGCCATGATCGCGTCGCCGATGTACTTGTCGAGCGTCCCCTGATGGTCCTGGACGATGATGTCCGTCATCGGCGTCAGGTACTCGTTCAGGAGCTCGAGGAGGACGTGCGGATCGAGCTTCTCCGAGATCGAGGTGAACCCGCGGATGTCGCTGAAGAGCACGGAGAGGACGCGCTTCTCGCCGCCGAGCTGGACCGATCCGCCTGCGGCGAGCACGTCCTCGACGATCTTCGGCGCGAGGAACCGGCTGAAGGTCTCGCGCGCCCGGCGCTTCTCGCGCTCCTCCGAGAAGAACCGATAGGAGGTCGCGGCGAGGAACATCACCAGCATCTGCGTGAGCGGCACGCCGAGCGCGAGGACCAGGTTCAAGTAGCGGAGCGCGAGCACCGCGCCTCCGATCCACGCCACGCCGGAGACGACGAGCGCGGGCAGCGCCGCGAGCGAGGACACTCGCGCGAAGACGAAGGCGAGCCCGATCGCCATCGACAGCATCAGCACGACCTCGAGGAGCAGCACCGCGCCCGACCGCTCGAGGAGCTCGCCGCGGAGGACGTTCTCGACGAAGGTCGCGTGGGTGATGACGCCAGGGGCGATGTCGTCGAAGGGGGTGACCCGCTGGTCCCAGGTCCCCACCGCGGTGGTGCCGATGACGACGATCTTCCCCTTCATCTCGGCGGCGGGGATCCGCCCGTGCAGGACGTCCGTCGCGGACCAGGCCGGGAAGTCGCGGTAGGAGCCGTAGTAGTTGAGCGGCACCTGCCCCTGGTTGTCGACGTCGAGGACGAAGCGGTCGCCGATCCGGACCTGCTGCAGCTTCTCCGGCGCGCCGTCGGTGCCGACCGGGACGACCGGCGCGGGGACGCCGTCTTTCCCCGCGACCCGGGCGAGGAGCGCGACGCCGAGGGCGGGGAAGTTGGCGCGGCCGGCGCCCGCGACGGTCGAGTAGAGCCGGATCACCCCGTCCTTGTCGGGGAGCACGGTGAAGTTGCCCCCCGAGTCCGCCACCGCGAGCACCTCGTCCACCGGCGGCACGATCCCCAGCCAGCGCCAGGGGACCATCGCGCCCTCGCCGGCGGGGACGAGCTTGCCCCCCTGGACCACGTGCACGGGCGCGGTCTCGAAGAACGCGAGCTTCGCGATGCGGGAGGCCTGGTCGCCGGTCGCCTCGCCGCGGCCGAGGTACATGAACCCGATGGTCACGTTCCGCGCCTTCTCGATCGAGTCGGCGAGCTTCTCGGTGGGATCGACGTCGACCGCCGCCTCCGGCTCGGCGCCGCCGGCCGCCTTCCAGACCTCGCGGAGCGCCTTCGCCGCCTCGGAGGCGTCCCCCGGATCCTTGCGCGCGATCGACGCCATCCGCGCGAGCTTGCGCCCGAGGTCGTCCCGCTCGCTCCAGATGACGTCGAACCCGACCGCGACGGCGCCGCCCTTCGCGAGCTCGTCGACGATCCGCGCGATCTTGGCCCGGCTCCAGGGCCAGAGCCCCTCCTCCTGCACCGACTTCTCGTCGATCCCGACGATGACGACGCGGCCGGAGGGGGTGCGCGGGCCGCGCAGCCCGGTGAGGGCATAGTCCTGCGCGGCGTGCTCGATCCGCGAGATGACGGGGAGCTCGATCCCGAGGTTCGCGTTGTTGGCGAAGTGGAGGCCCGCGAAGACCAGCCCAGCCGACAGGCCCAGGCGGAACGCGGTGATCTTGGGGCGGAGCCCCCGGACGCGGACCATCGCGGCGAGCCTAGCATCGAAGGCGGCAAACTGGCGCCCGGCCGGGCGTCCGGTACCATCGCGGGCCGTGACGAACGGCCCGCAGATCGCGCACTGGATCCTGCTCGCGGCACTCCTCGCGGCCGTCGCGCTCTAGCGAGCCGTCACGGCGCGATGAGCACCAGGCGGGGGAAGTAGGTCCGGTACCGGCGCGCATCCCGCGTCAGGAGCCGGTGGCCTGCCACGGCGGCGTGCGCTCCGACATAGAAGTCGGGGAGCGGGGTGACGCGGCGCCCGCCGCGCTTCCGGTACGCGAGGAAGCTCTTCCCCGCCAGGAACGCGGCCTCGTACGGCAGGGGATCGCGGCGGTAGAGCTCGGCCGGCAGGGCGTCCTCGAGGTCCTCGACGCGCTCGAAGCCGACCGAGACCTCGGCGAACACGATCGGGTTGACGACG
>DASWCJ010000351.1:0-16754 GCA_036390155.1 Anaeromyxobacter sp.
CCTCGAGGCAGCGCGCGCGAGCCCGACGCCCGAGGCCTGGGCGAAGCTGCTCGCCGCCGGCAAGGAGCTGTCGAACGCCGAGGATCCGCGCAGTCGTGGGCGCCGGGGGCGGCGCCGTCCTGCGCCCCCCGAGGCCGAGCCCGAGCGGGCGGGGGCCGTCGCGGAGCCCTCCGGCGAGGGCGCCGACGATCGGTGAGCCGCGAAGGATCGCCGAGCCCGGTCAGGACGAGCGCGTCTTCGCCTGGCGGACGTACCGGTCGAGGTCCTCTCGATCGATGAGCGAGAGGATCTCGACCGTGTTCTGCCGCTCGGTGCGCCGATAGAGCAGCCGCACGTCGGTCGCGACGCGCACCCGGTAGTAGCCCGGCAGCCCCTCGAGCGGGAGCGCTCGGAGCGACGGGTGACGGTGGTCCTGGGCGAGCAGCGCCGCCTGCTTGAACGCGGCGCGCTGGATGCGCCGATCCCAGCCGTCGAGCGAATCGTAGAACTCTCGCGTGTACACCGGCATGAGCCAGGTCGCGGGCGCCTCCTCCAGCTCGCCGTCGTCGGCCGCCGGGGCCTGCTGCGCCTGCGTGGGCCTCGCCTCGTCGGGCCGTCCCCGCGCCGCGAGCTCCGCCTCGAGCTCGCGCTGCCGCTCGTCCTGGCGCGCGAGGCGCGCCTCGAGCGAGCCGACCTTGCCCTCGAGGTCCCGCGCTGCGGCCCGGGCCCGGGCCGCCTCGGCGGCCTCGTCCGTCCCCTTCGCCGCCGCGAGCGCGGCCTCCGACCGCTCCCGTGCGCTCCCCGCCTCGTCCGCGGCCTCGCGCGCCCGCGCCGCGTCGGCGACCGCCTGCGCCTCGCGCGCCCGCGCCTCCTTGAGCCAGGATTGGAGCTTCTCCCGGCCTTCCTCGCCCTTCTTGCGGGCGGACTCGATCCGTTCGGCGGCGTCCTCCTTCGCCCGCCGGAGCTCCTCGGTCCGCTGCGCGACGAGCTCCTTCTCTCGCCCGACCTCCGCCTCGAGCTTGCGGATCCGCTCCGCCGGGTCGTCCTTCGCCGGGCGGCCCTTCGCCCCCGCGGGCGCGGGCCCGTAGTGGTCCTTCGCGAGCTTCTCCAGGACCGGGACCGCCTTCGCCCTGACGCCCGCGTCGGGATCGGCGAGCACGCGCCAGATCGCGAAGGTGAGGCCGTGCTCCGAGCTGCCGAGGGTGAGGAGGTCGTCGGCTCCGGGACCGTCGAGCGACACGTCCGGGAGCGGCATCCCCCCGTACGCCTTCCGGAGCGCCTCCAGCACGTCGCCGCGCGCCTCCGGGCGCGCCCGGATCTCGTCGGCGAGCGCGTCGCACACCTCGACGTCGTTCAGCCCTTCGGTCCGGAACCCGGGGACGGAGAGCTTGAGCGCACGGAAGATCGAGCGCGCCTCCTCCGGCAACAGCGCGACGTAGAGGAGCACCGAGAGCGCATCGCGAGAGAGCTCGTGCAGCGGCGCGTCGCCGCGCGGATCCGGGAGCTCGCGCGGAGCCGCCGCGTCGCCGCGGCGGCGGGAGCCGACCTTGCTCTGCTTGCGATCGGTCACGCCGCTATCGGGGCGGACCGACCTCGCGGATCTCCGCCTGGAACGTGGCGCCGGGCGGGAGCTTCCAGCGCTCGGGCACCGGGAGCTTGAAGAGGAAGGTGGCGGGCCGGGCCGCGCCGCTCGCGCCGCGCAGGTCCGCGGAGATCTCGACGTTCACCGTCGTGGCCTCCCGCGGAAAGAGCTCGACCCAGAAGGTCCCGAAGAGGACGCCAGGCGGGAAGTCGTCCACGAACCGCTCGGGGTCGGCGAGCTTCTGGTAGGGCTCGCCGCCGCCGCTCATCTCGCCGTAGGGCTTCCCGGCCCCGTCGAGGAACTGGAACGCGATCCGCTTGAAGGCGACGGGCACGACGTTGCGGGTGACGCTCTTGTCCCCCGAACGCTCCCGCTCGACGTAGCGCGGCGCGCCCCAGAGCGCGAAGTCGAGCCGGAGCCCCGGGCCGGCACCGGGCGACGGGCCCGGCTCCACCGCGACGAGGTCGAGCCGGAGCCCCTCCGCGATCGCCGAGGCGGCCGGTGCGTACTTCCCCTCGCGGAGCAGGCCGAGCCGGTCCTCCGCGTACTTCTGGAAGTCCGCGATGGCGTCGCGCTCCTCCTTCTTGAGCTTGCCCTTGCGGTCCTCGTCCGCCGCCTGGAGGCCCGTCGGGCGCGGCGCCTCGCCCGGGAAGCGGTTGCGGATCGCGCCGAGCTCGTCGAAGTACCAGCGCGAGAGCGCGACGACCTCGGCCTGCCACTCGGCCCCGCGGTCCGGCGGGATCGCGCGCACCGCGCCCGCGCGCTCGGAGAAGTCGCGCTTCAGCCGCGCGCGCGAGAGCCGGGCGTCGGCGCTCGTCGTGAGGGACCGCGAGGTGGTGAAGAGGAGGAGCCCTGCGACGACGGCGAGTCCGACCGGGAGGGCAACCGCGAGGAGCTTGCGCATCCGTCACTCCGTTCCGGCGACGAGGGCCTCGACGCTGCGGATGCCCGAGCGGTCCACCTCGTACACGAACGCGCGCGCACGCCGGACCGGCTCGTCCGCCACCCGCGAGGCGGAGCCGGCACACAGCACCGGCGTCGGACCGCGGGCGCCGGGCAGGTCCACCCGGAAGGCGGTGTGGCGGTGGCCGTGCAGCACCGCGGCGATCGGCTGCTCGGCGACGAGCCGCACGACCTTGTCGGCGTCGGCGAGCGGCATGCGGGCGACCGCGGGATCCGAGGGCATCCGCTCGGGCGGCAGCACCACGTGGTGGTGGAAGGCGAGCAGCACCGCCCGGCCCTCCTTCGCGTGCTCGCGCGCGAGCTCGCGCGCGGCGCGCAGCTGCTCGGTCCCGAGGCGGCCTGGGGTCTCGAACGGCACCTCCCCGTAGCGGGCGCTGTCGAGGGCGACGAGGAGCGCCTCGTCGCCGAGCGGCACGACGTGCGGGTAGCTCGGCGCGGCGCGCCGCATCCCCTTCCCGTCCGGGCCGATCGCCCGCAGGAACCGGGCGGTCTCGACCGACTCCTCGGTCCAGACGTCGTGGTTCCCCGGGATCACCGTGAGCTTCTTCGCCTCGGCGAAGGGCCGGAGCAGGTCCGCGGCGCGCTCGAACTCCCGCGGCTCCGCGGAGAAGGTCAGGTCCCCGGTGACGACGAGGTGGTCGACCCCGATCTCGCGCAGGGCGTCGAGGAGCCCCTTCGCGAGCCGGGCGGAGTGCCGCTCGCAATCACGAGCGGTGAAGCCATTCCGCGGGTACCTCCCGCGGTCTGCGACGTGGAGGTCGCTGATGTGACCGATGCGGACGATGGGCGCGCTCCTCCGAGGTGCGCGGATGCTATCGGCCACTTCGCCCGGGTGTCAAACTCGCGATGCGGGAACCGTCACGCCAGCTCGGTCGCGACGAGGGAGATCCGGACGAGCGCGCCCTGGCCCGCCGACCCCTCCTCCTCGACCCGGCCGCCCTGCGGCGCGACGAGCGCCCGCGCGAGGGAGAGCCCTCCCGGCTGCAAGCGCGCCGGGAGCCGCACCTCGAGGCTCGCCGTCGTCACGCCGCGGCGGGCGACGATCGCGATCTCGCCCCCGTGGGGCGTCGCGGCCGCGGCCGCGACCAGGATCTCCCGGAGCGCGGCTCGGACGGGCCGATCGTCCGCGAGCGCGCGGGCTTCCCCGCGCGCCTCGACCCGCATCCGGACGCCGTGCGACGCCACGAGCGAGGCGGCGACGTCGGTCGCGAGCGCCTCGAGCTCGAGCGGGCGGGCCGCGCCGCCGCGTCCCGCCTCCTCGAGCGCGAGCACCCGGCGTGAACCGATCTCGAGGGAGGACTCGGCCGCGGCGAAGGCCTCGGCGGCCCGCGTGCCGAGCGGCGGGCACGCGAGGCGCAGGATCGAGAGCGCCTCGGCGGCGCGCGCCAGCGGCTCGTGGAGGGCGGCGGCCGCCGCCGCGAGCCCCGCGCGCGCCACCGCGTGGGCCGCCCCGGTGCGCTCCGGCCCGGGGGGGAGCGGGGGCGGCCGGGGACGGCGCGCGGGCGTGGGGCGCAGCACGACGAGGGACCAGCCCGGGCGCGCGCGCACCCGCACCACGGCGGCCCGGACCCGCACCGGGCTGCGCGGCCCCGAGACGTTCAGCTGGGCGGACGAGGGGCCGCGCTCGACGCCCCGCGCGAGCGCGGCGATCTCCGGCGCGACCTCGGTCGCGTCCCGGTCGACGAGGTCTGCGACGGTCGTGCCCATGAGGCGCGCCGCGGCGGTGTTCACGTGCCCGATGCGGCCCTGGTCGTCGAGCGCGACCACCCCGTCCCCGAGCGCGTCCGCGATCGCCTCGGCGAGGAGCGCCAGGCGGGTCGGGAGGGCGCGGCGGCGGAGCGAGGCCCGGCGCACCCACGCGAACGCGAGCGCCAGGGTCGCGCCGAGCGCGACGGCGAGCTCGACCGCACGCACGGCGTGATGGTGGGTACGGGCTTGCCGTCGAGGAAGCGGCTCTTATGGAAGAGGCATGACGCGCAAGCACGCATGGTCCCCGTCCGAGGGCCCCGAAGCCGCTCCCCAGCAGATTCCGCACCGGTCCGGCCACGTGTCCGGCTCGGGCGAGGACGACCGGCGCGACGGCCTGTGGGCGCCGTCGGAAGGGCCCGTCCGCAGCGATCCCGGAGGGCCGGGTGGCGAGCCGGATGGCCACACCGTCCCGGTGAAAGGCTGGAACCCGCTCGGCTAGATCGGCCGATCGCGGGTCGCGGCGCCTCGTCGATCCAGGCGCGCGCGCCCCCCAACCGCCCGCAAGCCAGCCGGTTTTGGTTGATATGCTCACCGCACGCGGGTATCCCAGGATGCAGGAGGCGGCGATGTCCGAGAAGGAAAAGAAGGGCGCGGCGGGGGCCCAGGTCGCTCCGGCGATGGGTCCACCCGGGCTCATCAACAAGGAGGACATCCCCCAGGTCCTGCCGATCCTCCCGCTGCGGAACTCGGTGTTCTTCCCGGGCGGCGTGCTCCCGCTCGCGGTCGGGCGGCAGAAGACGATCGCGCTCATCAAGGACGCGGTCCGCGACGAGCAGGTCATCGGGGTCGTGACCCAGCGGCGCGCCGAGGAGGAGGATCCGGGCGCCGCCGACCTGTACACGGTCGGGACCGTGGCGCGGGTGGTGAAGCTCCTCAAGATGGGCGAGGACAACTACTCGCTCGTCGTCCAGGGGCTCGCACGGTTCAAGGTGCTCGAGCTCGTCCAGGAGACGCCGTACCTCAAGGCGCGCATCGAGCCCGTCGAGGACAAGACCCTCACCGACGACGTCGAGGTCGAGGCCCTCGCCATCAACCTCAAGAAGCTCGCCCGCGAGGTCATCGAGCTCATGCCGGAGCTGCCGGCGGCGGCGACCGAGCTCGTCGAGTCGATCACCCACCCGGGCCACCTCGCCGACCTCATCGCGGCGAACGTGGACGTCCCGATCGAGGAGAAGCAGCAGGTCCTCGAGACGATCGACCTCAAGGCGCGGATGAAGCTCGTCCTCGAGCTCCTCAACCGCAAGCGCGAGATCCTCAAGCTCTCGAACAAGATCGACTCCGCCGTGAAGGGCGAGATGTCGAAGACGCAGCGCGAGTACTACCTGCGCCAGCAGCTGAAGGCGATCAAGGAGGAGCTCGGCGAGCTGGGCGAGGAGGAGGAGGAGCTCGACGAGCTCGCGGAGCGGCTCAAGAAGGCCGGGCTCCCGCCCGAGGTCGACAAGGTCGCGCAGAAGGAGCTCAACCGGCTGAAGTCGATCCCCACCGCGTCGTCGGAGTACACCGTCGCGCGGACGTACCTCGACTGGATCGCCGATCTTCCTTGGGCGAAGAGGACCGACGACAACCTCGACATCGAGAACGCGCACGCGATCCTCGACGCCGACCACTACGGCCTCGACAAGATCAAGAAGCGGGTCCTCGAGTATCTCGCCGTCCGCAAGCTCAAGAACGACATGCGGGGGCCGATCCTGTGCTTCGTCGGCCCGCCCGGCGTCGGGAAGACCTCGCTCGGCCAGTCCATCGCGCGCGCCACCGGCCGCAAGTTCGTGCGGCTCTCGCTCGGCGGCGTGCGCGACGAGGCGGAGATCCGCGGCCACCGGCGCACCTACGTGGGCGCCCTCCCCGGCCGGATCATCCAGTCGATGAAGAAGGCCGCGGTGGTGAACCCGGTCATGATGCTCGACGAGATCGACAAGCTCGGGGCCGACTTCCGCGGAGATCCCTCGGCGGCGCTGCTCGAGGTGCTCGACCCGGAGCAGAACTTCAGCTTCTCGGATCACTACCTCGACCTGCCCTACGACCTCTCCAAGGTGATGTTCATCGGGACGGCGAACCTGCTCGATCCGATCCCGGGGCCGCTCAAGGACCGCATGGAGGTCCTGGAGCTGCCCGGCTACACCTTCGAGGAGAAGGTCCACATCGCGCAGAACCACCTCGTGCCCAAGCAGCTTCGCGAGCACGGGCTCTCGGCCGACGCGGTGAGCCTCTCCGAGAAGACGCTCGTCAAGATGATCATGGCCTACACACGCGAGGCGGGCGTCCGGAGCCTCGAGCGGCGGATCGCCGACGTGTGCCGCGCGATCGCCGTCGAGGTCGCGAGCGGGAAGATCACCCCCACCGCGAAGCGGCCCATCGAGGAGGCGGACCTCAACGAGATGCTCGGGCCGGAGAAGTTCTACAACGAGACCGCCGAGCGCACGGAGATCCCGGGCGTCGCGACCGGGCTCGCCTGGACGGCCGCGGGCGGCGACATCCTCTTCATCGAGGCGACCAAGATGGCCGGCAAGGGGTCGATGACCCTCACCGGGCAGCTCGGCGACGTGATGAAGGAGTCGGCGCAGGCCGCCCTCTCCTACCTGCGCTCGAAGGCGGACAGCCTCGGCATCGCGTCGAACTTCCTCGAGCGGACCGACATCCACATCCACTTCCCGGCGGGCTCGATCCCGAAGGACGGCCCGAGCGCGGGCGTCACGATCCTGACGGCGCTCGTCTCGCTCCTCACCGGCATCCGGATCCGCTCCGACGTGGCGATGACGGGGGAGGTCACGCTCCGCGGCCTCGTCCTGCCGGTCGGCGGGATCAAGGAGAAGATCCTCGCGGCGCACCGGGCCGGCATCAAGCGGATCATCATGCCGGCGCGGAACGAGAAGGACCTCGTGGACGTCCCCGCCCAGGCGCGCAAGGAGCTCGAGTTCGTCTTCGCCGCGCACATGGACGAGGTGCTGAAGGCGGCGCTCGAGGAGAGCCCGGTGGGCCGCAAGCCACCGGCGCCCGAGCCCGAGGGCGAGAAGATCCCGCCCGCGCCGAAGCTCCCCGGCCCCGGCGAGGTGCGCGTCTAGCGGTCCGCGGCGCACGACGCCGTGGCGCGCACCGCCCTGCTCACGGGGACGCCCGGGGCCCTCCTCGAGGCGATCGCGGCGGCGCTCGCCGGGGCAGGATACGCGCCCCGCCACGTGCCGATGGGCACCGACGGGAGCCTCCGGCTGGAGGTCCCGCCCGGTGGCGCGTCCCTGGTCGTGCACGTCGGGCTGCGCTCCGGGCGCGCCCTGCCGGAGCGCGCGCGGGCGGACGCCGAGGCTGCCGCCGCGTCGGGCGCCGCGGAGCTCGCGCTCGCCTCCGGGGCGCGCCGCCTCGTGCACGTGTCGACGGTGGGCGTGTACGGCCGGCCCCGGAACCTCCCCTGCCGCGAGGGCGAGCTGAAGGCGCCGCGCACCGCCGAGGAGCGGATCCGGTGGCACGCGGAGCAGGCGAGCTGGGCCGCGTTCCGTCGCGGCGCGCCGCTCACCGTGCTCCGCCCCGCCGCCGTCTACGGCCCGACCCTCCGCGGCGGCCCCGTCCGCGCCCTTTCGCTCTTCGCGCTGTTCGCACCGCGCGGCGGTCGCGTGCCGATCATCCGGCGGGGACCGGTCGCGCACCTCGTCCACCTCGACGACGTCGCCCGCGCGGCCGTCCACGTCGCGAGCCACCCGGACGACGGCGCCGTCCTGGGGCGCGCCTTCAACGTCGCGGACGAGGCGCCGCTGCCGCTCTCCGAGCACCTCGAGACCGCGCTCGCCGCGCTCGGCTATCGCCCGGGACGGATCCTCCCCGCCTTCCCGCGGTTCACCGGCGCGCTCCTGTGGCTCTTCCGCCACGTGCCGGATCACGCGCTGCTCGACCGCGTCAACCGGCGGCTCGACGCGCGCTGGCTCGCGCTCGCGACGCGCACCGGGACGGCGCCCTCCCTCGCGCCCCGCATCGATCGCGAGGCGCTCCACTGGATCGCCGCCGACCACTACTACGACACCTCCCGGCTCGCCCGGATCGGCTGGCGCGCGCTCCACCCGGTCTCGACGCCCGCGGTGGTGGAGACGATCCGCGCGCTCCTCGCCCAGCGCCTCCTCCCGGGCACAGGCAGGGGCGCCCTGCCCGCGTGGTGAATTTCGGACCGCCAAGCTTCGCTTTTCTACACATGGCCGAAGTGGCCGAGACCGGGGCGGCCGTGTCATAGTGACCGCTCGCGACTCGACACGGATGTCGCGAACCGCGACTGGCCGTGAGTGCCGCGCAGTGGGGAAACGTGGGCGCCGAGACGATCCAGCCGGAACCGAGGCAGGCCGACCGCGATCGCGACCGCTCCGTCATCCGGATGCTCGGGCGCTACGAGCTGCTCGAGCAGGTCGGGAGCGGCGGCATGGCCGTGGTGTACCGGGGCCGCGACTCCGCGCTCGACCGCGAGGTCGCGGTGAAGCTCCTCCACCCGCACCTCGCCTCCGCGCCGGAGTCTCGCGCCCGCTTCTCGCGCGAGGCGCGCGCGGTCGCCCGGCTCGCCCACCCCGGCATCGTCGAGATCTACGACTACTCGGGCGACGCGGCGGTGGAGAGCTTCCTCGTCACCGAGTTCGTGCGCGGGCCGACGCTCCGCGGGTTCGCGCAGGACGTCGGGTTCGGCTTCCCCGAGGTGGCGATGCTCGTGGGGCGCGCGCTCGCCGATGCGCTCGTCCACGCCCACTCCGCCGGCGTCATCCACCGCGATCTCAAGCCCGAGAACGTGCTCGTGCGCCTCGACGACCCGCCTGCGCTGAAGCTCGCCGACTTCGGGATCGCGAAGATCCTGGCCTCGGACGAGCGGATGACGATGACCGGCGCCCTCGTCGGCTCGCCCCACCACATGGCGCCCGAGATCGTGGAGGGGAAGGACGCGGACGCGCGCAGCGACGTGTTCTCCCTCGGCACGATCCTCTACTGGCTCGCCACCGGGAAGCTCCCCTTCGCCGCGTCGAACCCCACCGCGATCCTGCGGCGAGTGCTCGAGGGCGACCTGCAGGACCCGCGGGTCGTCGAGCCGCGCGTGCCGGATCCGCTCGCGGCGCTCCTCTTGCGCTGCCTCGCGACCGCGCCCGCGGAGCGGCCCCAGCAGGCGACGGACGTCCGCGACGCGCTCGACCAGATCCTGGCCCAGGTCGGCCTCGAGCGGCCGGAGGAGGCGCTGCTCGCGTTCCTCCGCGATCCCGCTGGATTCAAGGCGGCGTTCCCCGCGCGCGCCGTCGCGACGCTGACGGCGCTCGGCGATGGCGCGCTCGCGGAGGGCGCCTCGGCGCGGGCCCTCTCCTTCTACGGCCGGGTGCTCGCCATCGAGCCCGGGAACGAGTCGGTGCTCGTGACGCTCTCGCGGCTCACGCGCCGGCGGCGCGCGCGGCGGGTGGCGGCCTGGATCGCCGGGGCCGTCGCGACGGGCGCGCTCGTGCTCCTCGCGACGACGGCGCTCCGCCGATCTTCCGCGCCTGGGCTTCCGGGGATCCCCGGGGCGTCGCCGCCGGCGGACGCCACCCTCTCCCCCGCCGCGGGCGAGCCCGAGGGGGCGGCGCCCGCGCCCGGCACCGACCACCCCGCGGGCGCGCTCCGGCCCGCCTCGCGCCTGGCGCGCCCCTCCGACGCGCAGTCCGGCCCGGCGTCGCGGCTCGACGTCCACGTCCGCCCGTACGCCCAGCGCGCCCTCCTCGACGGCGTCGAGGTCGCGCGAAACGAGCAGGTGGTGCACCTCACCATCCCGGCCGGCGAGCACGAGGTCCGGATCGAGCACTCCTGCTGCACGCCGTTCGTCCGCCGAATCGACGCGGCCGAGGCGGCGGCAGCGCGCGAGCTGCGTGTCCCGCTCCAGCCGCGGCCGGCCCGCCTGCGCGTCGACGGCGACCCCGACACGCGCGTGTTCGTGGACGGGCGCGCTTCCGGGACGGCCGGCGACTCGCAGCGCTCGGCGATCGCGGTGCCGATCCCGCCGGGCGGCGCGAGCCCGTACGAGGGGACCGCCCGGATCCGGCTCGAGCTGGCGGGCGCCGCGAGCGAGGTGCACGTGCGGATCCGCGCGGGCGAGGCGTTCACGGTCGGCGCGCCGCAGCCCGACGCGCCCCCCGGCGAGGGCGACGCACCGGCCGGTGACGCCGCGCCGGCGGTCGGCGCCGCCCGCGAGCCGCCGGTGGAGGGCTCCCAGTGATCCCGCTCCTGCTCGCCCTCGCGCTCGCCGCGCCCCCGGAGCTCAAGCGGGCGAAGGACCAGTTCGACTTCGGCGCCTACGCCGACGCGGCCGGGATCCTGCGGCAGATGCTCGCGCGCCGGCCCGAGCTCACGCCCGACGAGGCGGTCGACGCTCAGCGGATCCTCGGGATCTCCGAGTACCAGCTCGGCGACAAGGCCGCGGCGCGCGCGGCATTCGTGAGCCTCCTCTCGTACGAGCCGGACTACGCGCTCGACCCGTTCCTCGTCCCCCCGCCCATCGTCGAGTTCTTCGACGGGGTGAAGAGGGAGTACGAGCCGGTGCTCGCGCCGCTCCGGGAGCGGCACCGGGAGCTCGCCGATCAGCAACGGCTCGCGGACGAGGCCCGACGGCGGCTGCTCGCCGAGGAGGCGGCGCGCGCCGGTCCTCCTCAGAAGATCGTCCGCATCGAGCAGCGGGTCTACATGTTCAACTGGCTCCCGCTCGGCGCCGGGCAGTTCCAGAACGGCGAGCGCGCGAAGGGGACCGCCATCGCCGCGGGCCAGCTCGTCCTCGGGTTGGTGAACGTCGCCGCGATCGTCGCCCACAACCAGATCGCGAACGACCGGACCCGCACCTGCATCTCCGGGCAGCAGGGCTGCGCGACGCCGCCCTACAGCGACTCGGATCGCCAGCTCCTCGGCCAGATCGACGCCGTGAAGTACACGTCGGCAGGGCTGTTCTGGCTGCTCTACGGGTACGGCGTCTGGGACGCCCACCGGCACTTCGTGCCGCGGATCGAGACCGAGATCACGGTCCGCCAGCCCGGCGGCGCCCTCAAGCTCGAGTGGTCCTTCTGATGGCCATGCTCCTCGTGAAGGCCCCCGACGGCAGCGAGCGCGAGGTGGCGCTCGTGAAGCGGATCACCAGCGTGGGCCGGGACGCGGAGAACGACGTCCCCGTCGCCGATCCCACCGTCGCGCGCACCGCGCTCCACATCCACTTCGACGGGAAGGCCTACGAGGTCGCCGCGCACGCCGCGTCGGACATGACCGTGAACGGGAAGCGCCGCGCCACCTGGCGGCTCGGCGCGGGCGACCGGATCCGGATCGGCGGGACGGAGCTCGCCTTCGAGCCCGCCTCGCGGGCGGGACCGGCCGCCGCCCAGGCCTCGGGACAGCGCCTCGTCGCGCTCGACAGCCTGGTCCGGTTCTCGGAGCGGCTCCTCGGCGCGGTCGACCTCGCCCGGCTCCTCGACGAGCTCATCGACGCGCTCCTCGAGGTGACGCACGCCGAGAAGGGCTTCCTCATCCTCCTCGAGGACGGCGAGATGAGCGTGCGCGCGGCGCGGAACGTCGCGCGCGAGACCATCGAGAACGCGATGGCCCGCGTCTCGGACTCGATCATCCAGCGGGTGGTCGAGACCGGGAAGCCGATCGTGGTCGCCGACGCGCTCCACGACGCCGAGTGGTCCGGGTCGAGCTCGGTCGTGAACCTGAAGCTCTGCTCGGTGATGTGCGCCCCTCTCATGCAGAAGGGGGACGTGTTCGGCGTCATCTACCTCGGCAACGACAGCGTCGTGTCGCTCTTCGACGACCGCGCCCTCGAGCCGCTCACCGTCTTCGCGGCGCAGGCCTCGCTCCTCGTGCAGAACGCGCTCCTCCTCGACTCGCTCCGGCGCGAGAACGTCGCGCTGAAGGAGGCGGTGGAGTCGAAGCACTACGGCGACCTCGTGGGCGCCGGCGCGTCGATGCGGGAGGTCTACCGGCGCATCGAGAAGGTGGCGGCGACGGACATCTCGGTGCTCGTGTCGGGCGAGACCGGCACCGGGAAGGAGCTGGTCGCGCGCGAGCTCCACCGCCGCTCGCCGCGCGCGCAGGGCGCCTTCGTGCCGGTGAACTGCGGCGCGATCCCCGAGACGCTCCTCGAGTCCGAGCTGTTCGGGCACGTGAAGGGCGCCTTCACCGGCGCGATCGCGACGCGGATCGGGCGCTTCCAGGCGGCGCACGGGGGGACCCTCTTCCTCGACGAGATCGGGGAGATGCCCCCCGCGCTCCAGGTCAAGATCCTCCGCGCGATCCAGGAGCGCTCGGTGGTGCGAGTCGGCGACACGCGCCCGGAGCCGGTGGACATCCGGATCGTCGCCGCGACCAACAAGGTCCTCGAGGACGAGATCAAGAAGGGCACCTTCCGCGAGGACCTCTACTACCGGCTCAACGTCGTGAAGATCGACCTCCCGCCGCTGCGCGAGCGCGGCGAGGACCTGGTGGTCATCGCGAAGTGGTTCCTCCAGAAGTACGGCCGGGAGTTCGGCGCGCGGGTGCGCGGCTTCACGCCGGGGGCCCTCGTCGCGATGCGGAAGTACGCGTGGCCGGGGAACATCCGGGAGCTCGAGAACCGGGTGAAGAAGGCGGTCGTCCTCGCGGACCGGCCGCTCGTCTCCGCCGAGGACCTCGACCTGCGGCCCGAGATCCTGGAGCCCATCCTCCCCCTCGCCCTCGCGAAGGACGAGTACCAGAAGCGCTACATCAACGAGGTCCTCGCGCGGAACGGCGGGAACCGCACCAAGACCGCGAAGGACCTCGACGTCGACCCGCGCACCATCTTCCGGCACCTCGAGAAGCTCGAGGCGGAGCGCCGCGGGGAGCCGTCGTCCGGCGGCGACGAGGGGGAACCGTGAGACCGACCTCGCTCGCCGCGGCCGTCCTGGCGCTCGCGCTCGCCGGCTGCCCGATCCCGCAGCCGCTCCCGGACTATCCGGCGGGGACCGTGACGCCGCCGCGGATCCGCATGGACCACATGATTCCCGAGACCGACGGGAACCCGATCATCTTCGTCCCGGCGAACTGCGTCACGATCCTGCCGAGCTACACGCTCGGAGGTAGCGTCTCAGACACGAACACGTTCGAGTCCATCGAGGCGCGCTGGTTCGTGAATTACGATCCGCGGTACCCCACGTACTTCAGCTACCTGCAGCCGTGGAGCGGCACGATTCCCCCGAACACAGACCCGACCGATCTCATCCGTTCGGTGCCCAGCTTCACCTTCGAGCCGTACAACTACGGCTCACCGCCCGGACCGGAGACGCCGTACGTATCGCCCGCCGAGTACGCGGGCCCGGGGATCCTTCGGATCGTCGAGCTCGTGGTGTCGAATGGCTTCGACCCGTCGCCCGTAACGACGCCCTACGATCTCCCGAACAAGAAGCCGCTCACCAGCACGACCAAGACGTTCGAGACGCAGACGTACCGGTGGGTGTTCCTGTCCACGGCGTCCATCGACTGCCCTCGCCCTTGAGCCGGCTCGCTACCGCGAGCCGCCCGCGCTCGTGACCACCGCCCGCGCGGCCCGGAGCGCCTCGGCCGCGGCGCCGACGAGCTCCGACTCATCCTTCGCGAACCGGTTGATCTGAAGGCTGTAGCCGCGGTGCACGCGCAGCACCGCGTCCCGCGCGGCGGCGAGGTCCCGGCGCTCCGGGTAGCCCTTCGGGTCGGGATCCGCGACGTCGAGCCGGCATCGGTCGGCGAGGTCCTCGAGCCGCTGCTCCCACTCCCGGGACCACGCCGACCAGCGCTGGAGCGCGTCCGCGCCCGCGGCGAGGTCGGTCCCGAGCCGCCACGTCCGCTCATGCTGCTCTCGGTTCAGCCCCTCGAGCTCGGCGAGACAGACCCGGACCGTCGTCCGGGTCGGCAGCGTCGCCGAGGGGCGGGGCGGGCCGCGGAGGTTCCGGACCACGCTCCGGATCGTGAGGCCGATCGAGATCGCGACGACGGAAAGGTAGACGGCCCAGAGGGCTATCCGGAAGGGGCGGTACCTCGGGTCGCGTGCCATCGAGGCCCGGACTGTGCCAAAGGCTCGGCGCTCCGTCCACCCTGGCAGCGGCCTACGCGCTAGCGCTTCGACGCGAGGACGTCGAGGAAGGTGCAGGTGCGCCCGCTCGCGATCGCGCGCAGGCAGCGAACGTAGAAGGCGGGACCCCACAGCCGCACGATCGTGACCGTGTGGAGGAGGACATCCCGGCTGGTGATCGCCCCGTGCACGACCCTAGTCTTTGCATCGGAGGTGCCACGAAAGCCGGAAGAAAACACCCTGCCTGTCGCATCGACTGGGCACGAGCGGCGTCTCGCGGAGAGCCCACCGTCGTCTTTACCGCCGGGTTTCCGGTCGGAATTACAGCACAGCGCCCGCTGGTCCGGCGGCGCTACCGACGGCCGACACGCCGCTCGAGCTCCGCGAGGGGGACCTCGAACACCACCGGCCGCCCGTGGGGGCACCGCGCCTTGAAGTCGATCGCATCGAGGCCGTCGAGCAGGGCCCTCGCCTCCTCGGACGAGACCTCCTGGTTCGCCCGGACGGCCGCGTGGCAAGCCATCGTCGCGAGCAGGTCGTGCAGGGCCTCCTCGATCGCGCTTCCCCGCTCGAGCTCCGCGAGCTGCCCCGCGAGGTCTGCGAGGAGCGCCGCGAGGTCCACCCCGCCCAGGACGGCAGGCGCCCCCTTCACCGCGAACGCGTCTCCGCCGAACGGCTCGACGTCGAGCCCGACCCTCTTCAGCTCTGCGAGCCCGCCCTCGAGCGCCCGCGCCGTGGCGGGCGTAAGCGTCACGAGCTGCGGCAGGAGGAACGGCTGGATCGGCACCGCGCGCGTCCGGAACGCCTCGCGGAGCCGATGGAAGAGCAGCCGCTCGTGGCTCGCGTGCTGGTCCACGACGACGAGCCCGCCGCCGGGCGCCTCGCAGAGCAGGTAGGTCCGCGCGTGCTGGCCGACGAACCGGAGCGAGCCGAAGTAGCCCGCGGGGCGGGCGCCTGGACCCGGCGCGACACCGAAGGCGAGTGGAACCGTCCCGCCCGCCGGTGGCGCGGGGAGCGCGAGCGTGGTCCCGCTCCCCTCCGGCGGCCTCGCGGCGCGAGCCCACGCGAGGACGCCCGCCGCTTCCTCTGCCGCGAAGGGCGCGGGGCCGGGCGCGTCCTCACGGGGGGCCGCCGCGTCGCGCCGCCCGAGCCAGGGGGCGGTCCGCAGGGTCGATGCCACCGCGTGGAAGATCGCGTCCTGCACCTCGCGCGGCGCGGAGAAGCGGACCTCGTGCTTCTGCGGGTGGACGTTCACGTCCACCCGCTCGTGCGGGAGCGTCACGAAGAGCACGGCGGCGGGGTGCCGGCCCGCAGGGAGCGACCCGGCGAACGCCCGCACCACGGCGTGCGCCGCGCTCCGGTCGCGCACCCACCGGCCGTTCACGAACAGGTACACGGACCGCGAGGTCGCCTCGGAGTGGTCCGGCGAGCAGACGAAGCCGCGGACCCGCACGCCACCCCGCTCCGCGTCCACCGCGACGAGGTGGCGGTGGGCCTCGCGCCCGAGCGCGTGCACGGTCCGCTCGGCGGGGGCATCCCCGGCCCGCGCCGACAGCGCGAGCCGGCCCCCGGAGCGGAGCGTGAAGGAGACGTCCGGCCGGGCGAGCGCGAGCCGCACCACCACCTCGGTGACGTGCCCCGCCTCGCTCGGCGCGGCGCGCATGAACTTGCGACGGGCCGGGGTGTTGAAGAAGAGGTCGCGCACCTCGACCGTCGTCCCGCGCTGCCGCCCGATCGCCTCGACCCGCGCGGGTGCGCCGCCGTCGACGTCCACCCGGGTGCCCTGCCCGTCCTCCGCCGGCGCGGTCTCGAGCCGGAAGCGGGAGACCGAGGCGATGGCAGGGAGCGCCTCGCCCCGGAAGCCCATCGTGGCGATCGCGGCGAGGCCGGCCGCGTCGTGGAGCTTCGAGGTCGCGTGACGCTCGAGCGCCAGGATCGCGTCGGCCCGGTCCATCCCGCAGCCGTCGTCGGCCACCCGGACGAGGGTGAGCCCGCCCTCCTCGACGTCCACCGAGATCGACGTGGCGCCCGCGTCGAGCGCGTTCTCGGCGAGCTCCTTCACGATCGAGGCGGGCCGCTCGACCACCTCGCCTGCGGCGATCTGGTTGACGAGCCCGGGAGGGAGGACCTGGATCCGCGCCATGAGCCGCCATGGGTAGCACGCCTCACCGACGGCGCGCGCCGGCTCGACTCGAATGGACGTTTGACGGCCCGGCGGGTGGCGTCTATGACGGTCGGCATGGCGGGAGGGACGACCCGGAGCAAGACCGGCGGCAGGAAGCGCGCGCCCGCGCGCCCGCGCGAGACCGCGCTCGGGAACGATCCGTTCCTACGCGGAGCGGCGGAACGGACCCCGACCCCGACCCCGACCCCGACCTCGACCCCGACCCCGACCTCGACCCCGACCGGGCGACCTGTCCCCGCCGCTACAGCGCCAGCACCAGCTTCCCGAAGCTGTCG
>DASWCJ010000352.1:0-15696 GCA_036390155.1 Anaeromyxobacter sp.
CCGGTGAGAGCCTGCCGCGGTGGACGATCGAGCTCGTCGGCCGCGCGGACGCCGTGCCGCTCTGGCCGAGCGCCGACGCGGCGCCGACGGCGCCGCGCGACGCCGGAGTGGCGGAGCGGCTCGCGCGCGCCCTGGCTGCGCGCCTCGGCGTCGAGGGCGGCGTCCTCCTCCCGGCCTTCGAGGACCCCTGGCGCCTCGTGCAGGACGAAGCGGCCCTCCCCGCCGACGTCGATCCGCTCGCGACCGACCTGCGCGACCCGGAGGCGCGCCGCCGGCTGGCGCGGCTCCTGGCGTGCGATCCGCGGGAACCGGCGGGGTTCGTGCTTCCGCTCCGCCGCGACGAGTCGCGGTGGCGCACCGAGCGCTGGTCGTTCCGCCGCGAGCGGCTCTACCTCCTCCCCGGCGACTCACCGCTGGGGCTGAGGCTCCCGCTCTCCTCGCTCGTCGGCGACGCGGAGCCGCCGACCCCGCACGAGGCTCCGGCCTCGCCGCCCGATCCTCGTCGCTCCGAGGCGGAGACGGAGGCGGCCCGGGCCGCGGCGCAGCGGACGAAGGCGGTGCGGACCGCGCTCTGCGTGGAGCTCCGCGAGGGCCAGCTCCACGTGTTCCTCCCGCCGGTCGAGCGCGCCGAGGACTTCCTCGAGCTCGTCGCCGCGGTGGACGCGGTCCGCCGGGAGGTCGGGGCCGACGTGCAGCTCGAGGGGTACCCGCCGCCGCCCTCGCCGCTCCTCCGCCGCCTCTCCGTCACGCCGGACCCCGGCGTGCTCGAGGTGAACATCCCCCCCTCCCCGACCGCGCGCGCGCACGTCTCGACCCTCGAGGCCGTCCACGACGCGGCGCTGCACGCGGGGCTCCACTCCGAGCGCTACCTGCTCGACGGCCGCCTCTCCGGCAGCGGAGGCGGGCACCACGTGACCGCGGGCGGACCGACGCCGCTCGAGAGCCCGCTCGTGCGGCGCCCCGACCTGCTCGCGAGCCTCATCACGTTCCTCCAGCACCACCCCTCGCTCTCGTTCCTCTTCACCGGGCTCTTCGTCGGGCCCACCTCCCAGGCCCCGCGCGTCGACGAGGCCCGACACGACAGCCTCTACGAGCTCGAGATCGCGCTCGCGGAGGCGTACCGCGCGGAGGCGCCGCCTCCCTGGCTCGGCGACCTCCTCTTCCGCCATCTGCTCGTCGACGTCACCGGCAACACCCACCGCGCGGAGATCTCGATCGACAAGCTCTTCGACTGGCGCACGCCGCACGGGCGCCAGGGCGTGGTCGAGCTCCGCGCCTTCGAGATGCCGCCGCACCCGCGCCTCGCGGCGGCGCAGGCCATCCTCGTGCGCGCGCTCCTCGCGTCCTTCGCCCGGGCCCCGTACCGCGGCGCGCTCGTCCGCTGGGGCGCGGCGCTGCACGACCGCTTCCTGCTGCCCACCTGGCTCTGGCAAGACTTCGAGGACGTGCTCGAGCACCTCCGCGAGCGCGGGATCCCGCTCCCGCCCGAGCCGTTCCGCGCCTACGTGGACCTGCGCTGCCCGGTGGCCGGCCGGGTCGACGCGGGCGGCGTCTCCGTCGAGGTCCGCAACGCGCTCGAGCCCTGGCACGTGCTCGGGGAGGAGCCGGGCGCGAGCGGCGGCACCTCGCGCTACGTCGACTCGTCGGTCGAGCGCATCGAGGTCCGCGCCGAGGGGATCGTCCGGGAGCGCCACCAGCTGCTCGTGAACGGGTTCGTCCTCCCCATGCGGCCGACCGGCACGGCGGGCGAACAGGTCGGCGGCGTCCGCTTCCGGGCCTGGGCCCCGCCCCACGCGCTCCACGCGCACCTCGGGATCCACCATCCCGTGCGCATCGAGGTGCTCGACCGGTGGGGGCACCGCTCGATGGCGGCCTGCGCGTACCACGTCTGGCACCCGGAAGGCCGCGGCTACGACACGCCGCCGCTGACCCGGTTCGAGGCCGCCGCCCGCCGCGCCCGGCGCTTCACCGTCGAGGGGCCGTCGCCGTGGCCGGTGACCCCCGTCGCGGCGGAGCCGCACCCGGACATGCCGTGGACGCTCGACCTCCGCCGCTTCCCCGGGGACCGGCCCATGCCGAAGCCCGACCCGGAGGACGCATGAGGCCGAGGTGGGGCCCCTTCGAGGCGGCGCTGGCGGCGCAGGACGCGACCCTGGCGCGCCGCGGCCTCGCGATCTGGATCGGGGGCGAGCCGACGTTCACCGACGCGCGCTCGCAGGAGCCCTGGTGGCTGTCCGAGGCCGACGGCGGCGACAAGCTCTCGCGCGCGCGGGCGATGCTCCGGGCCCTCGCGGCGCGGCTCCCCGGCCGCGTGACGCTCGCGCGGCTCGCGGGCCGGCAGTACACGGGCGAGCCCACGCCGCGGTTCTGCCTCGGCGCGCTGATGGACGGGACGGCGGGCCCCGGCGACGGGCCACCCGACGAGGCCGCGCTCGACGGCGCTCCCGCGCCCGCGCCCGTGCCGCGCGACGGCGAGGCGCTCTTCACGGTCACGCCGGACCCCGGGGTCGTCGAGGTGAACATGGCGCCTGCGCCGGACCTCGCGACCTACCTCGCCTGGTCCGAGGCGATCCACGCCGCCGCGGCGGAGGTGGGGCTCTCCGCGGTCCGCCACCGCTACGACGGCCAGGCCACCGACTCGGGTGGCGGCGGCCAGCTGACGCTCGGCGGCCCGACGCCGGAGGCGAGCCCGTTCTTCGCCCACCCGCAGCTCCTCCCGCGGCTCGTGCGCTACCTCGAGAACCACCCCGCCCTGTCCTATGCGTTCGCCGGCGAGTGCGTCGGGAGCGCGTCGCAGGGGCCGCGCCCGGACGAGGGCGTCCGCGAGCGGTACGAGGAGCTGGAGGTCGCGCTCGACCGGCTCGAGGACCGGGGGGCCCACCTCGCGCCGGGGGAGCTCTGGGAGATCCTCGCGCCGGTGCTCGTGGACGCGGCCGGCAACTCGCACCGCGCCGAGCTGAACGTGGAGAAGCTCTGGAACCCGTCCCCGCCCGGGCGCGGCCGCATGGGCGTGGTCGAGCTGCGCGCGCTGCGGATGCAGCCGGACGCGCGCCGGCAGGCGGCGGTCGCCGCGCTGTTCCGCGCGGTGGCGGCGCGGCTCGTCGCGTTCCCGTACCGGGAGCCGCTCGCCGACTGGGGCGGGGCGCTGCACGATCAGCTCGCCCTCCCGGCCTTCCTCCAGGAGGGGCTCGCGACGGTGCTGCGGGATCTCGACGCGAGCGGGCTCGGCCTCGGCGCCGGGGTGGAGGCGGTCCTGCTCGATCCCCCGGAGCCGCTCGCCCGCGTCGAGCTCGGCGGCGCCACCCTCACCGTCACCCCCGCCCTCGAGTTCTGGCCGCTCGTCGGCGACGTGGCCTCGCAGGAGCGGAGCGGCGCGCGCCTCGTGGACTCGTCCTCGCGACGGGTCGAGCTGCTCGTCTCGCACCCGCACGGCCTCGACGCCGGGCAGCTCTCGGCGAACGGCTGGCGGGTCCCGCTCCAGCGCGCCGGCGACCGGCGCCAGCTCGCCGCCGTCCGCTGGCGCGCGTTCGCGCCGAGCCCCGGGCTGCACCGCGGGCTCCCGCCGACCGATCCGCTCGTCCTGCGCTGGGAGCTCGGCGGCGAGCGGATCGGGGTCGAGCTGCACGGCTGGATCCCGGACGGCGGCTCCTACGACGGCCTGCCGGCCGACGCGGCGGAGGCGGCGCGGCGCCGGAACGAGCGGGTGCGGCTCGTCCGCCCCACCGCCTCCGCGGCGCCGCCGCGCGAGCCGCCCGCGCCGAAGGGCTTCACCCTCGACCTGCGGCGCCTGGACGCGATCGCGTCCGCCGCCCACGCCCGCGCCGGAGGAACGACGTGAGCCCCGACTCGCTGTTCGCCGGGTACCTCCCGCTGCCCGGCACCTACGACGAGACCTTCGTCGGCCCCGGCGCGCCCCGCCCGGACTTCGTCCGCGCGGTGGCCGCGCTCGAGGCGCGCCCGCGCGACGAGTTCGCCCGGCACCAGGCCCTCGCCGAGCTCGCCCTGCTCAACCAGGGAGTGACCTTCTCCGTCTACAACGACGCGCGCGGCGCGGAGAAGATCTTGCCATTCTGCCTCGTCCCGCGGCTCGTCTCGCCGGCCGCCTGGAGCCGGCTCGAGGTCGGCCTCGTGCAGCGGGTGCGCGCGCTCGAGGCGTTCCTCGACGACGTCTACGGCGCGCAGCGCATCCTCGCGGAGCGCGTGATCCCGCCCGAGCTCGTGCTCGGGGCGAAGGGTTACGAGTCGAAGCTCCGCGGCGTCCGCCCGCCGGGCGGGGTCCGGATCCACGTCTCCGGCGTCGACCTGATCCGGGATCCGGAGGGCACCTTCCGCGTGCTCGAGGACAACCTCCGCTGCCCCTCGGGCGTGTCCTACGTGATCGAGAACCGGCTCCTCTCGAAGCGCATCCTCCCCGACGCCCTCGACCGCGCCCGGGTCCACCGCGTGGACCAGTACCCGTCCCGGCTCGCCGCCGCGCTCCGGTCGGTCGCGCCGGACGACCCGGATCGGGCGACCGCGGTGGTGCTCACGCCCGGCCCGTACAACTCCGCCTACTTCGAGCACAGCTTCCTCGCGCGGACGATGGGGCTCGAGCTCGTCCAGGCGCCCGACCTGTTCGTGGACGGCGACGAGGTGTTCCTCCGGACGACGCGCGGCCCGCGCCGCGTCCACGTCATCTACCGGCGCACCGACGACGCCTTCCTCGACCCCGAGTTCTTCCGGCCCGACAGCGTGCTCGGCGTCCGCGGGCTCGTCCGCGCCTGGGCGGCCGGGAAGGTCGTGCTCGCGAACGCGCCCGGCAACGGCGTCGCCGACGACAAGGCGGTCTGCGCCTTCGTGCCCGAGATGATCCGCTTCTACTTCGGGGAGGAGCCGCTGCTCGAGCAGGTGCCGACCCTCGTGTGCGCGCGGCCCGCGGATCAGGCCTATGTGCTCGAGCGGATCTCGGAGCTGGTGGTGAAGGCGGTCGACGAGGCCGGCGGCTACGGGATGCTGATGGGCCCGCAGGCCTCGGCGAGCGAGCGCGAGGAGTTCCGGGAGCGCGTGCGCGCCGAGCCGCGCCGCTACATCGCCCAGCACCGGGTCGAGCTCTCCACCTGCCCGACCTGGGACGCCGCCTCGCGCGCGGTGGTGCCCCGCCGCGTCGATCTCCGGCCGTACGTGGTCTCGGGGAGCGACGGGCCCTGGGTCCTCCCCGGCGGCCTCACGCGCGTCGCGCTGCGCGCCGGCTCCTACATCGTCAACTCGAGCCAGGGAGGCGGATCGAAGGACACGTGGGTGCTCAAGGGGGACCAGCCGTGATCAGCCGGGTGGCGGACCATCTCTTCTGGCTCGGGCGCTACCTCGAGCGCGCCGAGTCCGCGGCCCGCGTCCTCTTCGTGACCCGGAACCTCTCGCTCGACGGAGAGCTCGCTCCCCGGCAGGTCTGGCAGCCGGCCGTGATCGTCTCGGGCGAGGAGGACGCGCTCCGGGAGCGCTTCGGGGACGCGGCTTACGAGGACGGCGAGCGCGTGCAGGCGCACCTCACCTGGGACGAGGAGGCGCCGTCCTCGATCCTGCGCTCCGTCGAGGCCGCCCGGCAGAACGCCCGCTCGATCCGCGAGGTCGTCTCGCTCGAGACCTGGGAGGCGGTGAACGAGCTCCACCTGTGGCTCTCGGGGGCGGGGCGGGCGCTCTACCGCGACGATCGCCACGGGTTCTACCGGCAGATCCGGCAGTCGGTGCAGCTCTGCCTGGGGACCGTCCACGCGACCATGCTGCACGACGACGCGTTCGACTTCATCTTCGTGGGGGTGATGCTCGAGCGAGCGGGCCAGACCGCGCGGATCCTCGACGTGCACCACCATGCGCTCGTGCAGATGCCCGCGCACCAGGTGGTCGAGACCGCGCTCTGGCTCGCGCTCCTGCGCGCCTGCTCCGGGTTCGAGCCGTTCATGAAGCGGTTCCAGGGGCGCGCCGCGCCGGCCACCGTGGCACGCTTCCTCGTCCTCGACGCCCGCTTCCCGCGATCGGTGAATCACTGCCTGCACCAGGCGGCGCGGCTGCTCGGGCGCGTCCGGCCTGCGCAGGCGAGCGGACAGAGCCTGGAGCGGCTGCACGCGCTCGAGGCTCGGGTCGTCGACGAGGCTGGCCCGTCCATCGACGCGGGCGAGCTCCACGCGCTGCTCACCCGCGTGGTGGACGAGACGCACGCGATCTGCGATGAGATCGGCCGCGAGCTGCTCGGATGCCCCCCGTCCCCCGCTCACCCGGGGGGATCCCAGTAGACGACCCACGATGCCGAATCTCCTCGCCATTTCCTTCGAAGGGGAGCTCGCCCCGTCGTTCGACCTCCGGTGCCTGCACCCGGGCCGGACGCCGCCGGACGGCTGGGGGATCGGGTACTACCCGGGCGGCGAGCCCTCCGCGACCGTGCTCAAGGAGCCGGCGCCGCCGAACGGCTCGATCCGCTCCGAGCTCGTGAAGGCGTGGGAGCACCTCGAGTCGTCGCTCTTCGTCGTCCACGTGCGCACCGCGACCTGGGGCGCCCCGACCCACGCGAACACCCAGCCGTTCTCGCGCGCCTGGGGCGGCCGGGACTGGCTGTTCGCCCACTCGGGCAGCCTGCGCGAGCCGCTGCCCCACCGTCCGCACGCCGGGTTCGAGCCGGTGGGCTCGACCGACACCGAGACGCTGCACTGCGAGCTCCTCCGCCGTATCGCCGAGCGCGGCTGGGCCTCGCTCGGCGACGCGGACCTCCAGGTGGTCCTCGGGTGGTTCACCTCACTGAACGGGCTCGGCAGCCTCACTTCGGTGCTCACCGACGGCAGCGACCTGCTCGTCTACGCGGACGCCGATGCCGCCGCCGGAGGGGTGTTCGTCCAGGAGGTGTTCCCGCCGTTCGCCCGGCTCGCCTTCTCGGACCGCGATCTGGTGGTGGACCTCGCCGCGCGCGGCGCGAAGAGCCGCAAGGGGGTCGTCGTCTCGAGCGAGCCGCTCGAGGTGGACTCGGAGTCGATCGGCGAGTGGCGGCGTCTCGCGCCGGGCCACATGCTCCTCGTGCGCCAGGGCGCCATCCGCGCCGAGCTGGCGCCGCCGGTCGAGCCGGCCCAGCTCGCGCTCGGACCGGTGTTCTCGGCCCGCCCGGCCGGGCACCGCCCGCAGCGGGTGGAGGTTCAGCGCCTCGAGATCAACCACCGCACCATCTACCGCTACGCGCACCCGGTGGAGCGGAGCATGCACGTGTTCCGGCTCGTGCCGGTCCACGACCGCCTCCAGACCTTGCTCCAGAGCGACATCGCGATCTCCGTCGCCGGCCAGGCGCGTGACTACGAGGACGTCTTCGGGAACCAGATGCGCCGGCTCGTGGTGGACACGCCGTTCACCGAGCTCGCCATCCACGCGCGCTCGGTGGTGGAGATGCTCGACACGGACCCGCTCTCGTACAAGCCGCTCCGGGCCCGCACCACCATCCCGCTCGTCTGGATGCCGTGGCACCGGCAGGTGCTGCAGCCGTTCCTCCTCCCGCCCGAGCTCGCCGAGAGCGAGCTGCTCGAGCTCGTCGACTACGCGAAGGCCTTCGTGGAGCGGAACGACCACGACTTGCTGGAGACGCTGCTCGACATCAACGAGTCGATCCACCGCGAGTACAAGTACTCGCAGGGCACGACGACGCTCGCCACCACGCCCTTCGACGTCTACGCCACGCGCCGTGGCGTCTGCCAGGACTTCACCAACCTGTTCATCTGCCTGGCGCGGCTCCTCGGCGTCCCCGCGCGCTACGTCTGCGGGTACCTCTACACCGGGCCGCGCCACGAGAACCGCGCGCAGGCGGAGGCGAGCCACGCCTGGGCGCAGGTCTACCTGCCGGAGGTGGGGTGGCGCGGGTTCGACCCGACGAACGGCGTGCTCACGCAGACGAGCCACGTGCGGGTCGCGACCGGGCGGAACTACCGCGACGCGACCCCCACCTCGGGGACGATCTACGTGGGCGGCGCAGCGGAGACGCTCGAGGTGGACGTCCGCGTCGAGCGGATCGGCTGAGTCACCAGCGTCGCTGGCGAAGGCGCACCGTGGGAAATGCCCGAGCCGCGCTCCGCTGGGACTCAGCCCTGCGCGACCGGCTCGCGCCACTCGATCCCGAAGATGCGACCGTCGGGGTGCGGCCGGCCGCTAAGTGACCGGCATTGCGCTCTAATGCGCCAGCGCGTCGGCGACCGAGCGGGCGAGATCGTCGAGGTGGAAGGGCTTCTTCACATAGCCGGCCGGCTCGCCGATGCGCGCGACGCTGTTTCGGACCACCTCGGGCGGCGTCGCCGAGATGAAGAGCACCCGCGGGCAGCGATCGCCGAGACCGGCACGCATCTCCTGCCACAGCTCGACCCCGTCCATGTTCGGCATCCGGTAGTCGACGAGCGCGAGGTCGGGCGGGCACTTCAGCGCCATCGCGAGCGCCTCGACGGAGTCCGAGGTGGACACGGTCGTGTGCCCCATCCGCTGGACCGCCTTCTCGAGCGCTTTCCGGACGATGTCCGTGTCGTCTACGATGAGAACCCGTGCCACGTCGCGCCTCCTCGGTAGCTCCGGGGGGCGAATGTGCGCCCGGCGTGCCGGATCTTTCTGCCCTGATTTCAAGGGACGGGCCCCGGCCCTGCGCCACCCTGGGTCGCCGGGGAACCCCGCCCCGACACCCCCCGCCGAACCAGCGGGACTGCGGGGCACCGGGCCCTTGGCGGCTACGCGTAGCGGTCGAGGGTCCGGCGGACCAGCTCGGCGAAGTGACGCCGCGCCGCGGCGGGCGCGATCACCTCGGCGTCCCCGCCGAGCGAGAGCGCGAAGCGCATCGTCCACTCCGCGGGCGCGCCCGGCGCCTCGACCACCACCCGCCCGCCGCGCTCGCGCTTCACGAGGCGCAGTCCGGGCCGCGAGACCGCCCAGGCCGCGGCGGTCGGGCCGACGCGGACCTTCACCGGATCGCCCTCGGGCTCGGAGAAGAGCCGCGCCCGCGCGAGGTCCGCCTCGCCCGGGGCGTCGAACCGCTCGTCCGTGACGGTGCACTCGCGCACGCGGTCGAGCCGGAACGCGAGCGCGCGACCCCGGGCGGGGTCGAGGCCGTACAGGTACCAGTGGCCGAAGCGCTGGGCGAGCGTCCACGGGTGCACGATCCGCTCGACCTCGGCCTCGCGCGAGGCCGAGTGGTGCGCGATGCGGACCGCGCGGCGCTCCGCCACCGCGCGCTCGAGCCGGCCGAGCACCGAGTCGCGCGCCGGCGGCGCGCCGGCGTAGATGCGCTGGACGAGCTCGTCGAAGCTGGCGCGCCGGTCGCGGGGCACGGAGTCCCGGAGCGCCTTCACGGCGCGGTCGCGCCCCTCGCCGCCGAGCGCGCGCGCCGCGGCGGCGAGCGCGGCCGCCTCGCTCTCGGTGAAGCGGGGCGGGCGCGAGAAGCTCTGGTGGAGCGCGACGTAGACCCGGTCCCCCTCGACGTACACGTCGAGGAAGTCGTCGGGCGCGAAGGGCGGGGAGCCGACGCCGAGGAGGAAGTCGAGGTCCTCGAGCAGCTCCTTCTCCGTGCAGCCGCACCGCCGCGAGAGCTCGCGGACCGGGATCCCGGGGTGGCGGACCGCGTAGGGGACGAGGAAGAGGATCCGGCGCAGCCGCTCACGGGGATCCTTCCTGGCGGGGGAACCCTCCGTCCGCGGCGCCTTCGGCCTGCGGGGCTTCGCCGCGCGCCGCGCCGTCACGCGAGCCCCTTCGCGAGCCGGCCGAGCACGTCGCGGGCGCGCGCCCGGAGGTCGCGCGGCGCGAGCACCTCGGCCCGGTCGCCGAGGCCGAGCACGTGCCGGAGCAGCCCCTCGGCGTTGGTCGCCTCGACCTCGACGACCGCGCCGCCCCCCTCCTCCTCGACCTTGGCGCGGCCGCCGAAGGAGGCGACCACCTCCGTCGAGAGCGGCGCGTGGAGCCGGACCCGGCAGCGCACCGGCGGGTGGTGGGCGTACTCCCAGGTCTCGCGGGTCGCGTGGTCGGCGAGGTGGAAGTCCTTGCGCGAGGCGAAGTCGGGCGTGCGTGGCGCGGCCGGGTTCACGGCGAGCGACTCGACCCGCGCGAGGTGGAAGGTCCGGATCGCCTTCCGCATGTGGCACCAGCCGACCGCGTACCAGGCGCCGCCCTGCTGGAAGAGGCCGTACGGGTCGACGTCGCGCTCGGTCCGCTCCCGGCGCTCGGCGCCGAGGTAGACGAGGTGCACGCGCTTCTTGTGGGCCATCGCGCGCGACAGCTCCTCGACGCGCGCCGCGATCGCCTCGTGCCCCTCCGCCCCGTCGGTGGACGAGAGCTGGCGGGTGGCGGCGGCGGCCGCCTCGGACGCGCCCGGGGCGCGCGCCGCGAAGGAGAGCTTGTTGAGCGCGTGGGCGAGGTCGCGCGCGTACGGGAAGGTGCCGTTCGCGAGCGCGGCGGACCCCGCGACGTAGAGGAGCGCGAGGTCCTCCGGGGGGAGCTTCAGATCGGGGAGGTAGAACTCGTCCTTCTCGATGAGGTAGCCGGCGGGAAGGTCCTCGTCGCCCGCGACCCACCGCACCGGGATCCCGAGCTCGAGCAGGTCCGCCTTGTCCCGCTCGAACTTGCGGATCGCGGCCTCGCCCCGCCCGGCGTAGTCGTCCCGGAACTGCTCCTGGATCTCGCGCCAGGAGACGGGCTCGGCGGCCTTGAGCAGTAGCGCCGCCAGGTCGAGCAGACGCTGGTCCTTCTGCATGGGGGTCCGAGAACGTCGCAGGCCGGACCGCCCAGGTCAAGGCGCCGGTTGGACGTGCTAGGATGGCTCCATCCCGACGGCAGGAGCGTGCGCATGGCAGGGCTCGGGCTCGGTCTCCCCGACTTCGCGCTGTTCGAGATCTCCGACCCGGACGAGCGGGCCGCGCAGCTCGATGCGAAGCTCCAGCCAAAGCTCGTCGAGCTCGGCACGCAGTGCGTCACGGGCCTCGCCCGCGTCGCCGGCAAGCCGCTCTTCGCCCACCCCGGGAAGCTGCCGCGTCGGAAGGGGCAGGCACCGGAGGAGCTCCTCGTCGCGTTCTGCGAGAGCGCGAAGGCCTATCGCGGGCTGCCGTACCTCGCCGTGGTCGTGACACGCCTCCACCTCCACGCACGCGTCGGGGTCCGGGGCGAGTCCCCACGCCGGGCCGCGATGCAGCGCGCGCTCGCGCGCGACGCCTCGAACCTCGCCCGCAAGGGGAAGCCCTTCCGCAAGCTCCGGCAGTTCCAGGACTGGAATTTCGAGGAGCTGCCCGAGATGGCGCCGGCGCACTCCGCCGCGTTCTGGAACGAGCTCGGCGACGAGCTCGCGCCCGGCGGCGAGGGGCTCGACGTCGGGATCGCCTGGACCCGCGAGGAGGGCCGCTCGCTCGCGCTCGGGGACCTGCTCGGCGTCTTCCGGGACCTGTCGCCGCTCTACAAGGTGCTCGCGAACGCGGAGTGATCGCACCGACGACTCGCGCCTTCGGGCGCGACGAATTCCTACCCGGCCTGCTCCTTCCCCTCGCCCGCGGGGGCGGGCGTCGGGGCCGCCGCGCCACGGGCCGCCTCGGCGAGCCGCCGCTCCTCGCGCGCCGCCTGCCGGACCGCCTCGACGAGCTCGTCGTGGTCCTTGCGGAGGGCGTCGTGACGGCGCTTCAGCTCGGCGTAGCGGTCGTGCGCGAGCTCGAGCTCGCCCTTCTGCACGAAGAAGACTCGCTTCTCGGTCTCGAGCCGGCCGCGCGCGGAGCGGACCTCCTTCTCGGCCTCGGCGAGCTTCTTCTTCGCGTCGGCGAGCTTCGCCTCGGCCTTGTCGGCGCGATCCTTCTCCTCCGCGAGCTTCGCCTTCGCCTCGCCTTCGCCGGCCTCGGGCGCGGCGGCGACGGGGGGCGGCGGCGCGACGGGGGCCGCGGGAGCGGGCCGGGCCTCGACCGGTCGCGCCTTCGCGCGGGCGAGCTCCGCCTGCGCCTTCTCGAGGTCCTTCTCGAGCACGCGCGCGCGCGTCACCTGGTGCTCGCTCTCCGACCGCGCCTCGGCGAGCCGCGCGGCGACCTTGTCGAGCTCGTCGCGGAGCGCCGGCGCGCCGCCGGCGCGCTTCGCGGCCTCCTGCTGCTCGAAGGCCTTCTTCTTCGTCTTCTCGAGGTCGGCGCGCAGCTGGGCCGCCTCCTCGCGCCGCTCCTTCGCCTCGGCGCGGACCTCGCCCGCCCCCCGGCGCGCCGACTCGAGCTCGGCGCGGAGCTTCTCCTCCTCCGCCACGCGCTGGGCGAGCGCGACCTTGGCGGCGCGCGCGGACATGAAGAAGCCGATGGCGGCGAGGACGCCCGCGAGGGCGAGGACGGGGAAGAGGGTCGTCATGGACGGACTCCGGAGCAGCGCTCCTTTTCTCGTATCCCGGAACGGGGGGCGGGGGAAGCGGAACGGACGGGCCGCCGGGGGGGGCTCGCCAGACCGCCCGCTCCACGGCCCGGATGTCGGCGGGGCGCAGTCGTACTAGGATCGCGTTCGCCCGTGCGCAGCGTCGCGACCAAGATCTTCCTCGCCTTCGCGGTGTCGCTCCTCGCGTTCGCCGCGGTGGCGGGCTTCGGCATCGTCCGGGTGCACGAGGTCCGACGCGACCTGCGGCTCCTGTCCGGCGGCTACCTCGCCCTGACCCGCATCGCCGCGCAGCTCGAGGTGAAGGACTGGGTCGCGACCCGCGCCCTCGAGGCGAGCGCCCTCGATCGCGCGGCGCGACAGGTGTACCTGCCCATCGCCCGCGCCCGGTTTCCGGGGTACGTCCGCGAGCGGATCGCGGAGGGGCGTCGGGTCGCGAAGGACGCCCGCGCCATCGCGCCGGAGGACGACGTCCACTTCCTCGACGAGGTCCTCGGGCGCCTCGACGCGCTCGACGCCCGCTGGAGCGAGTACGACCGCGAGGCGCGGGCGCTCTTCGACGCGATGGAGGCCGGGGAGGGGCAGGACCCGCGGACCCGCGGCGCCTTCGGGGCGCGGGCGCAGGAGGTCCGCCAGCTCGAGAAGGGGCTCTCGCTCGACGTGAAGCTCCTCCAGGTCGCGCTCGAGACGCGGATCGGCGACCAGGTCCGGGCCTCGGAACGCACCGAGGGGCGCACCGTCCTCCTCACCGTCGTCTACTCGCTCCTCGCCCTCGCGATCGGCGGGGGCGCCGCGCTCGTCTCGCAGCGGCTCCTCTCGCCCATCCAGACGCTCACCGAGGGGGTGAAGGCGGTCGCCGCGGGCGACCTCGAGCGGAAGGTCGAGGTGGCGTCGCGGGACGAGCTCGGCCTCCTCGCGCGCGAGTTCAACGCGATGGCCGCGTCGCTGTCGCGCCAGCGCGACGAGCTCCGGCGCGGCGAGCGGCTCGCGGCGGTCGGCCGGATCTCCGCCCAGATCACCCACGAGATCCGCAACCCGCTGAACGCGATCGGGCTCAATGCGGAGCTGCTCGCGGAGGAGCTCGCGAAGGTGAAGGACGCCCCCGCGGAGGCGACCCAGCTCGTCGCCTCGATCGGGCGCGAGGTCGATCGCCTGAACGGGGTGGCGGAGGAGTACCTGCACTTCGCCCGGCTCCCGCGGCCCTCCCTCGCCCGGCTCGACGTCAACGACGTGGCGGGCAGCCTCCTCGCCTTCCTCGCGCCCGAGCTGCAGGCGGCCGGCGTGGAGGTGGTCCGGGAGCTCGCCCGGGTCCCGCTCCCGGTGCGCGCCGACGAGGGCCAGCTCCGGGCCGTCCTCCTGAACCTCCTCCGGAACAGCCGGGAGGCCATGCCCTCGGGCGGCCGGGTGACCGTCCGGACCCGCCGCGACGGGGACGCGGCGGTCGCCGAGGTGGCCGACACGGGCGGGGGGATCCCCCCGGGGGACCTGTCGCGCATCTTCGAGCCGTTCTACTCGACGAAGGAGCGCGGGACGGGCCTCGGCCTCGCGTTCGCGCTCCAGGTCGTGAAGGAGCACGGAGGCACCATCCGCTGCGACAGCGCGGCGGGCCAGGGTACAACGTTCACGATCCGCCTCCCGGCGGACGACGAGGATCGCGCGGAGGCGGCGTGGGCCACATGAGGCGTACGAGGACGGAGCGGCGGCGGACGATGCGGCAGGCGGCGGCGGCCGCCCCGGTGGGGACGACGCGCGCGGCCTGGGGCGAGGTCTCGCGCGAGGTGCTGCCGAACGGGCTGCGGGTGATCACCGCGCCCGCGCCCGGGCTGCACTCCGCGATGATCGCGCTCTACGTCCGCGCCGGCTCGCGTCACGAGACGGCGCAGCTGAACGGCGTCTCGCACTTCCTCGAGCACCTGTTCTTCCGCGGCTCGGAGGGCTGGCCCGACACGGTCGCGATGAACGCGGCGGTGGAGAGCGCGGGCGGCTCGCTGAACGGGATCACCGCGCGCGACCACGGCTGCTACTTCACGCCGATCCACCCGGGCGAGGTCGGGGTCGGGCTCGCCGTGCTCGGGGACCTCGTGCGCCGCCCGCTCCTCCGCGAGATGGCGGTCGAGCGCGAGGTCATCCTGGAGGAGATCCTCGACGAGGTGGACGCCTCGGGCCGCGACATCGACCCGGACAACCTCTCGAAGCGGATCGCCTTCGCGGGCCACCCGCTCTCCTTCAAGATCGCCGGCACCGCCGCCACCGTCCGGCGGCTGCGCGACGCCGACGTCCGCGCGCACCACGCGCGCTTCTACACCGGCACGAACCTCGTGCTCGCGGTGGCGGGCCCGATCCGCCCGTCGATCGTGCGCGACCTCGCCGAGGAGCACCTCGGCGCGTTGCCGCGCGGCCGCCGCTCCGTCGATCACGCGCCGCCGCCCTGGCCCTCGGGGCCGAGCGTCGAGCTCGTCGCGCACGAGGACGCGCAGGCGGAGTTCTCGCTCTCCTTTCCGTGTCCGCCGGAGAACGATCCCGACTACCCGGTGCACCTCTGCATCCGGCGGATCCTCGACGACGGGCTCTCCTCGCGGCTCCCCTTCGAGGTCGTGGAGCGGCGCGGCCTCGCCTACTCCCTCCACGCCGGGATCGACAGCTTCAGCGACGCGGGCATGACCGTGGTGGACGGCGCCTGCGCCCCGGCGAAGCTGCCGCGCGTGCTCGAGGAGATCCTGCGAGTGCTCGGCGAGCTCGCCGCGCGCGCGATCCCGGAGGAGGAGCTCGTCCGCGTGCAGCGGCGGCACCGCATGACGCTCGCGTTCTCGCTCGACAGCGCCGCGGAGCTCGCCGGCTGGTTCGGCTCGGGCGAGGTGCTCTCCTCCCCGGAGGGCTTCGAGGAGCGGTGCCGGCGCGTGGAGCGGGTGACCCCCGCGGACGTGCTCCGGGTGGCGCGCGCCACCTTCCGTCGGCGGAACGCGATCGGGGTCGTCGTCGGCCCGGCGGGCCGCCGCGAGCGGAATGCGTTCGAGCGGCTCCTCGCGACCACGACCGCAGTGCCCGATTGAGCTGAGTGGCCGACGCCGCGCCGGACAGCCGGATGAGGCTGCCCCTTCGCCGCTTCCTCGCCCGCCGTGGCCCGGGGGTCGCGCTCGGTGCTACCCTCCTCCGTCCATGCAGGACTTCGTCACCCGCGCCGTCCAGCGCCTGCGAGAGGATCCGCGCTTCAGCCGCAACCGGCACTTCCTCGCGCTCTCCTCGCCCGAGGGGCGCCGCGCGCTCCGGATCCACCGCCACCTGCGCTCGCTCGAGCGCGACCTCGCCGCGGGCTCGTCCGCCGTCGTCGCGCACGAGCCGGAG
>DASWCJ010000353.1:0-9624 GCA_036390155.1 Anaeromyxobacter sp.
CCGGCACCGAGCCGGCGCCCGCCGTCATCGTGATGACGGGCAGCCGCTCGAACTTCGGATCGGCGCGCATCTCGGCGAGGAAGCCCTCGCCGCCGAGGCGCGGGAGACGGAGGTCGAGGAGCACGACGGCCGGACGCGGCCCGTTGCGGAGCTGCGCGAGCGCCGCCACGCCGTCCTCGGCCAGCAGGACCTCTGCGCCCGCCTCGCTCATCGCGCTCGCCAGCGCGGCGCGGATGTCCGGGTCGTCCTCGACGATGAGAATGCGTCGCGCCGCCTGCATCGTGGCCTGACTCTACCTGTGACCAGGCCCGGAGGGTCGTCGGTTGAACGCGGGACGCGGGGCATCGGACGCTTTTTCCCCCTGGCGGGCTGCCCCGGGGAGCCTCGAGCGCCGGTCATGGTGCGTCCGGCGGACCCGGCGTAGAACCGGCCCGTGAACCTGGTCCTGCTCGAGCCCGAGGAGCTGCGCGAGGACGGCACCGCGCACCTCGCGGGGCGGCGCGCCGCTCACGCCGCCCTGGTCCTCCGCGCGGCCGCCGGCGATCGCATCCGGGTGGGCGTGATCGGCGGGCGCAGCGGAGAGGCCCTGGTGGAACGGATCGGGGACTCCGAGGTCGTGCTCCGTCCGACGCTCGATCGGGACCCGCCCCCGCCCGCGCCGGTGTCGCTCCTGCTCGCGCTGCCGCGCCCCAAGATCCTGCGCCGGGTCCTGCAGGCGGTCGCGTCGATGGGCGTGAAGCGGCTCGTGCTGCTCGGGAGCTGGCGGGTCGAGAAGAGCTACTGGGGCTCCCCCGCGCTCGAGCCGGACGCGATCCGCGCGGAGCTCGTCCTCGGGCTCGAGCAGGGCCGCGACACGGTGCTCCCGGAGGTCCGGGTGCGTCCGCGCTTCAAGCCCTTCGTCGAGGACGAGCTCGCCGAGGCCTTTCCCGAGGCGACGCGGCTGCTCGCGGACCCGTCAGGGGCCGCACCGCTCGGCGCGCTTGCCCCCGCGGGGCCCGGCGCCGCGCTCGCGGTGGGGCCGGAGGGTGGCTTCACCGCGTACGAGGCCGCGGCGCTCCGGGAGCGCGGGTACGCCCCCTTCTCGCTCGGTGACCGCATCCTGCGCGTCGACACCGCGGTCTCCTTCGCGGTGGGCCAGGTCGATCTGTGGCTGCGCGGGAGCGCCCGACCGCCCGCCCGCCTACCCTGACGGGGCTGGGGGGCCCCGCATGGCGGATACCAGCCGGGCGGTTCGCGCTGCCCGCCGGGCCCCGCTACAATGCCGCGCCACTCGCCTCCTTGCCCCTCGACCCCCCGCCCGATCCCGGAGCCGCCATGACCTCCCCGAACGTTTCCGAGCTCGTCCCACCGCTGCGGCTGCTCCTCGGCCCGGGCCCGAGCATGGTCCACCCGCGCGTCCTGCGGGCGATGTCCACGCCGCTGCTCGGCCATCTCGACCCGAAGTTCCTCGAGATCATGAACGAGGTGCAGGCGCAGCTCCGCGCCGTGTTCCGCACCCAGAACCCGTTCACGATCGCGGTCTCCGGGACCGGCTCCGCGGGGATGGAGGCGGCCCTCGTCAACGTGATCGAGCCGGGCGACACGGTCGTCGTGGTGGTGGGCGGCGTCTTCGGCGCGCGCATGACCGACATCGTCGGGCGCGCCGGCGGGAAGCTCGTGAAGATCGAGGTCCCCTGGGGCGAGACTGCCGACCCCGGCCGCATCGAGGACGTGCTGAAGAAGGAGGGCAAGGTGAAGGCGGTCGCCCTCGTGCACGCCGAGACCTCCACCGGCGCGCAGCAGCCGATCGAGGGGCTCGGGAAGCTCTGCCATGCGCACGGTGCGCTCCTCGTCGTCGACACGGTCACCTCGCTCGGCGGCGTGCCGGTGGACGTGGACGCCTGGGAGGCCGACGCCGTCTACTCCGGGACGCAGAAGTGCCTCTCCTGCCCGCCCGGGCTCGCACCCCTCACCCTCTCCGCGCGCGCGCTCGAAGCCGTGAAGGCGCGCAAGACGAAGGTGCAGAGCTGGTACCTCGACGCCGGGATGGTCGCGGACTACTGGGCGGAGGGGAAGCGCGTGTACCACCACACCGCGCCCATCTCCATGATCTACGCGCTCCGCGAGTCGCTGCGGATCGTCCTCGAGGAGGGGCTCGAGGCCCGTTTCGCGCGCCACCTCCGCCACTCCGCGGCGCTCATGGCGGGGGTCGCCGCGCTCGGTTGCGAGCCGCAGGCGCAGGCCGGGCGGCGGCTGCCGTCGCTCAACTGCGTGAAGGTGCCCGCCGGCGTGGACGAGGGGACGGTGCGCAAGGCCCTGCTCGCCGACCACTCCATCGAGATCGGCGGCGGGCTCGGGCCCCTCGCCGGCAAGGTCTGGCGCATCGGGCTCATGGGCGAGTCCGCGCGCCAGGAGAACGTGCTCGCGGTGCTCGCCGCGCTCGAGCAGGCGCTCGCGAGGCAGGGCAAGGCGCCGAGGCCCGGCGCCGCCTGCGCCGCCGCGCTCGGGTCCTACGCGGAGGGCTAAGCCCCGGCGGCCCCGGAGGGCGGGAGATCGGGGCGTCGCGGCGCGCATGCGAGGCGCGCCAAGGCGGCGATCAGGAGGGCGGTTTGCATGCGGCGACCCGAGCGCGGGGTCACCGGGAGGGCCACTCCACGTCCCCTCGCCGCCTCCCTAGGTTCCACGGCGGGGCGGGGCGGAGGCGAAGGATGAGCGGCACGGAGGGAGAGGTGGGGCGCGGGAACGCTTGGCGCAGGCTGCTCGCGAAGCTCGCGGCGCTCTGGCACGAGCGGCGACTCTCACAGCGAGTGCGCCGGGCGGGGCGGCCTGCCGAGGTCCCGCGCGTGCCCCGCTCGGCGTTCGGCGCGGCGCTCGACGCGCGTGCCGCGGTCCGGTCGGGCATCCGGCTCGACGATTTCCTGAGGCACCGGCTCGCGCGGTACGCGACGCGACTGCCGCTCCCGCTCGAGGCGCTCCCCGTCACGGTCGAGGTGGAGGGAGGCGCCGCGGTGGTGCGGGCGCGGCCCGCGCCGGGGGTCTTCGGCCCTCGTCTGGGCGGCGCGGCACCGCCGCCGGCAAGCGCCGCGGACGCGCCGTGGACCGCGCGCGCCCTCGCCGAGGCCGAGGAGACCCTCGCGCTGCTCGCCGATCGCGCGGAAGCCGCGCGCGCCCGGGCCGACGCGATCGGGCGCGAGCTCGCCGCCGCGCTCGAGTCGGGGGCGGTCGTGGCGCGCCCCGCGATCGACGCGACGGCGGAGCAGCTCGGGCGGCCCGAGGTCGAGGCGGCCTGGCCGCTGCACGCGCTCCGCGCGATGGCCGGGGTCCTTCTCGCCGCCGAGGCCTGGCGCTTCTCCGGCCCGGCCCTCGCGCAGGCCGGCGTCGCGCCCGACGCGCTCGAGTCGGCGCTCCGCTCGAACCCGCTCCCCGCGGCCCTCGCGCTCCTCTCCGCGAGCGCCGCCGCAGCGGCCGCCTTCGCGTTCGCCTGGCTCGCGCTCTCGCGCGGGGCGGAGGCGGCGGCCGCGACGCCCGCGGGCCACCGCGCGCGGCTCCTCCTCGCCTGGGCCGCGGGCTCGGCGCTGCTCGTCCCGTCCGTCGCCGCGGCCGCGACGGCCGCCGACCCGGTCTCCGGACTCGTGCTCGCGGCGACGCTCCCGTTCGCCGGCGCGGCCCTGTGGCGCGGAGCCGGGCACCTCACCACGCGCCGCGCAGTGGCGCTCGGGGATGCGCTCGCGTGGGACCGCGAGCGGGCGCATGAGGAGCTCGAGCGAGGCCGGCGCGTCGAGGCGTGCGCGCGCGCGGACGCGGAGGCGCGCGTCATCGCGGGCCGGCGCGACGCAGCCGCCGACCGACTCCGCGCCCTGCAGGGCGAGGCGCTCGCCGAGACGAGGATCGGCGAGGCCGGCGCGCGGGCGGCGGCCACCCGGCTCGACCGGCTCGCCGAGGGCCTCGCGGCCGCGCTCGAGGAGGACCGCTACGTCTACCTGCGGTCCGCTGGCGAGCGCGTGCTGCCGGCGCGGCGCCCGGCGCTCACGCGCGTCGAACCACCGGTCGGGCCGGAGCGGATCGGCGCGGTGAGCTGAGGGGCCGAGCCCGAGCGCATCGCGGGAGGGAACGCCGTCAGCGCAGCGGCGCGGCCCGGCGGGCGCACAGGCGCGCGTAGGCCTCGTTCGCGCTGCGCGCCGCGCTGGAGCGGGCGAGCGCGTCGGTGGCGCGGAAGTAGAGCCGGCAGGCCTCGTCCACCCGGCCGCGCTTCTCCTCGATCCGGCCCATCGAGAAGACGGGCAGCGGATCGGCGGGGTCGATCCGGTTCGCGGTCGCGAAGGCGTCGAGCGCGCCCTGGAGGTCCCCGCGCTTCTCCTGCACCTGCCCGAGGATCTGGTACGGGCGCGACTGGGCGGGATCGAGCGCGAGGGCGTTGCGCGCGGAGCGCTCCGCGTCGTCGAGGAGCCCGGTGTCCACCTGCACGAGCGCCAGGATCACGATCGTCCCGGCGTCACGCGGAGCACGCGCGAGGTAGGTCTCGAGCCTCGCGCGCGCCTCGTCGTAGCGGCGGAGCCGGACGAGCGCGAGCGCGGTGTTCCGAACCACGAGCTCGAGCGGGACGGTCGGGTCGAACCCGAGCGCGACCGACCGGTCGTAGGCCTTCACCGCCTCGTCGTAGCGCCCCGCGAAGTGGAGGGCGGTCCCGAGGTTCACCCAGATGCGCGGCTTCCCGGGCGACTTCTCGGACGCGTCCTTCCAGAGGTTGAGCGCGCTCTGCCAGACCTGGTTCCGGCTCGCGGTCGCCGCGCCGAGACCCGCCGCGGCGACGACGCCGACCACCCCGGCGACGATCCAGCCCCTCGCGGGCGCGAGCCGCCGGATCGCGAGGAGGACGACGCCCGACAGCGCGAACGCGATCCCGAGGGTCGCGAGGTAGAGCCGGTGCTCGACGAACGGATCTCGCAGCGGCACGAGCGTCGTGGGCGCGAGCATCCCGAGGAAGAAGAGCCACCCGAAGGTCGCGAGCCGGACCGCGGTCGGGCCGTCCCCCTCCGCCTCCCCCCAGCGCGCGAACGCGACGAACGTCGCGGCGACGAGCGCCGCGAGGAGCGCGAGCCCAACGAGGACGCGGGGCTCGAGGAGCGAGCGCGAGAACGGGAAGAGCCAGTCGGCGTTCAGGCCGTACGGCACGAGCACGAGCCGCAGGTAGGTCGGGAGCGCGCGCAGCTGCGTCGCGAAGTACTGGAGGGGCGACACGAAGCCGAGATCGAACCCTGCGTGCCCGCTCCCCGAGGCCTGCTTCACGCCGGTGAACGCCGCGGCGAGGGAGAGGAGCAGGAGCGGCGCCGCCGCGGGGAGCCGCCGGGCGACGCGAGGCCACCAGCCGTGGCCGCGCTCGGCGGGGAGCGGCAGCACGGCCGCGGCGAGGAGCCAGAGCGCGGGCATGGGGGCCGCCATCGGCTTCGCCGAGAGCCCGAGCACGTGCAGCACGATCGCCGCGGCGAGCCACCTCCAGCGCTTCCCCGGCTGCGCCTCGTCGAAGGCGAGGAGCGCGAGGAGCCCGCCCAGCACGAAGGCCGAGGCGAGCGACTCCGAGCGCTGCGAGATGTAGCTCACCGCCTCGGTCTGGATGGGGTGGAGCGCGAACAGGGCGGCGACGACGAGCGCGGGCCACTCGGGGAACGCCCGCGCCGCCGCCTCGACGGCGCGCCGGGCCTTCCCCCGACCCTTCCCTTTCCCGGCCTCGGGCTCCGCCACCACCTGAGGTCCCGCGAGGACGCCGGCGCGCGCCAGCACCCGCCGGGCGAACCGCCAGGCGAGCACGACCACGGCGAGGTGGATGAGGACGCTCGTGACGTGCCAGACGCGCGGACGGAAGCCGTCCATCCGGTGGTTCACCGCGTAGAGCGCGCTCGTGAGCGGGCGAGGCATCGCCCAGAACGACGGGTCGAGGAACCGCTCGGCCTGGCGGACCCAGACGGTCTTCGCGATCTCCTGGTCGTCGTACTGGAACTCGCCGTCCATCGACGGCAGGTAGGCGGCGAACGTCGCGACGAGCAGCACGGCGAGCGCGCCCCACACGAGTCTCTTCTTCACGGGCGCGCATCATACAGCCCTTTCCGGCCCGGTGAAGGCGTTCGCGGGGGCCGCCCGACCCGCCGACCGCGCGGCCGCTCGCGAGCGCGCGCGATCGCCCCAGCCTAGGTTACCGGCGTGCTCGACCCGTCGAGAGCGGTGGAGGCGCTCGGCGTGGACGTGGTGGTGGGCGTCCCCGCGGCGCGCGACCGGAGCGGTGCGGTGGAGGCGGCCGTGGCGGTGCAGGCGGGCCTGCGCGCGGCGTTCCCGGGCCGGGCCGCCGTCGCAGTCGTCCTCGCCGCGGACGACGAGGGGACGCTGCCTGCCGGCGCACCCCTCCCGATCCCGCGGCCGGGCGCGCGTCCTCTGGCGGTGCACGGAGCGGGAGGGTCGACCCCGGAGGCGGCCCTCCACGCCCTGCTCGAGGTCGCCCTCGGCCTCGGGGCCCCCGCCTGCGCCCTGCTCGAGCCGCTGCCGCGCCCGGCGGAGCCCGGGTGGCTCCACGCGATCCTCGACCCCGTCCTGCGCGGGGAGGCGGACCTCGTCGCCCCCGCTTACGCGCGCGGGCGGTACGAGGGCGTGCTCGTGACCGGGCTCGTCTACCCGCTCACGCGCGCCCTGTTCGGCCAGCGCATCCGCCAGCCGCTCGGGCGCGAGCTGGCGATGTCCCGCCGCCTCGTCGAGCACCTCTCGCGCGACGACGAATGGCGAACCGACCCGGCGCACGCCGGCGCGGACCTGTGGGTGATCACGAAGGCGCTCGTGCGCGAGTGCCGCTGCGCGCAGGTCTTCCTCGGTCCGCGTCCCGCCCCCCGGGCCCAACCGCCCGACCTCGCGGACGCGCTCGCGGCGGTCCTCGGGACCGTGTTCCACGAGATGACCCTCCACGCCGCCCGGTGGCAGCGGGTCCGCGGCTCGTGCGAGGTTTTGACCTCGGGCGAGGAGATGGTCGCGGACGACCGCGCGCCGCCGCCCGACCCGGCGCCACTCGTGCAGGCGTTCGCGCTCGGCGCCGAGGACCTCCGGCGCGTGTGGGGGCCGGTCCTCCCGCCGCAGGCGCTCTGGGAGCTGTCGCGGCTGCAGCGCGAGCCGCCCGCGGCGTTCCGGCTCCCCGACCGGCTCTGGGCGCGCATCGTGTACGACTTCGCGGTGGGGTGGCGCGTGAAGGCGATGGACCGGCCCCAGCTGCTGCGCTCGATGACGCCGCTCTACCTCGGGTGGGTCGCCTCCCACGTCAACGAGGTCGCCCCGCTCGACGCCGCGGGGGCGGCGGCGCGGATCGAGCGGCTATGCGAGGTCTTCGAGGCGGAGAAGCCGTACCTCATCTCGCGGTGGCGCTGGCCGGACCGGTTCGCGCCGTAGGAGCGGAGCCATGTGGGAGCGCGTGCCGAGGGTGCTGCAGGAGGGGATCGACCGCCTGGGGGCGGTGCTCGCGGACGACCTCCCGGGGATCGTGGGGATGCTCATCGTCGTCGTCGCCGCGATCGGCCTCGCGTTCGTGGTCCGCGCGGCGCTCCGGTTCGCGCTGGCGCGCGTCGGGTTCGATCGCCGCGCGCGCGAGTGGGGCATGACCGGCGCGACGGCGCTCGAGCCGCACCACGCGCCGTCGTGGCTCGTCGCGCGCGGGGCATTCTGGACCGTGATCGCGACCGGCGTCGCGCTCGCGCTCGCCGTGCTCGGCGCCTCCGCGACGAGCAGCATGGGGCTCGCCCTGCTCGCGTTCCTCCCGAAGCTCGTGGTGGCCGCGGTGGTGCTCCTCGCCGGGATCGGGGCGGGGCGCTTCGTCGAGCGGAGCGTGCTCATCGGCGCGGTGAACCAGGGGATCCGGCGCGCGAAGCTGGTCGCCTGGGCGGTGAAGTGGCTCGTGTTCGTGCTCGCCGGCGCGATGGCGCTGCAGCACTGCGAGATCGGCGGGGCGCTCCCGACGATCGCGTTCACCATCGTCGTCGGCGGGGCGGTCCTCGCGGCGGCGCTCGCGGTGGGGCTCGGCGCGCGCGCCGCGGTGGCGCGCTCGCTCGACCGCCACCCGGAGCGGGAGGACGGCGGGGACGACCCCGGCGACGCCGATCGCATCCACCACCTGTGAGAGGCGTTCATGCGCCGCAGCGGGATCCTCCTCCACCCCACCTCCCTGCCGGGCCCGCACGGCTCGGGCGACCTCGGCGCCGCGGCGCACCGCTTCGTGCGCTGGCTCGCCGACGCGGGCCAGCGGGTGTGGCAGGTCCTGCCGCTCGGGCCGACGGGGTTCGGCGACTCGCCCTACCAGGCGCTCTCGTCCCGCGCCGGGAACCCGCTCCTCGTCTCCCTCGAGGCGCTCGCGCGCGAGGGGTGGCTCGACGACGCCGACCTCGCCGGCGCGCCCGCCGGATCGCCGGATCGCGCCGATCTCGGCCGTGCCGCTCGGTGGCGGCGCGAGCGGCTCGCGCGGGCGGCGCGGCGGTTCGCGGAGCAGGCGGACGCGGAGCGCTCGGCCGAGCTCGAGGGCTTCCGCGCGCGCGAGGCGGACTGGCTGCGGGACTGGTCGCTGTTCGCGGCGCTCAAGGACGCGCAGGGCGGGCGCCCCTGGATCGAGTGGCCGGCGCCGCTCGCCCGGCGCGATCCCGCCGCGCTCGACGCGGCACGGGCCCGACACGCGGACCCGATCTTCGCGGCGGAGTTCGTGCAGTGGTGCTTCGCGCGGCAGTGGCAGGAGCTGCGGGACCACTGTCGCGCCCTCGGCGTCGCGCTGCTCGGGGACCTGCCGCTCTACCTCGCGCACGACTCCGCCGAGGTCTGGACCCGCCCCGATCTCTTCCTCATCGACGCGGCGGGGCGGCCCCTTGCGGTCGCAGGGGTGCCGCCGGACTACTTCAGCGCCGACGGCCAGCGCTGGGGGAACCCGCTCCACGACTGGGCGGCGGCGGCGCGCGAGGGCTTCCGCTCGTTCGTGGCGCGCGTGGAGGGGACGCTCGCGCTCGTGGACCGGGTGCGGCTCGACCACTTCCGGGGGCTCGAGGCGTACTGGGAGATCCCCGCGGACGCGCCGAGCGCGATGGCCGGGCGCTGGGTGCCGGGTCCGGGCGCGGACCTGCTCGCCGCGCTGGAGCGCGCGCTCGGGCCGCTCCCGCTCGTCGCCGAGAACCTCGGGGTCGTCACCCCGGAGGTCGAGGCGCTGCGGCGCCGCTTCCGCCTGCCCGGGATGGCGATCCTCCAGTTCGCCTTCGGCAAGGATCCGCAGGCCCCGTCCTTCCGGCCGCACGCGTACGACCGCGACACCGTCGCGTACACCGGCACGCACGACAACGACACGGTGATGGGCTGGTGGCTCGGCGGCGCGGGCGACAGCACCCGGAGCCCGGCGGAGGTCGCGGAGGAGAAGGCGTTCGCCCGCGCCTACCTCGCGACCGAAGGGCACGAGATGAACTGGACGATGATCCGCGCCGTCGAGGCCTCCGTCGCGGACGACGCGATCGTCCCGATGCAGGACGTCCTCGGGCTCGGGAGCGAGGCCCGGATGAACCGCCCCTCCACGCTCGGCGGCAACTGGGCCTGGCGGATGCGGGAGGAGGCGCTCGCCCCGGAGCGCGCGGGGCGCCTCGGGGAGCTCGC
>DASWCJ010000354.1:0-6487 GCA_036390155.1 Anaeromyxobacter sp.
CGCAGCCACTTCGGCAGCCGCCACCAAGGGCTGGGGAGGCGTCTCCGACGAGCACGCCGCCGTCGCTGCGGTCGGACCGCTCCGATCGACGGAGCCGGCGTGCACGCGGCGTGACAGCGGCACACGCCGGACCCGCTCGTCCTCGGTGGCGCCCTCACGGGTTGCGCCGTGCCGGTCGCAGTCCGGTTCCGGTGCCGTGGGCCGCTGGCGCGCCCGGGCGTGCGCCGGCGTCTGCGCTTCCGGGCCCTCTCGTCAGTCCGGCGCCGGTCGCGACTCTGGCGGCGGCGCAGGAGGACGGCGCCTTCCCCGGCCCGCCACGGCGGCGTTCGGTCCGGGCGACCTCGAGAGGCCGACACCGCGAAGTGACCGGCATTGCGCCTAGAGCGCGTTCTTCAGCTCGGGGGACGGCTTGAAGCCGACGGTCTTCGTCGGCGCGATCCGGATCTCGGCGCCGGTCTGCGGGTTGCGTCCGACGCGGCCGGCGCGCTTCTTCACGACGAAGGTGCCGAACCCCGGCATCGAGAACCGCTTGTCCTTGCGGATGCCCTTCGCGAGGTTCTCGAACACGGCGTCCACGACGAGCGCCACCTGGCGCTTCGAGAGGTCGTCGTGCGCCGCCTGCACCTTGTCGATCAGATCGGCCTTGGTCATCGCGCTTTCGTCCCCGGCTGCGAATCGCGCGACCCTAGCGCCCCCCCCGAGGAGCGTCAAGCCATGGAAACGCCGGACAGCGGCGCTTTTCCCGACGCGATCCCGAGCAGCGCGCGCGCCTCGTCGGGCGTCGCCGGTTCGCGCCCTGCGCGCACCGCGAGCTCGACGGCGAGCGTCACGAGCTCGTCGGATCCCCGGGCGAGGACGCCCTTCGAGACGAAGAGGTTGTCCTCGAGGCCGACGCGGACGTGGCCGCCCATCGCGAGCGCGAGGCCTGCCACGGGGAGCTGCGCGCGCGCGATCCCGGCCGCCGACCAGCGCACGCCCTCGGGGAGCCCCTCGACGAGGAAGCGGAGGTTCCGCTCCGAGGCCGCCATGCCGCCCGGCACGCCGAGCACGAGCTGGACGTGATACGGCGGCGCGAGGTGGCCGTGCTCGAGGAGCCAGCGGAGCGTGTCGAGCATCCCGGCGTCGTACGCCTCGCACTCCGGCACGAGCCCGCGTTCGCGAAGCCGCGCGGCGACGCGCACGATGTCGGGGCGCGAGTTCACGAACACCGCGTCTCCGAAGTTCATGGTCCCGAGGTTCAGGGTCCCCATCTCCGCGCCGTCCACCAGGGAGCCGAGCCGCTCGTCGAGCCCCATCCCCACCGCGCCGCCGGTGGAGCACTGGATCACGACGCGGCTTCCGGCGTCGCGGATCCGTTCCACGATCTCGCGGAAGTGCCGCGCGTCCTGGGACGGGCGGCCGTCCGGCCAGCGCGCGTGCAGGTGGATCACCGCCGCGCCCGCCCGCCCCGCGTCCACCGCCGCCCGCGCGATCTCGGCGGGGGTGTACGGGACGTACGGACTCTGCTCGCGCGTCACCTCGGCGCCCACCACCGCCGCCGCGACGATCACCTTCGCGCCCACGCTCACCTCGGCGCGCGGGGGATCCGCTGGTGGTCCTTCGGCACCACGCAGGTCCCGCGGGCGCGGCAGAGGACGACGGCCGGCTCGAGCACGTCGGCCGCGGAGGCCGAGACGTCCGGCCGCGCCGCGATCACCCGGCGCGCCTCGAAGCGGAAGGTGCGGGAGGTGGCGCCGGACTTCTCGAGCTCCGCCTCCACCTCGACCCAGTCGCCCACGCGCGTCGGCGCGAAGAGCTCGATCTGCTCGTACGCCTTCAGGAGCCCCTCGTCGCCGTCGAGCCGGATGCAGAGCTCGGTCGCGGCGTCGCCGAAGAGCGCGAGGAGCCGCGCCCCGTCCACGAGCCCGCCGCCGTAGCGGGCGTCGGCGGGGGACATCCGGAACCGGAGGACCGACCTCATCACTGCACCTCCTTGCCCAGGCGCCGCAGGACCGCCAAGACGAGGTAGTTCGCCACGTCGGACGGGCGCGTGCCGGCCCCGAAGCCTGCGTCGAAGCCGAGCTCGACCGCGAGCCGGTGATCGACCCGGGGTCCCCCGAGGACGAGCACCAGGCCCGCGCGCGCCCCGAGCCGCTCCAGCTCGACGACGAGCTGCCGCGCATTGTCGCGGTGGACGTCGCGCTGGGTGACGACCTGCGAGACGAGCACGGCGTCGGCCCGCCGCTCCACCGCGAGCCGGGCGAGGCGCGCGTTCTCGACCTGCGCGCCGAGGTTCGCCACCTCGAAGCACGGATAGCGCTCGAGCCCCGGATCGCCCGCGAAGCCCTTCGGGTCCAGGATCGCGCCGATCCCGACCGCGTGCGCGTCCGACCCCGTGCACGCGCCGAGCACGACGATCTTCCGCCCGACCTCGCGCAGCGCGTGGGCGACGAGCTCGTCGAAGCCGCGGCGGCGCACGGTGACCTCGGGCACCTGGATCCGGTCCCACTCCACCCCGGCCGCGGTCCGCGCGTACACCACGAAGAAGGTGTACCGCTCCGCGGCCGCCTCCATGTGCGCGACGTGCACCTGGTCCATCCCCATCCGCCGCGCCAGCTCGACCGCCGCCTCGCGCGCCCGCTCGCCGGGCGGGACCGGCAGCACGAACGAGAGCTGGACGACGCCGTCGTCGCGCCGGTCGCCGTACGGCCGCACCACCTCGCCCGGGCTCCAGTCGTGTGCCGTCATCGCGGCCTCCCTCGCTCCGATCACGCCTCGCCGCCGATGCGGGTGTCCTGGACGAGCTGTCGCCAGACGTCGAGCGCGAACGTCGAGGCCGGCGTCGCGGACGTGAAGAAGACCTGGTACTGGACGCCGCCGTCGCAGGCGGCGATCGCCCAGACGTGCCAGCCGTTCTGATCGCCCTCCGCCGCCAGGCCCGGGCGGCCGGCGAGCCGGGTCGGGTGGCGCCGCGCCCGCTCCAGGCCGGCGACGGCGCGAGAGAGCCGCTCGTCGGCGGCGGCGAGGCAGGCGCGCTCGTCGGGGAACCGCTGCTCCGGTACGGTGATCTCCAGCTTCGAGCGGGCGTCGGGCTCCTGGACGCTCGCGTGGCGGAGGTCGCCGGTGGCGTGCCAGTCCCGCGGCGCGCGGAACCAGAGCTCCTCGACATGGTACAGGACCCAGCCCGGCCGCCCCCCCGGGATCCCGGCGAGCGACCTCGGGTGCGCGCACGCGGCGAGCGCGGCGGCGGCGAGCGCCGCGAGGAGCGCGACGGTGCGGCGAGCGAGGGTCAACGGGCCTCCAGGATCTCCACCAGGGGGTTGAAGTAGTCCGGGGCGCGCTCCACCACCCCGGCGAGCCCCTTGCCGCCGTCCTCCGCGCGCGCGACGTCGCCGAAGCGAGCGCGGGAGATCGCGCGGAGGAGCCCCTCGCGCGCCACCTCCTCGAGCAGCGCGAGCGCGCGCCCGAGCGTCTCGTCGGCGCGCCGCACCACCAGGCCGTCCGGACGGAGGACCACCTCGGCGCCCATCGAGCGCCAGGCGCGCCGGACGTAATCTGCCGCCTTGAGCGCGGAGAAGCGGTCCATCAGGAAGGGATTGTGCATCGCCTCGGTCATCATGCCCAGGAGCTGGATCTCCTGCCCGGTGAGCCAGGCCACCACGTCGGACATGACGTCGTAGACGTGGCTGAAGAAGATGTCCCCTTGCTTGTGCTTCGTCGGGGGCATGTACTTGATCGGCGAATCCGGGAAGAGCGTCCGCACGAGGAGCGCCTGCGCCAGCTCGCGGGCGATGGTGTCCTCGCGGGCGGGATCGATCTCGAACGCGTGCCCGAGCCCCACCAGCCGCTCGGGCAGTCCCGCGCGACGGGCGAAGGAGAGGTTCACGAACTGCGACGCGACGACGGTGTGGGCGGCCTCGTCCGCGTCCGCGGTGGTGATGTAGTTGTCCTCGCCCGTCTGGATCATGATCCCCGCGAGGGCGCAGATGCCCCGCGACAGGTGCTGGTCGCACAGGGTCCGCTTCATGTTGATGTCGCGGAAGAGGATCCCGTACATCGCGTCGTTGAGCAGCATGTCGAGCCGCTCGTGCGCCGCGATGTAGGCGATCTCCGGCATGCACAGGCCGGAGGAGTAGTTGGTGAGCGCGACGTACCGCCCGAGGCGCCGAGATTCCTCGTCGAGCGCGAGCCGCATCAGCCGGAAGTTCTCCTGCGTCGCCCAGGTGCCGCCGTAGCCCTCGGTGGTCGCGCCGTCCGGGACGTAGTCGAGCAGCGACTGCGCCGTGGAGCGGATCACCGCGATGACGTCCGCGCCCGCCTGGGCCGCGGCGCGGGCCTGCTCGATATCCTCGTGGATGTTCCCCGTCGCGACGATGACGTACCGGAGGGGTCGACCGCCCTGCCCGAGCTCCGTGCGAAGCGCGTCGCGGGTCCGCACGCGGCGGAGGAGGTCGTCCACGCCGGCCCGCGCGTCGCGACGGACCTCCTCGAGCGCCGCCCGCTCGGCTGCGGGCGCGAGCGGCTCGGGGCGCTCGGGCAGCGTGGCGAGCCGCTCTGCGACCGCGCCGGGGCTCACCGCCCCCCCCGCGCGCGCCCACGCCAGCCAGTAGGCGGCGCCGCGCCCGAGCAGGCCGCGGGCCTGCAGCGCGTCCACCGCGACGTTCACGAGCGGGACCCCGCCCGGCCCCGCCTCGTGGAGGCCGAGGAGGCGAAGCGCGGTGCGCTCGATCGCGACGGTGGTGTGGCGCCGCACGAGCTCGAGCACCTGCCCGGTGATCCCGTCGGCGAGCGCGCGGCAGCGCTCGACCTTCGCCCGGTCGAGCGGGAGATCCGGGACCACGCGCCCGTCGGAGAGGAGCATCCGCCATGCGTAGGCCACGGCAGGGGGCGCGGCAAGCGCCGTACGGGCCACGGACCCATCGATCGCCTTGCGCCGCCGCGCCCACGGCGCCGCGCAGGCTACGCCGGGAGTCGGGGCTCGGAGGCCGACGCGCGGACGCCGAAGCACTCCGAGCCGTCCGTCGACCCGATCCGGATCCGGACGAGCGCGCCACGCTCGTCCTGCGCGCTCGCCGGCCAGCGGACCGGGACCCACTCGCGCGCCGTGCCGCGCGCGAGCCCGCCGCCGACCCGCTCGACCACGACCTCGAGGTCGCGTCCTGCCTGCGCCCCGAGGAACGCCTGCCACCTGCGCTCGGAGATCGCGAGCAGCTCCCGCGCGCGCGCCCGCACCACCTCGGAGGCGACGCGACCGGCCAGCTCGGCGGCGCGCGTGCCCGGCCTGGGGGAGTACGGGAAGACGTGCAGGTACGCGAGCGGCAGCGCCTGCACGAGCGAGACCGTGGCGGCGTGGTCCTCGTCGGTCTCGCCCGGGAAGCCGACGAGGACGTCGGCGCCGATGCACGCGCCGGGCATCCGGGTCGCGACCTCCTCGACGACCTCGCGGAAGAGGTCGGCCCCATACGGCCGTCCCATCGCCGTCAGGATCGCCCCGGAGCCGCTCTGCAGCGGCAGGTGGAAGTGCGGGCAGAGGAAGGACGCCACCTCGGGATCGCCGAGCAGCGCGCGCGGGAGCTCGTTCGGCTCGATCGACGAGAGCCGGAGCCGGCCGACCGCGCGGCTCCGCGCCGCCGCGAGCACGAGCTCTGCGAGGGACCGGCGGGGATCGAGATCCAGGCCGTAGGCGCCGAGGTGGACGCCGGTGAGCACGACCTCCGGGTGGCGCTCGCCGAGCCCGGCCAGCCGCCGGAGCGCCTCGTCGAGCGGCAGCGAGCGCGACGCCCCTCGCGCCGCGGGCACCACGCAGAAGGTGCAGCGCTGGTCGCAGCCGTCCTGCACCTTGAGGAACGGGCGCGTGTGGCGCGCCGGCCCCACGGGCGCGCTCCCCCACGCCGGCGCGGCCGGGATCGCGGCCCGAACCGCCTCCTCGCCGCGCACGCCCTCGCGCAGCAGGCCCAGCACGCCAGGGACCGCGCCCTGGGCGCGGGCGCCGACGACGGCGGCCACGCCAGGGAGCGCCGCGAGCTCGTCCGGCGCGACCTCTGCGTAGCACCCCGCGGCGACGATGGGCGCGCCGGGGTGGTCGCGCGCGGCGCGCCGGATCGCCTGCCGCGCGGCGGACGCCGCGTCGCCGGTGATCGCGCAGGTGTTCACCACCACGTAGTCCGCGACCTCGCCGTCGCGGGCGAGCTCGTACGCGCCCGCGAGCTCGCTCGCGAGCGCGTCGGCGTCCGCGCGGTTGACGCGGCAGCCGAGCGCGACGAGCGCGAGGCGGGGAAGCCGACCGCGGAGATCAGAGGATGGTGCCACCGCCCACCACCTCGTCGCCGGCGTAGAAGACAGCCGCCTGCCCGGGCGCGACGCCGCGCACCGGCGCCGCGAGCTGCACCTCGACCCCGCCGTCCTCGGTCGCCCGGATCGTCCCGACCTCCCCCTCGTGGCGGTGGCGGACCTTCACGCGGACCTCGCGCTCGCCGTCCGGCGGCCGCCCCGCGACCCAGCGCGCCTC
>DASWCJ010000355.1:0-2045 GCA_036390155.1 Anaeromyxobacter sp.
GGGCTCCGACGACATCGTCGACGCGCTCTACCTCAAGATCTTCAACGACATGATCCTCCTGATGATGGAGGACTCGAAGAACATCCGGCGAGCGACCTCGGTGATGTTCGCGGCGAAGCACCTCGAGCGCTTCGCCGACCACGCCGTGAACGTCGCAGAGATGGTGATCTTCATGGTGCGCGGTCAGGACGTGCGCCACCCGAAGTCCCGCGCCGAGAACGGCACCCCCTGACGCGCGGGCCGCGCGACCGCTAGCGAACGCCCGAGGCCGCGCCGGCGCCCGCGCCCGGCGTCGTCATGCTGCCGGGTGTCCCGGGCGTCGTGGACGTGCCGGCGCCGGAGCCGGGGGGCGACGCGCCGCTCCCGGTGCCACCCGGCGTCCCCGGCGTGCTCCCGCTCGTGCCTGGCGCGCCGATCGGCACGCAGCGGGTGCCCGTGCCCGTCGGGCTCCCCGCGGTGCCGCCCGTCGCGCCCGCGGCGCCGCTCGCGGTCGAGCCGGTGCCGGACGAGGAGGAGCCGGTGCCGGGTGAGGAGGAGCCGATCGCGGAGCCCGTGTCCGGGACCGTCCCGGGCGGGCAGATCGCCACCCCCGGCGCCGTCGTGTCCGCGCCGGACGTGCCGCCCTGCGTGCCCACCCCCGAGCCGGTGCCGCCGGCCCCCGTCCCGGGCGTCGAGCCCGGCGTTCCGACCCCCGGCGACGTGCCGGTCGGTCCCGTGGACGTCTGCGCCAGCGCGAGGAGCGGCGCCGCGAGCGCCGCGAGCAGCGTGAGCTTCTTCATGATGCGACCCCCGTCGGTACGGGTGCGCATCGCGGCGGCCGCACGCAGCGCGCGAGCGGGCGGCCGCAAGCCGGCCCGGATCAGGGGACGACGAACCGCGACGCCACGCCGGCGAGGACGCCGAGGAGCGCGCCCGCGCCGACGTCGAGCGGGTAGTGGGCGCCGAGGTACATGCGGGAGAGGCCGACCCCGACCGCGAGCAGCAGGGCGAGCGGCCCGAGCGACGCGGGCTCCCCGGCGAAGGCGGCGGCCACCGCGAACGCGGCGGCGGTGTGGCCGGAGGGGAAGGAGAAGCGGTCGGGGTTCGCGGCGAGCGGCTCGAACCCGACGATCGAGACGTCGGGGCGGGCGCGCGAGAGCCCGCGCTTGAGGAGCTGGGTGACGGCCGTCGCGCCGAGGGTCGCGGCGGCGATCCGCAGGCCGAGGTGCGTCCCGGCGGTGGTGCGGGTCGCGAGGCAGCAGAGGCCGAGCGCGGTCCAGCTCCGCGCGTCGCCCGCCCGGGTGAGGGCGCGCGCGACCGCGGTCCGGACCGGCGAGTGGAAGCGGCGGATCGCGAGCAGGAGCGCCTCGTCGTACGAGAGGATCCGCGCCAGCCGCCCGTCGCGCACGACCACCGTGGCGTGGGCCGAATCGAGGGTGATCGTGGCGCCGCCGCCCGGCTCGATCTGGATCCCGATCTCGTCTTGCATCGTGGCCTTGCACGGTGAAGGGCGCGCGTGACGAGCGCCCGGTCACCCTTGCAACATCGAGGTGACATCCGGCCCGTGCAAGTGGCCGCTTCCACCCGGGACGCGGAAAGTCGCGGCGCCGCCGCCGGCGGGGCCGGCGAGCTCGCGGCCTAGCGATCGAGCCGGCGGAGCGCCCTCTTCAGCTCTCGCACCTGCACCGACTCCCGCGCACGCGCCTCCATCCACTCGGCGTGGCGCGCGAGCGTCCCGGTCACGACCCGGAGCACCTCGACCCGCGCGAACCACTTGTGGTCCGCAGGCACGAGGTGCCAGCGCGCGCGGGGGCTGTCGGTCCGGGCGAGGAGGTCGTCGGCGGCCTCGACGTAGTCGTCCCATCGCTTCCGCGCGCGCACGTCGGCGTCCCCGATCTTCCACTGCTTGTGCGGGTCCTTGAGCCGCTCCTCGAACCGGCGGAGCTGCTCGCGCTTGCTCACGGCGAGGAAGATCTTGATGAGGTCGATCCCGTCGTCGACGAGCAGCCGCTCGAACTCGTTGATCTCGCGGTAGGCGCGCCGCCACGCCCGCTCGGGCGCGAGCC
>DASWCJ010000356.1:0-33860 GCA_036390155.1 Anaeromyxobacter sp.
GTCGCCGCGCGCGGGAGCGGCGCGCGGAGCGCCTCCTCCAGGGCCCGGGCGAGCTCGCTCCACGCGCCCGCGGCCGCCGCGAGCCGCTCCAGGTCGGCGCGCACGTTCGGCGCGTCCTCGCCGCGCGACGCCGCGTCCTCGAGCTCCCGGCGCTTCGCCCGGAACGCCGCGGCCTTGTCGCCGAGCCGCTCCTGAAGCGCCGAGACCTCGGCGAGGAGCCCCACGCGCTCTGCGGCGTCCGCGGTCTCGAGCCGGACCTCGAGCAGCGCGGCGAGCTTGCGGGTGTCGCCGGCGGCGCGGTGGACGTCCTCGAGCACCCGAGCCGCGTCGGCCGAGGTCTCGGGGCGCGCGAGCAGCCGCTCGAGCCCGGCGACCGCGTCCGGCTCCCGCGGGCTCTCCGCGAGCACGTCGGCGTAGGCCTCGATCGCGCTCCGTGGCTCCGTCCCGGCCTCGACGAGCGCCGCGCGCCGGAGCCGCAGCTCGAGCCGGCGCTGCGGGTCCACCGAGGCCGCCGCGGCGAGCGCCCCGAGCACCTCGACGAGCTCCGCGCCCGGCTCCGCCCGCGAGAGGAGGCGCTCGAGCCCGAGGAGCGGCTCCTCCGCGGCGGGATCCGCCTCCCGCGCCGCGCGGAACGCCTCGAGGGCCGCAGAGGGATCCCCGGCCTCCTCCGTGAGGCGGGCGGCGTCGAGCAGGATCGCGAGCCGTTCCTCCGGCGTCCCGAGCGCCGCGCGCCGGCGCGCGACCTCCAGGATCTCTGCGGCGGAGCGGGCCGCGGTGTAGAGCCGCTCGAGCGTCTCGAGCGCCTCGGCGTCGTCGGGCGCGAGCGAGAGGACCCGCCGCCAGGCTTCGATCGCCTCCGGCCCGCCCTTCCCCGCGCGCACCTGGGCGGCACGGCGCAGGTGCGGGAGCGCCTCGGCGGGCAGGGCGCCGGCGGCGGCCTGCTCGACCACGGTCGCGAGCTCGTCCTCGTTCCCCGTCTCGCGCGCGAGCCGGCCGAGGTCCTCCTCGACGGCCGCGCGCGCCGGCCCGCCCTCGGCGAACGCGCGGCAGGCGGCGATGAACGCCAGGTCGGCCGTCCCGAGGTCGCGCTCGAGGAGCGTGCGGATCTCGGAGAGCAGCCGCGCGCGCTCGGCGGGCTCCTCCACCGCCGCGAGCCGCGCCTCGCGCATCGCCACGCGCTTCGCGTGCTCCCGGGCCGCCCGGAGCGCGGCGTCGGCTGCCTCGAGGGCCTCGCGGCCCACGGCCCCCGGCGTCGCCGCGAGCGCGGTGAGCGCGTCCCGCGAGGCCACCCGCCGCGGGTCGCGCCGGAGGAGATCGGCGTGCAGGGCGAGCGCGCCGGCGGGGTCGCCGAGCCGCTCCCGGCGGAGCTCCGCGAGGCGGGCCGCGACCTCCGGGTCGAACGCGCCCGCGAGGCGGGTCTCGAGCACGGCGGCGAGGTCGGCCGGCCGGTCGAGCCGCTCCAAGAGCCGCTCGAGCGCGGCGCGCGCGTCGGCGTCCCCCGGCGAGAGGCGGGCCACCTCCGCCCACGCGGCGGCGGAGCGCGCCGCGTCGGAGAGCCGCTCCTCGGCGATCGCCGCCTCCTCGCGGAGCGCGTCCACGCGGGCGGCGGGCTCGGAGGCGCGCCGCGCGAGCTCGGCGCAGACCTCGGCGAGCTCGCCCCAGCGCTCCCGCGCACGGTGGAGCCGGCGCAGCGCCGCGAGCGCCTCCCGATCGCCGGGGGCGGCCTCGAGCACGCGCGCCCACGCCTCCGCGGCGCGATCGCGGTCGAGGCGGCGCTCGACGAAGTCGGCGCGCTCGCGCAGGAGCGCCGTCCGGAGCTCCGGGCCCGCCGCCGCGCAGAGCTCGTCCTGCACGCGGGTGCACGCCTCGAGCTCCTGGCTCTCCACGCCCAGCCGGCGCAGCTCGCGCCGGAGCTCCGCGTCGGCAGGGCACAGCCGGACGGCCTCGGCGACGGCGGTGAAGGCGAGCGAGAGCTGCCGGAGCTCCCGCTCCGCGATCTTCGCGGAGGCGAGGAGCGCCGCGGCCCGGCCCGCCGCGTCGGGCCGCGCGCGGCCCTCCGCCTCGAGCGCGCGCATGCGGCGGCGTGGATCGGGGTGCGTCGCGAGGGCCTTCGCCGCGGCGAGCACGGCCTCCGGGTCGGGCGCGTCGAGGTTCGCCTCGACGGCCGAGAGCGCGCCCGCGTCGGCCGGGTTCGCGGCGAGCGCCGCGGCCGCCCGCTCCGAGGCGCCCCGGGCGTCGCCCATCCCGGCGGCGATGCGCGAGGCCTCGAGCGCGGCGCGCGCCGCCTCGGCCGGGTCCTGGGTCGCCTGGGCGAGCTCGCCGAGCGCGTCGGCGCGGCCCGCGTCGTCCCCCGCGTTCCCGAGCGCGTCCGCGAGCCGTGCGAGGAGGCGCGCGCGCTGCTCGGGAGCGGCGACCGCGAGCGCCTCGCGGAGCGCGGCGGCGGCGGCGGCGGGGTCCTTCACCCGCTCGCCGAGCACCTCCGCGCGCTGCGCGAGGAGCGCGACCTTCTCCGGGCCCTGCGCCGCTGCGGCGCGGACGCCGAGCAGCTCGCCCGCCTCGACCCACTGCTCGGAGGCGAGCGCGGCGCGGGTGAGGGCCGCGAGCACCGTCGGATCGCCGGGGCGGAGCGCGAGCGCACGCCGGAGCTGGACCGCGGCCTCGTCGAACGCCCCGAGGTCCTCCTCCGCGACGGCGGCGGCGCGCACGCGCATCGCCGCCTCGTCGTCGGGGCGGGCCTCGAGCCGCCGCGCGGCCTCGGTGAGGAGCCCGAGCAGCTCGCGGTGCGCGCCGACCTCGCGCGCGAGGTCCTCGCAGGCCTTCCGGGCGTCGGCGTGCTCGGGGCAGGAGCGGAGCGCGGCGGCCGCGGCGGAGAGCGCGCCGCGGGCGTCCGCGAGCTTCTCGCGCCGGAGGGCGGAGGCGTCGAGGTTGTGGCGCGCGCGCTCGCGGGGATCGGCGCTGGGCGGCAGGTTCCGCGCGATCGTCTCGAGCATCGCCGCCTGGCGCGCGGTCTCGCCCGCCGACGCGTAGAGGGGCGCGAGCGCCTGCGCGATCCGGAGCGGCTCGACGCCGCGCTCGAGCAGCTTCTCGAGCAGCCGGGCCGCGTCGGTCCGTTGCGTGGGCACGTGCCCCACGCCCGCCAGGACCGCGAGCACGGCCGCGGCGGCCTCGGCGGGGCGCCCGAGCGGGTCGAGGAGCGCCTCGGCCCGCGCGAGCTCGAGCGCGGCGCGCTCCGCCGGGCTCTTCGCCCGGGCGGCGAGCGTCGCGAGGACCTGGACGCGCTCCTCGGCCGCGCGCGCGCCCTCGGTCGCCTCGAGGGCGGCGTGGAGCCCCCAGAGCGCCTCCTCGTCGTCCGGCGCGGCGCGGAGCGCATCGCGCCAGACCTCGGCCGCGGGGCCGAAGCGGGCCGCGTCGTGCCAGAGCCGGGCGAGCTTCGCGGTGAGCGCGCGCCGCTCCTCGCCGCTCGCGCGGGCCCGGCGGGCCTGGAGCTCGCGCGCGAGCTCCTCCTGCTGGCCCGCGCGCGCCATGCACGCCTCGAGCGCGGCGGCGGCGCCCCGGTCCTCGGGATCGAGCTCGGCGAGCGCGCGCCACGCGCGAACCGCCTCCTCGGGCTTGCCGAGATCGCGGTCGAGGATCTCCGCCTCGCGCCGCAGGAGCGTCTTGCGGGTCTTGAGGTCGGCCCCGGCCGCGTCGGCCGCGGAGTGGTAGGCGCGGGCGAGGTCGAGGAAGGCGTCGGCGCGCGCGGCGGCCCCCTCCATCGCCTTGCGGGTCGCGGCGCGCGCCGGGTCGAGCGCGAGCGCGCGCGACAACGTCCGGAGCGCCTCGCGGGGCTTCCCGAGCCGCTCCTGCTGCACCTCGGCGAGCCGCTCGAGGTGACGCACCCGCTCCTGCGGGTCGAGGGCGAGCGCGGCGGAGTGCTCGAGCACGGCGGCGAGCGGCGCCCACTCGCCGGCCTCCGCGAGCAGCGGCGCGAGCGCGACGGCGGCGGCGCCGTCGGCGGGGTCCTCGCGCAACGCCGCCTCGAGGTGACGCCGGGCGCGAGCGGGGTCGCCGAGCCTGTCCTTCGCGAGCTGCGCCGCGCGCACGCGGAGCGGCACGTGGGCGGGCTTCTCGGGCGCGGCGGCGAGGTGGCGCTCCAGCACCGAGAGCGCCTCGGCGAAGCGCCCCGCGTCCACGTGGTGCTCGAACGCCTGCAGGGCGGCGCTCTCGCAGGCGGGATCGAGCTCGAGCGCCTTCTCGAGGGCGGCGAGCGCGCTCGGCTCGTCGCCGAAGCGGATCAGGTCGACCGCCGCGAGCTCGACCCAGAGGGCGACGAGCGCGGCGCGGTCGCGCGTCGACGCCGCGAGGCGGGCGAGCGCGTCCGCGTGGGCGCGGTGGTCGCCCCGCTCCGCGTGGATGCGCGCGAGGAGCTCGAGCGCGAACGGCTCGCCCGGCGCGAGCGCCCAGGCGCGGTCGATCCGCTCGAGGCCGCGGGCCGAACCCTCGGGATCGTAGGCGAGGTGGAGCTGCGCGAGCCGGAGGTGCAAGCGGGCCGCCTCGCGCCGATCCTCGGTCCGGGCCGCCGCCTCCTCGAGCGCGCGAGCCTCCTCGCGCCAGGTCCGCGGGAAGGCCCGGAGCCGCTCCCGCGCGGCCGCTACGCCCGGCGCCGACCGGTCGAGCGCGGTCGCCTCGATGAGGGCGTCGGTCGCCACGTCGTGCTCGAGCGGCTCCTCGACCAGGGCCGCCCCGAGCCGGGCGTACTCCGCCGCGAGCCCGCGCGGCTCCGCGCCCGCGTCGCGAGCCGCGTCGAGCATCCGCTTCGCCTGCCGGTAGCGGCGGAGCGCCGAGAAGCACGCGAGCCCCCGGGTCCGCGCCTCCTCGAGGGTGGGGTCGAGCCGGCACGCCCGAGCGTAGAGCAGCGCGGCCCGGTCGCGACGCCCGAGCCGCTCCTCCTGGAGCTTCGCGAGCCGGACCGTCGCCTTCGCCGACTCCTTCGGGTCGTCCGCCGCGGCGGCCTCCCGCCCGATGGCGGCGGCGAGCGCGGGCCAGTCGCCGCGCTCCTCGAGGAGGTCGACTACCGAGCGGAGCGCCTCGGGGTGCCCCGGGTCGGTCCGCAGGAGCCGCCGGTAGAGCTCCTCGGCGCGGGCGACGTTGCCGAGCTTGGCGCGCGCGAGGTTCGCGGCGCGCGCGAGGAGCGGCGCACCCGGCTCGTGGACCAGCCGGGCCCGCCCCTCGTACAGGGCGACGAGGTCCTCCCAGCGGGACGCGCCCTCGTAGAGGGCCTCGAGCGCCCGGAACGCGCGCAGATCCCCCGGCGCGGCCTCGAGCGTCTCGAGGTGCGATCGGATCTGTTCGTCGAGGCTGGGTGCGCTCAAGGTTGGGTGGCTCTGAGGGGCTGCCCCCGGGAGAAGCGCCGTTGACGAAGTATAGGGCTGGCTGCGCCGGGGGGTCAACGTTGCGACCGACGGAATCCCAAGCCCTTACGGGAGGTTGCGAACGGCGAAGGCGAAACGGATCCGCGTGCCGATCACGCCACGCTGCGGCTGCCCGCCCCGTTCGCCCAGGCCTCGAGCTGCGCGGCCGGGAGAGGCCTCGCGAGCAGGAATCCCTGGCCGTACCGGCAGCGCAGGTCCTCGAGCTTCTGCACCTGCTGCGAGGACTCGACGCCCTCGGCGATGACGTCGAAATCGAGGCTCTCGGCGATGGAGACGATCGCCTTGATGACCTCCTCGCTCTCGACGTGACCCGGCACGCCGGAGACGAACGAGCGGTCGATCTTCACCGCGGTGATCGGGAAGCGGTGCAGGTACGAGAGCGACGAGTAGCCGGTGCCGAAGTCGTCGACGTGGATCTGGATCCCCATGTCGCGCAGCCGCGAGAGCTTCGCGGCGGACTCCTCGACGTGGTCCATGATGACCGCCTCGGTCACCTCGATCGCGACGAAGCGCGGATCGACGCCCGCCTCGCGGACGCTCTTCCGGAGGTCCTCGACGAAGGACGGCCGCTTGAACTGCTGGCCGGAGACATTGATCGAGAGGGTCACGCCGGCGAGGGCCGGCACGCGCTCGTGCCAGGTGCGGAGCTGGGCGCAGGCGGTCTTGAACACCCACTCGCCCATCGGGACCACGATCCCGCTCTCCTCGGCGAGCGAGACGAACTCGGCGGCGTCGAGGACCCCGCGCCCTGGCTTGTTCCAGCGGATGAGCGCCTCGATGCCGATGAGCTTGCCGGTCCGGAGCGCCACCACCGGCTGGTAGTGGAGCTGGAACTCGTCGCCGTGCTCGAGGGCGCGCCGCAGGTCGGCCTCGAGCTGGAGCCGGTCCACCACGCTGCCGTGCATCTCGGCGTCGAACACCTCGGCGCACGCCTTCCCCTTGGTCTTCGCCTGGTACATCGCGATGTCGGCGTCGCGGAGCACCTGCTCCGGCCGCCGGTAGCGGTCGGACCGCAGGGCGATGCCGATCGACGCGGAGGCGAACAGCTCGTGGCCGTCCACCTCGACCGCCTTGGCGAGGTCCCGCTGGATCCGCTCGGCGACCATGGTCGCGTCGGAGGGATCCCCGATCCGCTCGAGCAGGATCCCGAACTCGTCGCCGCCGAGCCGCGCGATCGTGTCCCCTGGGCGCAGGCAGTCCGCGAGCCGCTCGCCCACCGCGACGAGGAGGTGGTCGCCGACGAGGTGGCCGAGCGTGTCGTTGATGACCTTGAAGCGATCGAGATCGAGGAAGAGGACGGCGTAGAGCTGCACCTCGTGCCGGCGCCCGGAGTCGATCACGTGCTGCAGCCGGTCCTGGAAGAGCGAGCGGTTCGGCAGCCCCGTGAGCGCGTCGTGGAAGGCGTCGTAGAGGAGGCGCGCCTCGACGCGCTTGCGCTCCTCGATCTCGCCCTGGAGGGCGGCGTAGCCGTCGCGGAGCGCGGCGCTCATCGCGTTGAAGTGGCGCGCGAGCTCGCCGAGCTCGGTCCGATCCTTCGACTCGATCGAGACCCCGAGCTCCCCCGCTTGCAGGGCGCGGGTGGCGCGCACGAGCGCGTCGACCGGCCGCGTGATGGAACGCGAGAGGTTGAACGCGACGAGCACCGCGACGACGAACGTGAAGCCGAGCGCGAGGGTGAGCAGCCGCTGCGCCTGATCGAACCGCCCCATCGCCGAGATGGAGCGCTCCTCCGCGCGCTTCGACGCCTGCAGCGCCATGTCCTCCGTGCTCCGGAGGAGCTCGGACGCGGTCGTGGCGGCCTCGACCTTGAGCCGCGTGATCCGCTCGAGGTTGGCCGAGGCGGTCAGGTAGTAGCTGAGCGACGCCTCGTAGTCCTCGATCCGCCTCCGCACCTCCACCAGGCGCTGGGAGACGTCGGGCGTGTGGTGGCAGCGCGTGCAGGCGTCCGCCGCCGCCTCGAGCGCGGTGATGTTCTGCGCGATCGCGTCCACCGCCGGCCCGACCTGCGTGTTCACCGTGAAGAGGTCGGCCTGCGTCCCCTGGACCGCGAGGATGAGGTTCTGCCGGATCTCCTCGATCCGGTGCGTCTCCGCCACGCGACGAAGCTCCTCCGACGTCGACCGGATGTAGACGAGGGCCAGGATCGGCCCCGCCGCCGAGAAGGCGAACAGGAGCAGCATCGCGATGAGGATCTTCCGCTTCATCCGGTGGCGCCGCGCCCTCCCTTACTGGTTCCGGTACCGGTACGTCCTGAGCTCGATGCCCGCCTGCCTCGCCATCGCCGAGACGGGGGCGTAGTCGGCGGCGGACGTCTCGATGAACCGGAGCGCGCCGAGCTGCTGGAGGACCTTCGCCCCCTCCGGCTCGGTCTGGACGTCCAGGAGGGCGCGCCGGAGCGCCTCGCGCAGGTCCGGCTCGAGGTCGCCGCGCACACAGAGCCCGTTCGACGGGACCGGCGGGGAGGAGGCGAGGATGAGGAGCTCGCGATCGACCCGCGGGTCGTCCTTGCGCACCCGGTCGTAGACGCTGTGCTTCGCCGCGCCCACGTCGGCCTTCTTCTCGAGGACCGCGGTGATCGAGGCATCGTGACTTCCGGTGAACCAGGCCTCGGAGAAGTAGCCTTCGGTGGAGTGGATGCCCCGCTCCCGCAGCCAGGCGAGCGGGAACACGTACCCGGCGGTGGTCGCCCGATCCACGAACGCCATCCGCTTGCCTTTCATCCCGGCCGCGTCGTGGATCCCCGAGTCCTTCCGGACGAAGAGGTACCCGTGGTAGGTGGAGGTGCCGTCGAGGTTCACTGGACGTGCGAGCGGGACGACGCCCAGCCGCTGGATCGCGAGGGCGCCGGTGAACGACCCGAAGAAGGCGCCGTCCATGCCTTCGCTCTCGAAGCTCTCGAGGATGTTGCCGTAGCGAGAGAGGATCTTGAACCTCACCGGCACGCCGATCCGGCGCGACAGGTACTCGCCGAGCAGCTGGAAGCGCGTCCTCTGCTTGAAGAGGTTGAGCTCGGGGATGAGCCCGATCACGAGCTGCGTCCGGGCTGCCTTCGCCCCGGGCGCGGCTCCCTTTGCGGGCGCCCCGGCGCGGACCGGCGCGGCCGCGAGGACCCCGGCGGCGGCGAGCGTCGCGAGCGCGGTGCGGAGCAGGTGCATCGGCGGGCCTCTTCGTCGCGCGATCATGGCAGCGCGCGGTGCGGCGAGACCTAGAACGTGTAGCGAAGGGTCGGGTAGACCGCGATGCCGAACGACTTCGCCTGCGTCGCGTAGACGCCGTCGGCGGCCGCGCCGATCGAGAAGTGGCGCAGCTTCGTGTAGTAGTCGATCCCGATCCCGCCCGCGAGGAGGACGTCCTTCGTCCCGAAGAGCCCCTCGGGATACGTCCGCGCCCAGCTCCCGCGCCCGTGGACGTACGCGAAGAGCCGCTCCCAGTCGTTCCGGTCGCGCCAGGACGCGAACGCGAGGCGCGCGTCGAGCCCGGCCGAGAGCAGGCTGAACGCGCCGTAGTTCGGGCCGGCGGTGAGGTTCCCGCCCTGCGCGAAGAGCGCGAGCGACACGCGCGAGCCGAGATCCACGCCCGCGTTCACGCCGAGAACGAGCCCGCCCGCGCGGCCGCCGCCCGCGCCCGCGAGCGAGTTCTTCGCCTGGTCCGCGGTCGGCGTGCTGCCGAGCGTGAGGTACCCGACGTCGACGCCGATGAACACCCCGCGCTCGACGTCCCGGAACCTCGCGGCGCGCGGGTCCTCCTGCAGCTGCGGCGCGGCCTGCTCCTGGGCCGCCGCCAGGGCGGGCAGGAGCAGCAGGACGGCGACGAGGTTCTTCACGCGGCCTCCTACTGCGCGCTCGCGCTCGCGCCCGACGAGCGAAGGATCCAGGGGTAGGTGATGACGGCGATGCCGCCACCCTTCGGCTTCGGGAATGCCCAGCTGGTGATGCGCGCCATCATGCACTCGTGGACCTTCCCGTCCTCGAGCGTGGTGTTCCCGCCGTCGATCTGGGGGTTGGTGGCGCTCCCGTCGGCGTTGATGACCCACTTGATCGAGACCTTGCCCTGCAGGCGCGGGTTCACCGCGAGCTGGGTCTCGTAGCAGTACCGGATCTGCGCCGCATGGTCCTGGATGACCTTGCGGATGAGCTCCTTGTCGATCGAGCCCATCACCACGGCGTTCCCGGTCGAGATGTTCACGTCGCGGTCGCCCTTCTTGCCGAGGCCGCCGACGCCGGTGCCGTAGCTGCCGAGCCCGCCGCCGCGCCCCTTCGTGCCGACCGCCCCGATGCCGATGGTGTCGCCCGAGCCGCCACCGCCCGAGCCGCTCCCGCGGATGCCGAGGCCGCCGAGGCCCTGGCTGTCGCCCACCACGGGGCCGAACATGTTGCCGACCGCGCCGCGCAGGTCGCCGCCGAGGCCGCCCGAGCCGAACACGGTGGAGAGACCGCCGCCGCCGCGGCCGAGCGCGGCGAGGAGGCCGGTCCGCTTCACGATCTCCTTCGCGTTCGGGTCGATCGCCTTCGGCGCGGAGCGGGCGTTCGTCTTCGGGGCGTCCTTCTTGCCCATCTGCCCCTCGTCGCCCTTGTGCTTCTCCGCCGCCTCGCCCGGATCCTGCTTGTCCCCGATGTCCCCTTTGGGCCCGGGCGGCTTCGGCTGCACCTCGGGCGGCTTGATGATGAACTTCGCCATCCGGGACGGGTTCTTGAAGAGGTCGTCGGCGAGGACGTCGGTGTCGTAGGCCCAGTTGCTCGCCGCGACGATGAAGCCCGCCTGCAGGAAGAAGAGGACGAGGAACAGGTTCAGCAGCTGGTAGTTGATCTTCTCCCAGAACGGCGCGGTCTTGAGCTTCGTGGGCCGCTTGGCCCGCGCCTCGATGGCGAGCTTGCCGCCCACCTCCGCGCGCACCGCGCCCGCCTTCGGGACCGCGACCCACCAGGCGCCCTGGAGCGCGTCGTCGGGGCTCGCCTTCCGCGCCTTCACGAGCTCGGAGAAGGTCGTGCGGCTCCCCTTCTCCTCGAGGACGCCGGTCATCCCGCGGCCGAAGGCGAACCGGTACTCGCCGTCCGCCCAGCGCAGGAACGGGAACTCCGGGGAGGGGAGCCCCTCGAGCCGCATCGCGCACTTCGGCGTCTCGCCGACGAGCACCGGCTTCGCGGGCTTCACCCAGGTCGCGGCGTCGAGGAGCACCTCGCCCCAGAGGAGGCGGAGCTCGACCCCGAAGTCCGACTCGCCGGAGAGGTCCTCCACCTCGCGCGACGCGGGGCGGAGCTTCGTCGGCGCGCGCGGGCCCGCCGAGGCGCGCCGGAACCCACGGGCCGGCTGTGCCGGAGCGGGGGCGGTCGCGGGGACGGGCACCGGCGTCGCGATGTGGACCTCGAAGTCGGCGTCGGGCGCCGGCGCCGGCGCGGCGGCGATCGCGGCGGCGGACGCGGCGACCGCCGTCGTCGTGGTCCTCGGGGCGGCCGGAGCGGCGGCAACGGGCGCGCTCGGCGCGGCCGTGGCGCCGGCTCCGGCGCCGTTCGTCTTCTTCGCCGGAGCGGCGGGGGCGGCGGGGGCAGCGGCCGGCGCGGGCACCGACACGGCCACGTTCTGCGCCTCGTTCACCGGCGCGGCGGCGACCGGTGAACGCGCCGCCTCGCCGCTCTCCAGCACGATCCGCAGCCCGCCGAGGGTGATCTGGTCGCCCGCCCTGAGCGCGCCGCGGGAGACCTTCTTCCCGTTGACGAAGGTCCCCTCCGCGCTCCCCATGTCGATGATCGAGATCGCGCCGTCGGGCGAGACCTCGATGACCGAGTGGATGCGGGAGATCTTCTCGTCGTCGAGGCAGAGGTGCGCGGTGGCGAGCCGCCCGATCTTGATGATCTCGCGGCTGTACTGCTCGGTCCGTACGAGCTCGTTCCCGCGGAAGACCTTGAGCGTGATGGGCGTGGGCATGGTCGAGCGGCCGGCCGTTTCCCTACTGGAGATCTCCGGAGGACTGCATCACCTTCTCGCGCCAGTCCTCGCGGATCTTGATGAGGTTCGAGTGATCGACCTTCTGCCGCGCCTCGACGTACTCGCCGTCGGGCCGCTTCAGGTCGCCCTCGATCGTGTCGTCCTCGAAGTTGATGACCGTCTTCTTCTCGTACTCCACCTTCGGCGCGGGCTGCGACTTCTCCTGCGCCGCCGCGAGGAGCGGCAGCGAGGCGACGAGGGCGAGGAGGAGCTTGCGCGACATGTCGGTCCCCTTCTTCGATCTCATAGCTTAGCACCCCGCCGATCCACCCGCGACCGGCCTCACCTCGAGGGGCTCTTCCCGGGAGCCGAGTCCTTGACGGGAGCCGCGTCCTTCGCGGGCTCCGCCTTCTTCTTTGCCGCCTCCTGCTGCATCTGCTTCGCCGCCTCCGCCGCCTTGCGGGACTCCTCGAGCTGCGTCTCGCAATCGCGCTGCAGCTTCGAGACCTGCGATCCCTCCGGCAGCACCGGGCCGGCCCGCGACGTGTAGACCTTCAGCTCCTCCAGCGCGGGCGCGCACTCCGACTTCACGCGCGCGAGGAGGACGCCGCGCGCGAGGTGGACCTCGGCGAGCCGGTCACCCGCCGCCTTCTCGGCGCGGTCGTAGGCCTGCAGCGCCTCGTCCGGCTTGCCGGTGTAGCGGAGGGCGAGGCCGTGGGCGAGCTGCACCTGCGCATTCTGCGGCTCGACCTTCAGGATCGCTGCCGCGTGCTCCGCGACCGCGCCCCAGGCGCGCTTCTTCAGGGCGCCGTCGAGGAGGGCGTAGCGCGCCGGCAGGAAGCCGTCGCGCAGCGCGAGCGCCTTGCGGAGCTGGGCCTGCGACCCCGCGTCGTCGCCCTGCCGCGCGAGCACCTGGCCCACGACCCAGGGGAGCTCCGGGTCCTTCGCGTCGAGCTTCTGCGCGCGGAGCGCGACGAGCTTCGCGAGGTCGAGCTCGTTCCGCTGCAGCGCGACGCGCGCGAGGACCCGGTACGCGCCGACGGTGCGCGGCTCGCGCACGAGCGCCTCGCGGGCGAGGCGCCACGCGTCGTCGAGCTGGCCCGCCTGGCGGTAGAGCGCGGCGAGCCGCGCCCGGGAGACCGCGTCCTCGGGGAAGTCGCGGACCGCCTGCGCGTACGCCTCGGACGCGCCCGCGACGTCGCCCTGCCGCTCGAGCAGGACCCCCAGGTTCACCGCCGCCTGGCGGAGCCCGGGCTTCACCTCGCGGGCGCGGACGTACTCCGCCCGGGCGTCGTCGAGCCGCCCCTGCCCATCGAGCGCGACGCCGAGGTTGAAGCGCGCCTCCGCGACCTCGGCGGCGTCGAGCACCGCCCGCCACTTCCGCTCGAGGTAGGGCCAGTCCGGCGGGACCTTGAGCTTCTTCTGCTCGTCCTCGGCGCGGACCGCCTCCTCGAAGAGCCGCTGCGCCTTCGGCGGGATCCCCTGCTCGTCCGCGGCGGACGGGGGGGGCGCCGACGTCGCGCCGGACGCCGCGGCGCCCTTCGCGCCCCCGTTCTTCGCGGGAGCCGGCGCCTTCGCGGCCCGCTCGGATTGCGGCTTCCTCGACGCGGCCGAGCCCGGGCCGGTCGGCGCGCCCGCACAGCCGAGCGCGGAGGCGAGGAGCGCCAGGGCGAGCTTGCGTCGCGTCATGGCAGGAGGTCCTCGTCGTCGTCGGCCGACTTCTTCTTCTTGCCCTTGTGCTTCACCGGGATCGGCTCGTCCCTGATCTTCCGGCGCTGCGGGTCGCCGCTCGCGTCCTCGGCGGACGGGCCCTCCTCGACGGCAGGCGTGGCGCCGCCTGCGCCCCGGACGCGGAGCGGCGGCAGGACCGGGTCGGCGTGACGCGCCGCCGGACGCACCTGGACGCCCTCGACCTCGGCGAGCAGCCCGTAGCCGCGGGGCGAGTCCTGCGGCTCCGGCGCGGCGATGGCGGGGACCGCCTCGGGCGACGGCCCGTACTCCTCCGGCTTCGCCTTCACGAGGAGCGCGGACGCCTGGCGTGCGCACTCGTTGGAGACGCCGTAGTCGCGGGCCGCGTTCACCGCGAGCGCGAGGCCGTCCACCGCCTTCGCCTCGAGCGGCTCCGCCTGCTGCGAGAGGAGCGACTTGTACTCCTCGACGAGCGCCTGCTGCTTCCGGATCTCCTTCGGGATCGGCGCGTCGTAGAGCGCCTGGGCGAACCGCTTGTAGGAGAGGCCGATCTTGTAGAGGGCGCAGACGGCGGGCTCCGCCTGCTTGAGGAGCACGACCTGCCCGTAGGCCTCCTCGACCTTCTTCAGCTTCTTCGCCTTCACCTGCAGCTGGCTCTTGATGAACTTGGGCGCGACGTTGAGCGTGATCCGGTCGTAGTCGACGAAGATCGGCTCCACGTCGTCGTAGAGCGCCTTCGCGACGAGCGCGAGGCCGCGCTCCTTCACCTTGTCCTTGTTTCTGCGCCAGTACTCGAGCCCCTGGCCCTGCGCGCGACGCGCGAGCGGCGCGTTCCCCTGCTTCTCGTAGAGCGGGGCGAGCTGGGCCTGGATCCCGAGCCACTCCTCCGGGTCCTTCGCGTACTTCCGCTGGTAGTCCTCGAGCTGCTTCACCTGCTTCGAGGTCTGCCCCTGCTTCGCGTGGAGGTCGGCGATGGAGAGGAAGATGCGCGGCGCGTCGGCGCCGTCGGGGAACGCTTCGAGGTAGGCGCGGCTCGCCGCCTCCGCCTTGGCCCACTGCCGGAGCCCGGCGCGGAAGACCGCGGCGTTGATGATGCCGTCCGTCGCCTTCTTCTCGTCCCACGCCCCGGCCGACTTGGCGGGCGCGGCCGCCGGCGCGGCGGCGACCTTCCCCTTCTTGCCCTTCTTCGCCCTCGGCGCCGGCGCGTGCGCGACCGGCCGCTTCGAGGCACGCCAGGACGCGAAGTAGCGCTCGTACAGCTCGGCCGCCTTCTCGAACTCGGCGATCGCCTCGTACGCCTCGGCGTTGTCGTAGAGCGCGGACGGCGCGAGCTCGTGATCGGGGTAGCGCTGCAGGACGAGGTTGCGGACCTCGACCGCCTTGTCGATGCGCCGCGCCTTCACGTAGTCCACCGAGGCATTGAAGAGCGCGGTCGCGGCGAGGCGCGACTGCGGCCAGTCGCGGGCGAACGAGAGGTACTCCTCCGCGGCGCCCTCGTGGTCCTTCGCGCGCTCCTTCTCCTCGATCACCTTGAACGCGCTCTCCTCGATGATCTTCGCGAGGTCGGCCTTGAGCGCGGGGTGCGACTCCATGAGCTTCGCGTTCGCGTAGAACCGCTTCGCCCAGCCGTTCACGTTCCGCCAGTCGCCGAGCAGGTTGTACGCGTCGAGGACGAGGTTCGTGGAGTAGCCGGCGAGCTCGTGCGAGGGGTGGTCGAGGGCGATCCGGGTGAAGAGGTCGGTCGCCTCGGCGAAGGCGTTGTGCTGGTACTCGAGGCGCGCGGCCTTGTAGGCGATCTCGACCCACTTGTCGCCGGCAGGTTGCCACTTGAGGTACCGCAGGCAGGCGTCGAGGAGCCGCTGCCGCTGGGGCGCGATCGCGAGGCGCTTGCGGGGATCCGCCGCGCCGACCGGCGCCTTCTTGTCGTCGTCGAGCTTCTTCGCGACGAGGTCCCAGGCGAAGACCGCGTTCTCGAGCGCGTCCTTGAAGAACTTGCCGTGCTTGGGCGCCGGCTCGCCGGCCTTCCGCGGCCCCTCGAGCACGGAGACGTCCCGCTGGATCACGCGCTCGTACTCCTCGGCGGCTCCCTCGAAGTCGGCGAGCGCGTAGCGGAGCTCGGCGTGGAAGAAGCGCATCTCGTACGACGACACCTCGTCGGGGAAGACGTCGAGATAGTCGCGGTAGACCGCGGCGGCGAACCCGGCGACCGGCTCGTCGCGCGTCTTCTTCCACTCGTTGTGGTACTGCACCGCGAGGATGCGCAGGGTCTGCTCGGCGTCCTTGCGCGCGTCGGCGAGCGCCTTCCTCGCCTTCTCGTCGGCGGCGCCCTTCGCCTCGACCTCGCGGAGCATCTTCACGAAGAGGTGGGCCTGCCCGACCGTCGCGTCCTTGCGCCCCATCCGGCCCGCGCAGGTGACGATGCGCGACTGGAACCAGACCGCCTCGGAGGTCGCGAGGCGCTCCTGGATGAGCCGCCGGTAGACGACGATCGCGTCGCGGTCCTTCCCGTCGTCGAAGTAGATCCCGGCGAGCGACTTCAGCATCTCCACCCACCCGGCCACACCGCCGACGCGCTTGAACTCTTCGGCCGCGCCCTCCGCGGACCCGACGTGGCTGTAGGTGCGGACGTAGTCCTTCCGCGCCTCCTTCACGAGGGCGAGCTTGCGATCCTGCGGGACGGTCGCGGTCGGGAGCTCGCCGAAGAAGATGACGGCGCGGAACAGGTCGAGCGCCTCGCTCCACTCGGCGAGGTTGTAGTGGACCCACGCCTGCTTGTAGAGGGCGTAGCCGTAGACCGAGGACTCCTGGTGCTCGGCCGCCTTCTGGTACGCGCCGAGCGCCTTCTTGAGGTTGTTGTTCCGGTTCTCGCCGCTCGCCTTCTCGAACCAGTACTCGCCCACCGCCATCCAGGCGTCGGGGACGAAGCGCGACTTCGGGAACCGCTCGATGAGCGCGCCGTACGCCTTGATCGCGTCCGGATCGTTCCGGTTCCGCTTGGAGAGGTTCTCGGCGAGGAAGTAGAGGACCTCGTCGAGGCGCGGGTACTTCGGGTACCGCTTGATGATCGCGCCGTAGAGGGCGACCGACTGGTCCCGCAGCTTCTTCTGCTGGACCTCGAGGCCGCGCTTCTGCGCCATCAGCCGGTCGATCTCCTTCGGCTCGCCGCGGGTGCCGAGCGCGATGAGCCGGTCGTCGATCCGGTTCGCCTCGAAGAAGAAGTACTGCGACTCCTCCCAGAGGAGCTCGGCGAGGCGGAAGTACCACTGGGGCGTCTCGACGTCGCTGCCGCCCCCGAGCTCGATGAGGCGGCGCAGCGAGACGATCTCCTCGCGCCGCTTGTCGGAGACCTGGATCTCGACGGCCTTGCGGAACGTCTCGAACTGGAGGGCCGGTCCGCCCGGCTCCTTGCCCGCGGGCTTCTTCGCCTGGAGCGTGCCGCCGAGGGCCGCGTCCGGCGCGATCGACCGCTTCTCGCCGAGATCCGCCTCCTTGCCTCCACGGTCGGCGGCGGCCCCGGGTGAGGTCGCGCCGAGCCCGAGGGCGAGGGCGAGGACGCCGGCGGCGGGTCGGAGGTTCATCCGCGGGGCTCCTCTCCGGCTAGCGCTGCGACCGGGGCTTCGGGAGCCGGTCCTTGCAGCCCTTCGTGAGCGTGTACGAGTAGGTGCCGAGCTCGTCGCGCCAGAACTCGCCCTCGTACGGCCAGAAGATGTGCTCGTCGGACACCGCGTAGGAGAACTTGAGGTCCTTCACGACCTCGACCTGGCTGCCCTTCGCGAGCGAGCCCTCGAGGGCCTCGCGCTCCTTGCGCGAGACCTCGATCTGGATCCGCAGCGCCTGCGCGAGCAGCTGGCGCAGCTGGTCGCGCTCGTACTCGAGCTTCGCCCGCATCCGCTGCCCGGCCTCCTCGACCAGCGCGATCCGGTCGGTGGCGAGGCGGTCGCGGAGCTCCTTGCCGAGGGCGGCGTCGCGGAACTCCGGGCGGCGGCCGGCGATGCCGGAGTCGATCTCCTTCTCCACTCCGCCGATCGAGTCGACGACCTTCGCAACCGTCTGGTCGGTCTCGGCGAGCTTCAGGATGCGCCGGGCGATCCCGCCCGAGGCGGCGCCCGAGCGGACGGCCTCGTAGTAGGCGTCGGGGGTGCGCGGCCGGGTGGTGAGCTGCGTGAGCTCGCCGTAGACCGGGTCGAACATCGAGGAGAACTGCTCGAGCACCTGGCGCGCCTCGGGGTAGCGGCAGTTCTCGTAGTAGATGATCGCCTTGAGGACGTACGACTCCGGGAAGTACTCCTCGCGGAAGTACGGCGACTGCAGCGTGAGGAGGTTCCCGAGCGCCCGCTCGTAGTCGCCGATCCGGTAGTGGGCGTAGGAGGCCTCCCACAGCCCCTCGAGCCAGCGCTCCCCGCCCCACGGCATCTTCCCGTAGTAGAAGATCGCATAGCGGTTCTGCCGGTTCTGGTAGTGGATGCGCGCGAGCTGCAGGAAGGCGAGCTCGCGCAGGTCGGAGTCGGGCTGGCGCATCTTCTTCGGGTTCGTGAGCCGGATGACGTCCTTGAAGAGGTCGGTCGCCGCGACGTCGTTCCCCTCCGCGTATGCGATGAGCCCCTCGAGGAACCGCGCCCGCCCGTGCAGGTCGCCGGTCTCCGCGACGGGCGCGTCCTTCACCTGCGCGTCCTTCCCCTTCGCGGCCGTCGTCGCCGGGAGGAGGGCGAGCTCGCCCGAGCTCTCCTTCACGCGGCTCGCGAGGCGCCGCGCCTCGGTAAAGGCGGCCTTCGCCTCGCCGGCGCGCCCCGCGTCGGAGAGCGCGCGGCCGCGCTCGAACTCGTACTTCGACAGGTAGTAGTTGACCCGGTCCTCGAACGCGGGCGGTACGCCCTTCGCGGCGTGGCGTGCAACGCGCGCGAGGACGGGCTGCTCGTTGGGCAGCCGGCGCCCGAGCCAGAAGAGCCACTCGAGCGAGCTCTGGAAGAAGCGTCCGTTCGGCCCGCGATCGAGCACGTCGTCGAACGAGGCGAGGGCGGAGAAGTGCAGGCCGAGCCGCGCGAGCGCCTTGGCGCGCTGGAACCGCGCCTCGTCGTGCACCGCAGAGAGCCGCTTGTCGCGGAGGATCTGATCGAAGGCGAGCGCGGCGGTCTCGGTCGCCTTCTCGTCGAGGAGCTTCTTCGCGGCCTCGAGCCGCTCCTTCCCCTCGGCCGCGGCCTTCGGGTCGGCCGGCGCGAGGGAGAGCCCGGGCTGCACGCCGTTCTCGCGGCGGGTCGCCTTCTGCGGCGGCGCGACGGGCGGCGGCGGCGGCGCAGCCGGCTCGCCCGGCTCGGCGGCGGGGAGCGGCACGACCGGCGGGGGCACGCTCGAGGGTCGCGGCGCGGCGGGCGTCGGCGCGGGAGGCGGCGGGGGCTCCACGGCCCTCTTCGGCTGCGCGGGGGCGGCCTTCTTCCTCTTCGCGTCCTTCTTCGAATCCTTCTTCGCGCCCTTCTTGTCGGCCTTCTTCCTCGACTGCTCCTTCGGGGCGTCGCCGCCGAGGTCGAGGCCGAGCTGCGCGCGCGCGGGGGGCGCGGCGAGGATCGCGGCAGCGGCGAGGAGGGGCAGGAGCGCGCGCGTCATCGGCTCACCGGGGAAGGCGGTTGCTGCCGGGCAGGAACATCGAGAGCCCGACCTCCATGAAGAGCTGGTGCTGGAGCTTGGTGCCGATCCCGCCGTTCGGGACCACGACCGTGTACATGTAGTCCTTGAGCTCGAGCCGGACGGCCCACATCTCGCTCACGAAGAGCCGCGAGCCGACGCCGAGGTGGCCGCCGAAGGTGGTCTTGGTCTTGGGCGGGCCGAGCAGCGCGTCGGTGGCGGAGAGCACCTCGTCGTAGGCGACGAGATCGAGGCCACCGAGGACCGAGAGGTCGAAGTGGCCCACCTGCTCGGAGAGGACGTCGAGCTTGCCGTAGATCGGCGCCCACGCCGCCTGCGCGCCCGCGATCCAGCGGATCCGCCCGGGCACCTGGCTCATCTGCGCGGCGGTCGGCGAGCCGCAGCCCGCGGACGGCGTGCACACCACGGCGGAGTCGGTCTTCACCGCGGTCCCGCCGGTCGCCTCGAGATCGGCGGAGAGCGACTCGGTGAAGTGGTACCCGAGCTTCAGGCCGCCGAAGTACTTCGTGTAGAAGGCGTCGTCGAGCGAGAGGTTGCCGCTCGCGGTGAGCTCCACCCGCCCCGCCTTCCGGAAGAGCTGCCCGGAGACCGGAGGGATCTTCCCCTCGAACGCGTCCGCCTTCGACTGCGCGGCCGCGCCGGACGGGGCCGCGGCGAGGAGGAGGGCGAGGAGCCCGGCGGCGACGGGTGCGCGCGCGCCCCCCGAGGAGGCCCCCGGCTCGGAGCGCGTCTTCGCCGCGCGTGGATCGGAGCTCGTCACGGGTACACGTAGTCGTACGAGAAGGGGAAGAAGAACGCCACGCCGAGGTTCACCGCGAACACCCGCTGGATCGTGGCCGGCAGCGAGGCGACGGGCTGGTCGGGGTAGAGGGTCGCCATGAGGCCGGCGTCGAGCGCGAGCCATTCCTTCGGGTAGAAGCGCACGCCGCCGCCGAGGTCGACGCCGATCTTCGAGCGCCCGACGAGGAAGGTGCCCGGCGCCGGGCCGAGGCCGGCGTTGTCGCGCGGCGCGTAGCTCGTCGCGGTCCAGACGAGGCCGAAGCCGCCGGTGAGGTAGACGTCGAAGTGGACGATGGAGCGGCCGAGGACCGAGATCTTCCCGTAGATGGGCGACCAGATCCCGTCGAGCATGAGCTGGTCGTAGATCTGCGAGGCGAGGAGCTGGCCGCCGAACGCGATCTTCCCCTCCTTCGCGTAGTCGGTGCGGATGGGCGCGGGCTGCCAGCCGGACGGGTTCGAGAACTCGGGCTTGCGGTAGGTGACGCCGCGAACCGCGAGCGCGAAGGTCTCGCCGAAGTTGTAGGCGAGCCGCAGGCCGCCGCCGAACTTCTGGTAGAAGGCGTCGTTCAGCGTGGCGGCGAAGATCGGCTCCGCCTCGAAGCGGCCCTTCTTGATGAAGCCCTTCCGCTGGACCGACTTCACCTTGTCGCCGAGCGCGACGTCCTTCTCGCCGAAGGGCGCGGTCGGCGCGGGCGCGGCCGCCTCCGGCGTCGCGGCGGGCTTCGCCTCCTTCGAGAGATCGATGGGCTGCATCTCCGTCGTCTCGTCGGTCGTCTTCGACGGAGGCGGCTTCGAGAGATCGATCCCGGTCGCGTTGTCCTGCGCGAGCGCCGGGAAGGCCGCGACGAAAAACGAGATGAGGATGATCGTTCTCATGGAGGATCGCGCCAGTTGGGGCATCCTAGCCAAAGGCCGGAAGACGGGCAACGCGGGACAGACGAAATCCCGAGTCTCTGCGTCACTGTGGGCGTTGCACCCCGAACCCGTACCGTCGCTTGTCGATACCTGGCGTGCGTGCTAACGATTCAACGCCGATGCGTGCGCGCGCCCCGATCCTGGCACTCTTCGTCGTCGCCCTGACCACGCTCGGGGCGTGTCAGAGCCCCGACGTGGGGCAGCCGTGCACGATCACGTGGGGCACGGGCTCGACCGAGCCGCCGCCCGATCCGGTGACCCTCTACAAGGAGGGCGGCTCCGACTGGTTCGAGAGCGGCAACACGCAGTGCGAGAACCTCGTCTGCATCGTCTCTCCCGCCGCGCCCGGCTCCCAGTACTCCGGCGGCGGCTACTGCTCGAAGCCGTGCGTCTCCAACCAGGACTGCTTCCAGTCCGAGACCGGCCTCGTGTGCCGGCAGCTCGTGCTCGACCCGGCGTTCCTGAAGGCGCTCGACACGCTCGATCCGGCGCTCCGGCAGAAGTACCTCGGCGACATCCAGTTCTCGAGCTACTGCGTGGTCGCCCGCTGACGTGCGGCGCGCGGCGCTGCTCGCGCTGCTCGCGCTCCACTGCGCATCGCGTACGTCCGACGCGCCGCGGCCGCCCGCGCGGGTGGTGATCGAGACGCGCGCCGGCGCCCGCCAGGTCGTGGCGGTCGAGGTCGTGCGCAACGACGCCGACCGCGCCCGAGGCCTCATGGACCGGCGCGAGCTCGCGCCCGACTCCGGCATGCTCTTCCTGTTCGAGGAGACGGCGGAGCACCCGTTCTGGATGAAGAACACGCTCATCCCGCTCGACATGATCTTCCTGGCGGAGGACGGGCGGATCCTCGGGATCGTGGCGCGCGCGGTGCCGGGCGATCTCACGCCGCGCTCCGCGGGCGGACCGAGCCGGTTCGTGCTCGAGGTCGCGGGCGGCTGGTCCGAGGCGCACGGCGTCGCGGCCGGCGACCGCGTCCGGTTCGAGAACGTCGGGCTGTTCTAGATCACCGGCGGAGCAGCTTGCCCGCGAGGACCGGGCCGAGGCTGTCGGACATGAGCCCCTCGACCAGCCCCTCGAACTCGCGGCGGTCGGCGTCCTTCCCCCAGACGAAGCGGATGCCCATGCCGGGTTCGTCGCCCGTCGAGGTCGCGTGCACCACCTCGCCGTTCAGCTCGAACGGCTTCGCCCGGCCGGGCACGGTGAGGCGGAAGAGGAAGCGCGTCCCGAGCGGGAGCGTCTTCTTCGTCTTGATGAACGTCCCGCCCTTCGAGATGTTCTTCGTGTAGTCGGCGAAGAAGCTGTTCAGCTTCTTGTAGTCGACCTTGAGCTCGATCGGCGCGCGCCCGTGTGTTCGGTGGTCCGACATCGCGGCGCATGTTATCCCGGTGGCGGCGCGGGGAGGTAGCCCGCGCACCGCGATATCGCGCCCGTGCCGGACTCCCTCGAGATCGCGCGCGCCCTCCTGCGCTCCCGCACCGCCCTCGCCGCGGCGGCGCTCGCGTTCGCGGCGGGCGCGTGGGCGGGCGGGCTGCCGCTCCTCGAGACGCCGGGGTACGAGCTCGGCGAGGCCCTCGCGCTCCTCGCCGCGCTCCTCGGTCCCGTCGCCGGGATCGCCGCCGCGCGCCGCGCGCTCACCCGCCAGGTGCGATCTCCCCTCGCCGCCTGGGTCGGCGCGGCCCTCGCGCTCGCCGTCCCGCTGTCGCTCGCCGCCGCGGGCGCCCTCGCCCGGGCCGCGCTCGGCCCCTGCGCCGCGCTCACGCCCGCGACGTGGTTCGTGCCGCTCCTCGCGGGCCCGAGCGTCCTCCTCTCCGCCGCGCTCGCGGTCGCCGCGACCTTCGTCGCGCGAGGGCGGCGCAGCCTCGCCGCGGCGCTCTACCTCGCCGCCGCGCTCGCCTCGCTCGCCGCGACGCTCCACGGGGCGTACGTCGGTCCGGCGGCGTTCGCGTTCGACCCGCTCCTCGGCGGCTGGCCCGGGCCGCTCTACGACGAGGCGCTCGCCCCGGACCTGCGCGCCGTCCTCTTCCGCGCCGCCGCCGCGGCGGCCGCGGTCGCGCTCGTCGCCGCCGTCGAGGGGACGCTCCGCCTGCTCCGCGCGGGGGCTCGCGCCGCGGCCGCGCCGCTCGCGGTGGCGCTCGTCGCGGCACTGGCGGTCGGCGCCGCGCACGCCGCGCTCGAGGCGCGCGCCCTCTCCGGCTCGCGCGCGGCGGTGACGCGGGCGCTCGGCGGGCGCCGCGACGGGCCGCGCTGCACGGTGGTCCTGCCGGCGGAGAAGCCGGCCGCGGCGGCGGACGCGCTCCTCGCCGACTGCGAGTTCCAGGTGGCGGACGTCGCCCGAGCGCTCGGGGTGCCGCCGCCCGCGCGCGTCACGGTGTACGCGTACCGGAGCGCCGCGGAGAAGCGGCAGCTCGTCGGCGCGGCCGCGACCGAGTTCGCGAAGCCATGGCTGCGCGAGGTCCACGTGGTGGACGCGCCCCTCCCGCACCCGGTCCTGCGCCACGAGCTCGTGCACGCCGTCGGCGCGGAGATCGCGGACGGGCTCCTCGGCGTGCCGACGCGCCGCCTCGTCCTCTTCTCCGCGGGGCTCGTCGAGGGGCTCGCCGCGGCGCTCGAGACGCCGCGCGGCGCGTGGACGGTTCACGAGTGGTCGCGCGCGGGGCGGGACCTGGGCCTCCTCCCCGACGTCGCCGCGATCGTCGGCCCGGCCGGGTTCTACGGCGAGCCGCCGGCGAGGTCCTACACGGCGGTCGGCTCGTTCCTCGCGTTCCTGCTCGAGCGCCATGGCGCGGTGAAGGTGCGCGAGGCCTACCGGACGGGCGACCTCCCCGGCGCGTTCGGCGTGCCGCTCACGGCGCTCGCGGCCGAGTGGCACGCCTTCCTCGACGGGATCGAGCCCACCCCGGGGCTCCTCGCCGCCGCGCGGGACCGGCTCGGGCGCGGGAGCCTGTTCGCGCGACGCTGCGCGCGGGAGGTGGCGCTCCTCGAGACGCGCGCCGCGCAGGACGCCGCCGCGGGTCGCGCCGCCGCGGCGTGCACGCTCTACGAAGCCGCGGCCCACCGATCCGGGAACGGGCGCGATCTCCTGGCGGCGGGGCAGGTGCGCGCGCGCGCCGGGGACCTCGACGGCGCGGAGCGCGCCTACGGAGCGGCGGCGCTCGGGGCGCACCGGGGCGAGGCGAACCTCGACTTCGCCCTGGGTTGGTCCCTCGCCGCGGCCCGGGGAGATCTCGCGTGGCGGCGCGGCCAGCCCGCCGAGGCGATCGCGCTCTGGTCGGCCGCGCTCGGCGTGCCTCCCGACCGCGCCGAGGAGCGGCTGCTCGAGGCGAAGATCGTCGCGGCCGGGGACCCCGCCCTCACGGAGGCCGCGCGCCCGCTCCTCCTCGGGGACGCCGATCCCGCCGCGGTCCTCCCCCGCCTCGCGCCCCTCCCCCACCCGCTCGCGGCCTACCTCGTGGGCCGCGCCCTCGCCGGGCGCGGGGAAGCGGCGGCCGCGGTCGGGCCGCTCGCGCGCGCCGCGGAGGGCGGGCTGCCGGGCGCGCTCCGCCGCGAGGCGACGCTCCTCCTCGGGGAGGCGCGCTGCGCCGCTGGCGCGCGCGAGGGAGGAGCGGCGTCGCTCGGCGCGCTCGCCGCGAGCGGGAGCGCAGCGGACCGGGCGCGCGCGGACGAGGCGCTGCGACGGTGCGCGGCGCCGAGGTGAGCTACTTGCCGCGGAGCCGGTCGATCGCGGCCTTCGGGTTCCGGACGCCGTTCTTCAGGAGCCACCAGCCGACCTTCGCGCCCCCCAGGGCGAGCACGCCGAGGTAGCCGTTCCCGAGGAGCCGCATGGTCGGCGCGTCGAGGCGGATGCGCGCCTTCACCGCCGGGTCCCGCTCGAGGACGAGCTTGAAGAACTCGACGCCGAACTCGCCGACGTCGTCGGAGCCGAGCCCGGTGATGCGGTTCACCGCCTGCTCCGGCAGGGTGATGGTGAAGTCGGCCTCCTCCGCCGCGCCCGCCCGCACCTCGGGGGCGCCGGTCTCCATCGTGAAGTGCGCGGCGTCGCCGTCGAGCGCCAGGTTCACGCGCGCGCCCCGCGCGAGGGGGCGGGTGGCCTCGCGGGCGGCGGGCGCGCTCTCGAAGAACGTCTTCAGCGACTCGTAGCTCGTCGTCCCGGACATGTCGCGGAATGTAACCAGCGGCGAGCGCAGGGGCAGCCGGATGAGGCTGCCCCGTAGCGAGCGGGGGGATCGGGGGGGCGCGAGCTCCGCGAAGGCGGAGCGAGTGTCCCCCCGCTACAACGGCGAGCGCAGGGGCAGCCGGATGAGGCTGCCCCGTAGCGAGCGGGGGGATCGGGGGGGCGCGAGCTCCGCGAAGGCGGAGCGAGTGTCCCCCCGCTGAGATTGACCCCGGCCCGGACCCGGGTGAGAGTTTCTCCCCATGAACGTCCGCACCGCCGTCCTCGCCCTCCTCGCGCTCGCCGCCGGCTGCAAGCCGAGCCTCCTCCCCGGGACGGACGTCCCCGAGAGCCGGGACACCCGCGCGGTGTACGACGTCATGCAGGCGTACCGGGCGGCGCTCGAGAAGCGCGACCCGAAGGCGGTGCTCGCGCTCGTCGCCCCGACCTACTTCGACACCGCGGGAACGCCCGAGCCGGGGGACGACCTCGACCGCGCCGGGCTCGAGGCGAGCCTCGAGAAGGACCTCCCCCGGACCGAGGGGCAGCGCGTGGAGCTCACCATCCGGAAGATCGAGGTGAACGGCGACGACGCCGTCGTCGAGATCTTCTACGACTCGTTCTACCGGGTGAAGGCGGGCACCGCCCTCGTGCCCCGGCGCGACTCCGACCTGGAGCGCGTGCGCCTGAAGCGGATCGAAGGCGCCTGGAAGTTCATGTCGGGGCTCTAGCTAAGGTACGCTCGAGCCGCCGAGCGCGAGGGCGATGAAGAGGGTGCGGCGCGACATCCGTTCGCGCAGTAGACTCCCCCGCGTGAGCCGCGACAAGAAGGACCACATCTCCCTCTCCGACGCGCACAACTCGAGAGGGATCGAGCTCGCGGATCGCGGCTGGCTCGACGAGGCCGCGAAGGAGTTCCAGAAGGCGATCGAGCTCGATCCCGGCTCGGCCCACGCGCACGACAACCTCGCCACCGTCTGGGCCGAGAAGAAGCTGTGGCGCGAGGCGCTGCAGGAGTACCTCACCGCGCTCCGGCTCGAGCCGGACAGCGCGACCGCCCACTACAACCTCGCCTGCTTCCTCGCCGCCCACGGCGGCGACATGGCGATCGCCGAGTACGAGGAGGCGATCCACCACGACCCCGAGTACCCGGACTCGCACCTGAACCTCGCGCTCACCTACGCGGACCACGATCGGCTCGACGACGCGAAGAAGGAGCTCCGGCGCGCGATCGACCTCGCGCCGAAGGATCCCTTTCCCCGCCACGAGCTCGCCGCGATCTGGATGGACGAGGGCGACTACCGCGCCGCCATCGGGCAGCTGAAGGAGGTCGTCCGCCTCGAGCCGACCAACTTCGACGCGTGGATCGACCTCGGCGTCTGCTTCGCGCAGAAGGGGTTCTACGCCGAGGCGGAGCGCGCCTACGTCGAGGCCCGCAAGCTCAAGGCAGACGACCTCCTCCTCGACTACGACACCGCCGCGCTCTACGCCCAGTGGAAGCGGCCCGAGGAGGCGCTCGCGGCGCTCCGCCGCGCGGTCGCGACCGACCCCGCGAAGGTCCGCGGCTGGCTCGAGGCCGACCCGATGTTCCGCTCGCTCGAGGGGACGCCCGAGTTCGAGGCTTTGCGCTGACGCCTCGCGCCGTCGGGCGCGAGGCGGAACGGGAGACGCTCATCGTCGCAGCGACGCTCGATGATCGGCGTCGCGTGCCCCGCCCGCCGTCTCGGGCGTTTGCTTCTGCTTCTGCTTTTCGCTTTCACGCCACCCGGACCCTCCGCTAGGCTGCGCCATGCCCGAGCTCGCCTTCTTCCGCCACGGCGAGGAGCTCCTCCGCGTGGCGCTCGACGCCCGCATCCAGGTCGGCCGCGATCCCGCCTGCGACGTCGCCCTCCCGGATCCCGCGCTCTCGCGCGTGCAGGCGGTGGTCGAGCCGCGCGGCGACGCGTGGCACCTCGTCGACCGCTCGGGCCGCGGCACCAACGTCTGCGGCGCGGACGTCGCCGAGACGGTGCTCACGGACGGCGCGGAGATCGCGCTCGGGGGCTGGCGCGCGCTCTTCCGGACGTCGGCGGCGGGCGCGGCGGAGCCGACCCGAGCGGACGGCGCCACCCGCGCCCGGGACGCCGCGGAGGTCGCGCCCTCCCCCACCCCGGCGCGGCTGCGGATCCGGGCGGGCGGCCGCGAGCGGACCGTCCCGGTGACCTCGGCGGGCGTCGTCGTCGGCAAGGACCCGACCTGCGACGCGCCGATCGACGACCCCTTCGTCTCCGCCCGTCACCTCCGGATCGAGCCGAGCGGCGCCGGCTTTGCGCTCGTGGACCTCGGCTCGACGAACGGCACGTTCATCTCCGGCGCGCGCGTGGACCGCGCTCAGCTGCCGCTCGGGATCCCGGTGCAGCTCGGCGACGCCGAGCTCGTGCTCGAGCCGCGCGACCTCCCCGAGCCGCGCCCGGCGGGCACGTTCGAGGGGATGGTCTCCGGCGACGCGGCGATGCGGCAGCTCTTCGAGCTCGTCGAGCGCGTGGCCGCGTCCGACGCGGCGGCGACGATCCTCGGCGACACCGGCACCGGCAAGGAGCTCGTCGCCCGCGCCCTCCACGCCTGCTCGCCGCGCAAGGACGGCCCCTTCGTGCCGGTGAACTGCTCGGCGATCGCGGAGTCGCTCATCGAGTCCGAGCTCTTCGGCCACGAGAAGGGGGCCTTCTCCGGCGCGGAGCGGATGCGCAAGGGCGCGTTCGAGGAGGCCGACCGCGGCACGATCTTCCTCGACGAGATCGGCGAGCTGCCCCTCGATCTCCAGCCAAAGCTCCTGCGCGTGCTCGAGCTCGGCGAGGTGAAGCGGGTCGGCGCGTCCCGCCCGATCACCGTGAACGTGCGGATCGTGGCGGCGACCCACCGGGACCTCCGCGCGCAGGTGCGCGCCGGGAAGTTCCGCGAGGACCTCTTCTACCGGCTCTGCGTCGTGCCGATCACCGTCCCCCCGCTGCGGCAGCGGAAGGGCGACGTGCGCGCGCTCGCCGAGGCGTTCCTCGAGCGCGCCTCGCCGCGCGGGCTCCTCCTGCGCTGGTCGCCCGAGGCGATGGCGCGGCTCGAGGGGTACGACTGGCCGGGCAACGTGCGGCAGCTCCGGAACGTCGTCCAGCGCGCGCTCCTCTTCCGCGGCGAGGGGGCGGTGATCCCACCCGGCGCGGTGACCTTCGAGGACACCCGCGCCACCCCAGCCGACACCGGCGACGACGACACGATGTACGTGCGCGGGCTCACCCTCGAGGAGATCGAGCGGGAGGCGATCCGGCTCTCGCTCCGGCGCAACCGCGCGAAGCGCGCCGCGGTCGTGAAGGAGCTCCAGATCGCGAAGAGCACCGTGATGAAGCGGATCGGCCAGTGGGGGCTGCAGGACGAGGGACGCGCCGTGGGGGCCGCGCCCGAGCCGGACGAGGACGACTGAGCCCGGGCCGGGCCCTCGCTTACTTCGCCCCGGCCTTCTTCTTGTCGGCCTTCGACTTCTCCGCGGACTTCTTCGCGGGCGGCGGAGGGGGCGGCGCGAGCTCCTTCAGCATCACCTTCGCCTTCGCGGCGGCGTCGGTCTTCGGGTAGCGCGCGACGAGCTGCCCGAGCACCGAGAGCGCGTCGTCCTTCATCTCGAGGCGGAGCATCGAGTGCCCGGCGCCGAGCATCGCGGGGGCGGCGCGATCGGACCGGGGGAAGCTCTCGGCGACCCGTCCGTAGGAGAGGAGCGCGTCGCGGAAGCGCCCCTGGGCGAAGAGGATCTCGCCCGCCCGGAAGCCGGCCTCGGCCGCCTTCGGGTCGGATGGCCACTTCCGCACGTACTCCTCGAAGATCTCGCGCGCGGTCCCCTTGTCGCCCTTCTCCTCCTGCTGCTGGGCGAGGGCGAAGACCGAGGCCTTGTCGTCGGGCCTCTTGAGCGCGGCGATCTTCTGGCGGGCCTCGTAGGCGTCCATCGCGCCCTGGCCCTTCAGCGCGGTGAAGCGCGCGTCGGTGTCGGAGCGCAGCGCCGTCGCCGCCTTGTCGAGCTCGCCGAGCCGGTGCTGCGCGACCTCGAGCTCGCCCTTCACCTTCGCGAACTCGTCCTGCAGCCGGGAGAGGGTCACCCCCAGGTCCGCGCCCGACCGCTTCGCCGCCTGGTTCAGCTCGTCGATCTTGGCCTGGACCTCCTTCAGCTTCAGGTCCACCCGCTCCATCCGGTCGCGGTAGCTCTGCCGCTGCTCCTCGAGCGCGCGCTCGTTCTCGACGTTCTGCACCTCGAGGTGCTGGAGGCGCGCCTCCATCTGCCGGCCCTTCTCGAGGGGCACGAAGCAGGCGGCGAGCGGCAGGGCCAGGAGGGCCGCGACGAGCGGAGCCCTCGCGGCGAAGGCGCGCTCCGCGCTGGGGGCTCCCCGGGAGGCCGCGACGCGGAAGGTCGGCGTCGTCCTCACCGCTCCACCTGGAACTCGGCCCGGCGGTTCCGTGACCAGCACTCCTCGCTCGACTCGGTGCAGACCGGCTTCTCCTTGCCGAAGCTCACCGTCTCCAGCTTCGCGCCGACGCCGAGGTCGGCGAGGTACTTGCGGGCGGCCTCGGCGCGCCGCGCGCCGAGCGCGATGTTGTACTGCGTCGTGCCGCGCTCGTCGCAGTTCCCCTGGACGACGACCCGCTTCGGGGCGCCGCGCTTCAGGCAGTCGGCGAGCTTTTGGAGCGTTCCCTGCGCGTCGCCGGTCAGGCTCGACTGGTCGAAGCCGAAGCGGACCGTGAACGCGGCCGGGTCGGCGCACTCCTTCGGGACGCTCCGCGCCCCCTCCTCCTCGCCGGCCTTGCGGCGCTTCTCCGCCTCGGCCGCCTCGTCACGGGGCGTGACGCAGCGCTCGTTCTCGCACTTCTTCCCCTCGCCGCAGTCGGCGTCCTTCGCGCACTCCGGCTTCGGGACGCACTTGTTCGTGCGGCAGACGAACCCGTCCTTGCAGTCCGCGTCCTTCTCGCACTCCTGGCAGCGCCCTTCGACGCAGACCTTGCCGAAGCCTTCCTGGCCCTCGCAGTCCTTGCTCGACTTGCACTCCCCGTTCTTGGGCTTCGCGGGACAGCCGGCGAGGGTGGCGAGGGACGCGAGGGCGGCGAACGTGACGAGGGCGCGGCGCATGGTGGGGCTCCCGTGTGGGGTCGAGTCGGACCGCGGGGGCGCGGCGGTTCCTTACTTGCTCCCTTCGGAGCGGGTGTCAAAGGTTTTCGGGCACACGGGCCCGCCGGGGTCACCCCGGGAGTGAACAAGGGGTAACATCACCCTATGCCCGCGACGGTCCTCGTCGTCGACGACGAGAAGAACATCCAGGTCACCCTGTCCCGCGCCCTCTCCATGGAGGGGTACGCGGTGGAGGTCGCCGGAGGCGGGAAGGAGGCGCTCGAGAAGATCGCCGCCCTCCCGGTGGACGTCGTGGTGATGGACGTCCGCATGCCCGACCTCGACGGGCTCGCGGTCCTCGAGCGCGCGAGAGAGACCCGGCCCGGGCTCCCGGTCGTGATCATGTCCGGACACGGCTCGCTCGAGACCGTCCGCAGCGCCTTCAAGCTCGGCGCGTTCGACTACCTCGAGAAGCCGATCACCGAGAAGGACCGGCTCCTCGTCGCGGTCCGGAACGCGCTCGCGCTCCGGTCGCTCGCCGAGGAGAACGCCGCGCTCCGTCTCGAGGCGGGGGCGGCGGGGGCCGAAGGAGCCGCCGGGATGTTCGGCGGCGGCGCCGCGATGCGCCACCTCCTGGACGTGATCCGTCGCGCGGCCCCGTCGGAGGGTCGGGTGCTCGTCACCGGCGAGAACGGGACCGGAAAAGAGCTCGTCGCGCGCGCGATCCACGAGGGCTCGCGCCGAAAGGGTGGCCCGTTCGTGAAGATGAACTGCGCTGCGGTCCCGGCGGAGCTCATCGAGAGCGAGCTGTTCGGTCACGAGCGGGGGGCCTTCACCGGCGCCGTCGCGGCGCGGCGCGGGCGCTTCGAGCAGGCCGACGGCGGGACGCTCTTCCTCGACGAGGTGGGCGACATGCCCGGCTCGATGCAGGCGAAGGTGCTCCGGGTGCTGCAGGAGGGGGAGCTCGAGCGCGTCGGCGGCACCCAGACCTTGACGTGCGACGTTCGGGTCCTCGCCGCGACCAACAAGGACCTCGCCGCCGAGGTGAAGGCGGGGCGCTTCCGGGAGGACCTCTTCTACCGGCTCGCGGTGGTGCCGATCCACGTTCCGCCCCTGCGCGAGCGGCGCGAGGACGTCCCGGAGCTCGCGGAGCGGTTCCTCGTGGAGGCCTGCGAGCGGAACGGCCGGCGCCCGATGCGGCTCTCGCGGGAAGCCCTCCTCGCCCTGCAGGCTCACGAGTGGCCCGGGAACGTCCGCGAGCTCCGGAACCTGGTGGAGCGGCTCGCCATCCTCTCCGACGGGCCGGAGATCGGCGCGACCGAGGTTGCGGCGGTGCTCCCCGGTGCGCGGCGGCCCCGGGCGGACCGGTTCCGGTCGGGGGCCTCGTTCCACGAGCTGGTCGAGGAGGCCGAGCGCGAGATCGTGCTCGGCGCGCTCGACGCGAGCGGGGACAACGTCGCCGAGACGGCCCGGGCGCTCGGGCTCGAGCGGAGCCACCTCTACAAGAAGATGCGGGCGCTCGGGATCAAGCGAGGGGGGGACGAGACGACGTGAGACGTGGACGTGGACGTGGACGTGGTCGTGGACGTGGACGTGGACCTCGACCTTGACCTCGACTTCGACTTCGACCTCGACCTTGACCTCGACTTCGACCTCGACCTCGACCGGTCCAGGTCCAGGTCCAGGTCCAGGTCCAGGTCCAGGTCCAAGACCAAGACCAAGACCAAGTCCAAGTCCAAGTGGACCGGGCTTGCGTGTCTCCCCGGACACGCGCCCGGGAATCTCCTGACGTCCCGCGCGTTTCCCGTCTGGCACGCCGCCTGCTCCGCTGCTTCCCACGGATGAACACTCCAGCTCCCAGCGCTTTGCCCGGCGGCGCCCCCGGCGCTATCGTTCGCCCCCTCGTGCGCCGCCTCGACCCGAAGACCGTGAAGATCCTCCGTCGCCTGGCGCTCGCCGCCCTGGCCGCCCTGCTGATCGCCGTCGGGCTGTTCGCCGCCTGGACGCGCGAGCTGCCCGCGTTCGACGGCCTCAAGGACTACGCCCCGCTCGTCTCGACGCGGGTGTACGGCGCCGACGGCACGGAGGTCTTCACCTTCGCGCGCGAGCGCCGGACCGTGGTCCCGATCGAGCAGATCCCGCCGGTGCTGAAGAAGGCGGTCCTCGCCGCGGAGGACGCGCACTTCTACGAGCACGAGGGCGTGAACTACCTCGCCATCGCGAAGTGCGCGGTGAAGGGGCTGCTCCTCGGCGGCGTTCGCTGCGGCGGCTCGACCATCACCCAGCAGGTGGTGAAGACGTTCCTCCTCCAGAGCGACTGGCGCGTGAAGCGGAAGGTGAAGGAGCTCGTCCTCGCGCCGCGCCTCGAGCAGAACCTCTCGAAGGACGAGATCCTCTACCTGTACCTGAACCAGATCTACCTCGGTCACCTCCGCTACGGCGTCGAGGAGGCGAGCCGCTTCTACTTCCGCAAGGGCGTGAAGGACCTCACCCTCGGTGAGGCCGCGACGCTCGCCGGCGTCATCCAGTCGCCGATGCGCCTCTCCCCGGTGAACCACCCCGCCTCCGCGAAGCGGCGGCAGGAGTACGTGCTGCGGCGCATGCGGGACGAGGGCTGGATCACCGAGGCGCAGTTCGACGCCGAGCGGGCGCGCCCCATCGCGGTGCGGCCGCCGGAGGAGAGCCCGCCCGGCACCTGGTACGCCGACGTGGTCCGCAAGCACCTCGACGAGCGCTACGGGGCGGAGACGGTCGAGACCGAGGGGCTCCAGGTGGACGTCGCGATGGATCCCGTCCTGCAGCGGTACGCCGAGGCGGCGCTCGAGGCGGGGCTGCGCGCGGTGGACAAGCGGCAGGGCTGGCGCGGTCCGCTCCTCCACCTCGAGCCCGGTCAGCTCGACGCGGCGCTCCCGATCTGGCGCGCCAAGCTCGCGGCGGCGGAGGCGCGGCCGGGGCAGCTGCTCGCCTGGGATCTCGGGCGCGCCAGCGCGAAGGACATCGATCCCGACGACGCGCAGGAGAAGGGCGTCGCGCGGATGGCGCGGATGCGCCCGCTCGACGCGGGCGAGGTGTACGCCGCCCTCGTGGTCGGCGCGGACGACCGCCAGGCGACGGTCGACCTCGGGAGCGCGACCGGCACGCTCGCCCTCGCCGACCTCGCCTGGGCCCGGAAGTGGAACCCGGCGCAGGCTACCGCCGCGCCGAAGAAGGCCTCGCAGGTGGTGGGCCGCGGCGACGTGGTGCTGGTGCGGGTGATGCCGGGGAAGGTCCCGCTCGACCGCGCGGTGCGCGAGAAGCGGCCGCTCCCGCTCGCGCTCGAGCAGACGCCGGTGGTGCAGGGCGCCCTCGTCGCGATCGACCCCGTCACGCGCGGCGTGCGCGCGCTCGTCGGCGGCTACGACTTCCAGGCGTCGCAGTTCAACCGGGCCACGCAGGCGCGGCGGCAGCCGGGCTCGGCGTTCAAGCCGTTCGTGTGGGGCGCCGCGATCGAGTCGCGGCGGTTCACCCCCGCCACGGTCGTCTACGACACCCCCGACCTCTACCGCGACCCGTGGACCGGGAAGGAGTGGAAGCCGAGGAACTTCGAGAAGGACTCCTTCGACGGCCCCATGCTCCTCGGCGCGGCCCTCGCGCACTCGAAGAACACGGTCTCGGTGAAGCTCGTCGACGCGATCGGCCCGGACGCCGTCGCCGGGTTCGCGCGGCGGCTCGGGATCTCGAGCGACCTCCCCCGCAACCTCACGCTCGCCCTCGGCACGGGCGAGGTGACGCCGCTCGAGCTCGTGAACGCCTACGCGACCATCGCCGCGCGCGGGTTCGAGGCGGAGCCGGTCGTCGTCCTCCGCGTGCGAGACCGGACGGGGAAGGTGCTCGAGGAGCTCGCGCCGGCGCAGCCGTGGGCGGTCGCGCCCGACGGGAGCCCCCTCCCCAGCCCCGCTTCGCGGGGCGAAGGAGGTCCGGGGACAAGCCCGGTCGCGGACCCGACCGCGACCCCGACCCCGACCCCGACCGCGACCGCGATCCCTTCCGACGGCAGCATGCAGGCGGGGCCCGCGGCGGCGGCGGCGCCGTTCGCCCTGCCCGCCACCGGCACCCGCCCCGACGTCGCGTTCGTCCTCTCCTCGATGATGCGGCAGGTGATCGAGAACGGGACGGGCGCCGCGGCGAAGGCGCTCGGGCGGCCCGCAGCCGCGAAGACGGGCACCGCGCAGGAGCACCGCGACGCGTGGTTCGTCGGCTT
>DASWCJ010000357.1:0-4059 GCA_036390155.1 Anaeromyxobacter sp.
CGACTGCGCGGATCCTCGGCGTTCGACAGCTCCTTGCCGGCGGCGAGCAGCTTCGCCCAGGCCTCGGGCGTCGGGCTCGCGCGCGCTGCCTCGAGGGCCTCGCGGTAGGCCGTACGCGCCGCGTCCAGCCGGGCGTTCTGCTTCGGCATGATGACTCCCCCCATCCGCGTGCGCGTGGCGCATGCGAATCTGTGCGGGAAGATAGGACCAGGGCGCCGCACCAGGCGGAGTCCCTCTTGGGCAGGGCTCGCGTGAGCGGCGCGCAGCCGCCGGGGCGCCCGCCCAGGGATCAGCCGAGCTTCCGGTAGATCCCCACGACGACGCCGAGGATCATGGTGCTCCGGAAGTCGGATTGACGGACGTAGATCGGTGCCATCCGTGGATTCGACGGCTGGAACCGGACCCGGTCCTCCTCGAAGTAGACGCGCTTCACGGTCGCCTCGTCGTCGATCATCGCGACCACGATCTCGCCGTCGTCCGCGTGGAGCTGCTTCTTCACGAAGAGGTAGTCGCCCGGGAGGATCCCGTCGCCGATCATCGAGTCGCCCTGCACCCGCAGGCCGTACACCTTCTTGTTCGTGCCGAGCAGGAACGAGTCCACCTGGACGGTGTCCTCGATCCGCTCCTGCGCGAGGATCGGCTGACCCGCGGCGACGCGGCCGACGATCGGGATCTCGACGAGGCGGCCGCCGCTCCGGAGCCCGCCCTTGTGGAGGGAGACGACGTTCGCCGGGCGGGAGGACTCGCCGAGCGCGCCGTGCGCCGCGGAGGTCGGGATGAGCGCGCGCGACTTCGCCGGATCGCGCGTGAGGTACCCCTTGCGTTCCAGCGCCTTCAGGTGATCGTTGACGCCGTTCGTGGAACGGATGTCCAGGGCCTCTCCGATCTCCCGGATCGTGGGGGGATACCCCGCCTCGTCGATCTGGCGCGCGATGAAGCGCAGGACCTCGAGTTGCCGATCGGTGAGCCCGTTCATGGCCTTTCCGCCTCCTGAACATCAGTATACTGTCTCGATGTTCAGAAGGCAAGAATCCGTTCGCCCGCTAGCGTCGCTCGGGATGCCTCCCTCGCTCTTCGCCGCCCTCCGCCTCGGACTCCGCGCCGTCTCCCGCGAGCCATGGCTCCTCGCGGTCGCGCTGCTCGTCGCGCTCGTCCGCCGGGCGGCGGTCTGGCCGGCCTGGGCAGTCGGGTGGGCGGTCCTCGCGCGGAGCGCGGTGATCGCCGCGACGCGCAGGCCGCTCGACCCGCTCGCCCCGGTGGAGGGCCTCCTCGCCACCGTGACCGCGCCGCGGTTCCTCGCGCTCGTGGCGGGGCTCTGGCTCGCGGGGATCGCGGTCGGCGCGCTCCTCCGGATCGCCTACGTCTCCGGGGCGCTCCCGACGCTCGGGGCCGCGATGGCCGGCGCCGAGGGGCCCCGGTTCGCGAGCGGGATCGCCTTCGGCTTCCCCCGCGTCCTCGCTGCGGCGGCGCTCGGCTTCGTGCTCGAGCTCAGCGGCGCGCTGTTCGCCCTCACGCTCGCCGGCGCCGCCCTCCGCATCAGCTCGAGCCTCGCCGGCTCCGGCGGCTCGCCGCTCCTCGCCGCTGCGGTCGCCCTCGCGCTCACCCTCGCCGTGGCGGTCCCCTCCACGCTCTCGCCGGTCGCCGACGCCGCGGTCGCCCGCGCCGCGGTGTACGGGGAGGGGCCCGGCGAGGCCTTTGCCGAGGCGGGGGCGCGGCTCCTCGCGCGGCCCGGGACGTTCGTCGTGGCGGGCCTCGCGTTCGGTGCGGCGGGCCTCCTCGCCCCGGGGCTCGTGGCCGGCCTCGGCTCCGCGGCCACGGGGTTCGGGTACGCGAACCCCCTCGTCCTCGTGGGCCCGAATCTCATGGTCGCCACGGCGAGCGCGGCGATCGCCGCCGCCGTGGACGTCGTCTGGCTCGGGACCGTGGCCGCCCTCGCGTGCGGCAACGTGACGCGGGGCTGACGGGCGGCTCGCTCGGTACGAGCCGAACGCGGGGCGTAACATGCGCGCCCGTGGACCTCCTCGGCTCGGCCCTCGCCTGCGCAGCGCTGCTCGCGATCGCGTCGACGATCGCCGCGTTCAACTACGCCGCCATCCTGCGCCATCGGCTGCGCGACGCGCGGCTCGTCTCGGTCGAGCAGGCGCACCAGGTGTCCGAGGAGCGGCTCCGGCTCGCGCTCGAGGCCACGAGCGAGATCGTCTGGGACTGGGACCTCCGCACCGACGACCTCTATCAGCCGCGCTTTGCGCAGGTGTACGGGTTCCCGGAGGAGATGACTCCGGCGAAGGGCCGCGGGCTCGTCCCGTTCGTCCATCCCGACGACGTCCCCGCCTTCACGGCGGCGGTCGCGGACCTCACCGAGGGGCGCCGGGACGCGTTCGAGTTCGAGCATCGGATGCGCACCGGCACTGGCGAGTACCGCTGGATGCTCGGCCGGGGGCGCGCCGTCACCCGGGGGCCGAAGGGGGAGGCGTTCCGCGTCGTCGGGACCTGCGTCGACATCACCGAGCGGCGGCGGATGATGGACCGGCTCCAGATCGCGGACCGGATGGTGTCGGTCGGGACGCTCGCCGCGGGCGTCGCCCACGAGATCAACAACCCGCTCGCCTTCGTCTGCGCGAACCTGACCTTCTCGCTCGAAGAGCTCGAGAAGGCGGGCGCGCCGGGGGCACCCGCCGATCGCGCCTCGCTCCTCCGGACGGTCGAGGACTGCCGCATCGCGCTGCGCGAGGCGAAGAACGGGGCGCAGCGCGTCCGGCGGATCGTCGAGGACCTGCGGATGCTCTCGCGCGCGAAGGAGGACGAGCGCGCGATCCCGATCGACGTCGGCCACGCGCTCGACGCGGCGCTCCACATCGCGCGGACCGACCTCCAGCGGCGCGCGCGGCTCGTGACGCACCTCGCGAAGGTGCCGCCCGTGCTCGGGGACGAGGCGCGGCTCTCGCAGGTCTTCCTGAACCTGCTCGTGAACGCCGCGCAGTCGATCCCGGAGGGCCGCCCGGGTGCGCACGAGGTGGAGGTCACCCTCTCGCCCGCCGCCGGGCGAGTTGCGATCCGGGTCCGCGACACCGGGTGCGGGATCACACCCGCGAACCTGAAGCGGATCTTCGACCCCTTCTTCACGACGAAGCCGCTCGGCGTCGGCACCGGACTCGGCCTCGCCATCAGCCACCGGATCGTGGCCTCGCTCGGCGGGGACATCGACGTCCAGAGCGAGCCGGGCCAGGGCTCGACGTTCACCGTCACCTTCCCGGTCGCGCCCCGTGAGGCGTGCCTGGAGGGCGGCGAGCCGGACGCGGGCGGGCAGGCCCGGGCGCTCCGCGTCCTCGTCGTCGACGACGAGCCGCTCTTCTCCCGGGCGCTGATCCGGATGCTCTCGTCCGACTACACCGTGGTGGCGGTCGACGATCCCAGGGACGCGCTGCGCCGGGTCCAGGAGGGCGAACGGTACGACGTCGTGCTCTCCGACGTGAACATGCCGAACCTCACCGGCGTGGAGCTCCACGAGGCGATCGAGAAGGTCTCGCCCGACCTCGCCGCCCGGATGATCTTCGTGACGGGCGGCGCCTTCGGGACGGCGCGGGAGTTCCTCGAGCGGATGAAGGGGCGGGTGCTCGAGAAGCCCGTCGACCCCGCGCAGGTCCACGCCGCGATCGGCGGCCTGCTGCGGGCAGGCTCCGCGTCCGCGCCGCCGCTGCGGGCGTGAGCGGCGCCGCGCGCGCCGGCTACCGGCGCAGCCAGCGCAGGAGCGAGATCTTCCGCACCCGGATGGTGGCGACGTGGTACGCGCCGGCGAACGCGGAGAGCGCCGCGGCGAGCCCGAGCGCGCCCACCCCGAGCCAGCTCGGGGCGCGGAGCGCGAGCGCGATGACGCCGCCGAGGACGAGGGCGGAGGCGATCAGCCCGACGAAGAGCAGGACGCCGATGGCGCGGACGTGCCCGCCGACCCGCTCGAGGTCCTCGGAGTGGACGTTGACGCGGAACTTTCCGCCCTCGAGGTCGACCAGGATCTGGGTGAGCTGGGCGGGGACGTCCTCGGCGAGCCCCTGCAGCTTGAGG
>DASWCJ010000358.1:0-12201 GCA_036390155.1 Anaeromyxobacter sp.
CCACTTCGGGGCGCACGACCCCGGAGAGTGAAATGAAGAAGCTTCTCGGAATCGTGGCCGTCGCGGCGGTGGTCGCCGCGGCGCCCGCATACGCCACGAACGGCATGCGCATGATCGGCTTCGGGCCGGTCCAGGACTCGATGGGCGGCGCGTCGGTCGCCGCGCCGCTCGACGGCGCCACCGCCGTCACGAACCCGGCCGGGCTGTCGGGGCTAGCGCCGCGGCTCGATCTCGCCGCGCAGGCGTTCATGCCCGACGTGAAATACTCGTTCTCCGCGGGCGGCGGCGCGATGACCGCCAACGGCAGCTCCGACCGGCCCACGGACTACCTGCCCACGATCGCGGGCGTCTTCAAGGTCCAGGACCAGCTCACCGTCGGCTTCGCCGCGCTCGGCACCGCGGGGATGGGCGTCGATTACTCCGCCGATCCGAACGGCGACAAGCTCTACACGTCGTACATGAACGCCCGGATCGCGCCCGCGGCGTCGTACCGCGTGAACGACCAGTTCTCGGTCGGCCTCGCGCTAAACCTCATGTACGCGCAGATGGGCTTCGAGATGGCCGGCAACCCGAAGTTCTCGAACACCGGCTCCTTCGGCTACGGCGCGACCATCGGCGTCACCTACGCGCCGATCGAGATGGTGACGGTCGGCCTCGCCTACGAGACCCAGAGCACCTTCCAGGACTTCAAGTGGAGCATCGCCGGGACGGACTACGCGGTCGAGTTCAACCAGCCCATGGTGGCGACCCTCGGCGTGGCGGTCCGGCCGGCGGCGGGCCTCCTCCTCGCGATCGACGGTGAGTGGATCAACTGGTCGGCAGTGATGGGCAAGGACCAGCCCAAGTTCACGAAGCCCGCGGGCGCGCCGAGCTTCGACATGGGCTGGAAGGACCAGATGGTGGTCAAGGTCGGCGCCCAGTACGAGATCCCGTCGCTCAAGGAGCTCAAGGTCCGCGCCGGCTACAACTACGGCGCCTCGCCGCTCGACAAGGAGCGGCCGAACCAGAACATGGCGTTCCCGGCGGTCTCCGAGCACCACTTCACGCTCGGCGCCGGCTACGACATCGGCAAGGTGTCGGTGCTCGCGGCCTTCGTCTACTCGCCGGAGGCGAAGATCACCGCCTCGATCCCGGCGATGGGCGTCGACTCGATCGAGTCGAAGATGTCGCAGACCGCGTTCGAGCTCGGCGGGACGTACCGCTTCTAGCCGTCTCGAGTGGTTTGAGCCGCCCCTTTGCGGGTGGCCGCATCGGGGCCCCGGCGGCAACGCCGGGGCCCTTGTTGTTTCCGGGAGGCGCCGCGTCCCAGGGCGCCTACTTCCCGCCGTCGCCGAGGATCACCGGCAGGCCGCCCTTCCCCGCCCCGACGATCACGACCTTCGCGTTCGAGCTCTCCGCGAGCTTCGCGGTCGCCTCGATCCCCTTGAACTGCAGGTACTCCTGGGTGAGCCCCTGGCGGACGATGGTCTGGTACTTGGAGATGCCCTCCGCCTCGATGAGCTTGCGCTGCGCCTCCTGCCGCTCGCGGTCGAGGGTGAAGCGCATCTTCTGGGCGCGCTGCTCCTCGGCGAGCTTGTCGGCGATGGCGGTCTTGATCGTGTCGGGGAGGTCGACGTCGCGCACCAGCACCACCTCGACGATGACGTGCTTCCCCTCGAGCGCGCGCAGCACCTCCTCGTAGATCTGCCGCTCGATCTCCTCGCGCTTCGACGAGTAGATCTCCTCGGGCTGGTAGCGCCCGAACACCTTGCGCGCCTCGGAGCGGACCACCGGCCCGATCACCTTCTGGTCGTAGTCCGGGCCGATCTGGGTCTGCAGCTCGAAGAGCTCCTCCGTCTTCGGCCGGTAGCGGACGCTCGCGTCCACCCGGAGCGTGAGGCCGTTCGAGGTCAGGACGATGAGCTGCTCCTTCATCTCGTGGACGCGCGTGTCGTACGGGATGACGTCGTTCCAGAGCGGGAGGACGTGGATCCCCTCCCCGAGCAGCTCCTTGCTCGTGCCGCCGCCGAAGGCCTTGAAGACGATGCCGCGGTGGCCGGACTGGACCGTGGTGCAGCGGCACCCGGGGAGGAAGGGGGCGATGGCGAGGGCGAGGAGCAGGGCGCGGCGCATGCGGCGGACCTCCGGGGGAATGGTCCGCGGAGCGTACCGCCTTCCGGAGCGCGCCCGGCCGAAATTGACACCCGGGAAATCCGGCAGGTAACCTCCTTGGGTCGCCGTACAACCGGAGGTTCGATGCGTCGCTTGGCGTTCCTCGCCGCCGCCGTCCTCGCCGTCTCAGCGGCTCCCCCCGCGTGGGCGGAGCCGTACGACGTGGATCTGACGCGGCTCGGGCCGCCGGATCCGACCGTGTGGACCACGATCCTGAACGCGAACGGCGGCGCGTTCGCGCCGACGGACGCGACGCCGACCCTGTATGCCACCCAGTCGAAGCAGCGGTTCGCCGCCCTCTCGTCGCAGCTGGCGCTCGCGCTCTCGTCGGCGGTGCTCCAGACCGCCGCGACGACCGGCTACAGCGGGTTCGCGATCGACTTCGAGGTCGCCTACGCCGACGTGAAGATCGATCCCATCGGGACCTCGACCACGGTCACGGCGCTCGGGTTCACGAACAACGCCTGGCCCACCGCGTCGAGCCAGCCGTCCTCGCTCGTCATTCCCGGGGTCCACGTCCGTAAAGCGCTCCCCTACAGCTTCGAGGTGGGCGGGCGGCTCCTCTGGGTCAACTCGTCCAACTACTACGCCGCGCAGGGCGAGGCGAAGTGGGCGCTCAACGAGGGCTTCGACTACGTCCCCGACATCGCGGTCCGGGCCGCCTTCACGCGCCTGCTCGGGGTGAAGGACTGGAACCTCTCCACCACGGACCTCGACTTCCTCGTCTCGATGCGGCTCGCGGCGAAGGGGGTGGTGAGCTTCACACCCTACGTCGCGGCGCGGTTCAACTTAGTCAACTACTCGACGGAGCGGATGGACTTCGCGCCGTGCGCCGTGACGCCGCCGACGACGCCGCCGGCGCCGCCGACGTGCGTGGTCGCGACCACGCCGGACGACATGAGGGGCACCACCGCCGCGTTCCCGAACTTCAACGCGAGCTTCTACCGGACCACCTTCGGGCTCCGCTTCACCTCCTACTCGGTCTCGCTCGCGGTGGAGGGGACCTACTTCGGCGGCGCGACGGCCAGCTCGATCGAGTACCCGGACCTGAAGCTCAAGTCCTCGCTCTCGGGCGCGGCGAAGCTCGGCTGGGAGTTCTAGCGGGGCCCGCGACCGCGGAGGTCAGGCGCCCTGCGCGGCGAGCGCGGCGCGGATCCTCCCGGGAACGTTGGTGATGAGCGCCGCGGCGCCGGCGCGCGCGAGCCGGAGCGCCTCCGCCGGCTCGTCCACCGTCCAGACGTTCACTTCGAGCCCGCGCGCCCTCCACCCCCGGACGCGCGCGTCGGTCGCGAGGGCGCGGTCCGGGTGGATCGCCGCCGGCCGGAGCGCGCGGATCCCGAGGGCGGTGCGGAGCCGCCACGCGCGCTGCCCGTCCACGAGCAGGCCGGTCGGGACCTCCGGCGCGGCGAGCCGGAACGCCGCGACGAGCCGCCAGTCGAAGGACGAGACCACGACCCGGTCCGCCGCGCCGGCCCGCCGGACCGCCTCCGCCGCCGCGCGCGCGAGCGCGAGGTCGCGCCCGCCCCGGCTCTTCAGCTCGACGTTCACGAAGGCGCGCGGCAGCGCCGTGAGCACCTCGGACAAGAGCGGCACCCGCTCCCCGCGCCAGCGCTCGCCCTTCCAGGCGCCGACGTCGAGCGCGCGGAGCGCCGCGAGGGGCGCGTCCGGGATCCGGAGCGGGCTCCCGGCGACGCGGCGCAGGTCCTCGTCGTGCGCGACCACCACCTCGCCGGTGCCGCAGCGCCAGACGTCGAGCTCGACCCCGTCCGCCCCCTGCTCGAGCGCGAGCCGGAATGCGCCGAGGGTGTTCTCGGGCGCGTCCGCGCTCGCCCCCCGGTGGCCGAGGACGAGCGGGGGTCCGCTCGCCTCGCCTGGGCCCGTCGTGCTCGTCACGAGAACCTCCCCCCGCTATGCTAGCGCGCGGATGCCGTCCTGGAACGACCTCGCCGTCGCCGCCTTCATCACGATCCTCGTGTTCGGCGGGATCTACGTCCCTCGGCTCGGCGACGCCATCGGCCGGCTCGTCCTGGGGAAGCGCGGACCCGGCGACGGCCCGGGACGTTGAGAGCGGGGGCGCTCGTCTCGCTTCGCTCGTCGCGCCCCCCGAACCCCCGACGGCTCGCTCCGGGGCAGCCTCATCCGGCTGCCCCTGCGAGACCATTGAGAGCGGGGGGCGCTCGTCTCGCTTCGCTCGTCGCGCCCCCCGAACCCCCGAGGGCTCGCTCCGGGGCAGCCTCATCCGGCTGCCCCTGCGCTCCCGCGCCCGTCCACGATCCGCGTCGCGACCGCTCGCACGAGCGGGTGGAGGACGCCGTCACGCGCGACGTCGCGGAGCTCGGCGGTGGGGAGGCCCCCGAGGAGCTTCAGGGCGAGCTCGGTCTCGACGAACGGATTCCGCACGAGCGCGAGCGCCACCGCGGGACAGCGCCGCCAGCGGCGCGACTCGAACACGCAGCGGAGCGTGCCGGGCCGGCAGGGCCGCCTCGACGCGATCCGCACCACGAACGGCTCGGTGAGCTGCGCGTTCCGGAGGAGCTCGCGCACGACCACCGGATCGCCCTCCGCGGCGAGCCGCGAGAGGAGGTCCGGGTCGCGCTGCGCGCGCGCGAACGCCTTCTTGTGGCCGAGGGTGAGGTGCGCGAGGCGCGGATCGGCCTTGTCGCGTGGCTCCTCGAACGCGCGCTGGGGCGGCGGCGAGACGACGAGCGCCGTCACCTCCGTCGCGCCGCGCTCGGTCGCCTCGGCGTAGACGTCCGCGAGCCACGCGTACGGGAGCGCGGGGTCGGCCCCTCCCAGCGCGTGCGCGACCGCGGCGAGTGCGGGGCGCGCTTCGGCGGAGGACGAGGCCCGCACCAGCACGCCGATCACCGCGACGGCGCGCGCCGGCTCGAGCGCAGCGAGGTGGCGCGCGGCGGCGTGGGAGCGGATCGCGCCCTCCTCGAGCGCCGCGAGTCTCCGGCCGAGCGCGAGCGCCTCCGCGGCCGGTTCGCCACTCACTGCGTCCCGCCTCGCGCGGGCCCGACCTCGACGCGGATGGAGGTGCCCTCGACCTCGGCGGGCGCGTCGCCCAGCGGAACGAGGAACGGGACCGAGTCGCCGGGCCGGACCACGGAGGGCGCGCGGACGACCGCGGCCGCGACGACCGCGGCGAGCGCGGCCGGATCGACGGCGCCGTAAAGCTCCTCCGGGGTGGGCACCGCGCCCGCGACGCCCTCCGCGCTCGCGATCACCTCCTCCCCACGGACCAGCTGGACGGAGACGCGGACCTTCGCCACCGGCGCCGCGGCGTGCGAGAGCACGCGGCCTCGCACGAAGACGAGCGGCGCACCGCGCTCGCGGTCGTAGAGCCCGCTCCGCACGTCCACGGCGGCGTACGGCCCGGTCGAGGCGCCCCGGCCGAGCGCCGCGAAGAGCGCCGCGGGCCGGAGCGAACCCGGGTCGAAGGGACCGTCGCTCCGCCAGATCACCCAGAGCGCCAGCGTCACCGCGAGGAGCGCGACGAGCGCGACCGCGTTCACCGCCGCCGCGCGGACGCGGGAGGTGCGCCCGCTCCGGATCCGCTCCGCGGCTTTTCCCCGGTCGGCGGCGGAGACGGTGGCGGGGGCCTGGGCCCGGTCGGGCGGGGTCTCCCCGGCCTCCCGTCCCTGCGCCGGCCGGGACGGAGTCGGCGGGGCGAAGGCGGGCTGCCCCCGCATGTCGGCGGAGTCCACGGGACCGCCGAACCCGAGGTCGAAGGCGTCGCGGTCGAAGGCCTGGCCGCCGGGCCCCGGCTCGGAGGCGAGCTCCGGCGGCGGGATGCCGAGCTCGAGCGACGGCTCCGCGATCTCGAGCGGCGCGTCCGAGAAGTGGGTGGGCCCGGCGATCTCGAGCTGCGGCTCGGGGTCGATCGCGGTTCGCATGGGCGGTGGCGTGCGCCGCTCCTCGAGCGCGATCGCCCCCGGGTCGAAGGGCCCGGAGGGCACCTCGAGCGCGAGCTCGCCCTCGGCGGCTCCCCGCTCGGACGCCTCCGCGAACGGATCCCGCGCTTGCGCAGGAAGCGGAGGCGGCGCCGCCGGCGCGGCCGGTCCGGGAGCGGGAGCGGCAAACGGATCCGGCGCAGAGGCGAACGCGGACGCGGCGAACCCTGTCGGCGCGGGCCGCAACGCCCCGGCGAACGGATCCGGCGGCGACGCGGGCCGCGGCGCCGCCGGGGTCGCGGCGCCACCGAGGAGGTCCGAGAGGTCCGTCACCGGGAGCGTCGAGCGCGGCGACGCGGCCTCGGCGAACGAGTCCGCACCCGCGGGCGCGGGAGGTGCGAATGGATCCGGTGCCAACGCGGGCGCGCCGAACGGATCCGCCGCCGGCGCTGCGGTCGCGAACGGATCCATGCCCGGCGCCGGCGCTGCGAACGGATCGGCGGCGGGAGGCGGCAACGGCGCGGGGGCGGCGGTCGGCGCGGCGGCGGAGCGCGTGCGGGCCACCGGGGTCGTGACGAACGGGTTCTCGGAGCGCGGCGCGCGCACGTTGCCGGTGTGCGCCTCGAGATCGAAGCTCGGTGCGGGCGGGAGCGCAGAGGCCGCCGACACCGAGCCGACCCCCGGGTGGACGATAAAGACGGTCTGGCACCGCGAGCAGCGGACCTTCGCGCCGCGCGCGCCGATCCGCTCGTCCGGCACCCGGAACTTCGCCTGGCAATTCGTGCAGGTGACGACCATTTGATCCCGTGCGGCGTGGCGAGTCTATCGCGCACGCAGCTTGACACCAAGCGCCATCGACAGAACAATGCCCAGATTGCGGGCACTTATCTCCCTGGACGGCTACCGATGAGCGAAGACATCCCCACCGCCGGCGCCGCCGAGGCTCCTTCCGGCAAGGAGCCGAAGGTGATCAAGCGCTACACGAACCGGAAGCTCTACGACACGCTGGAGTCCCGGTACGTCACGCTCGACGAGATCGCTCAGATGATCAAGGCGGGCGCCGAGGTGAAGATCATCGACAACCGCAGCAAGGAAGATCTCACCTCGGTCACGCTCGCGCAGATCATCTTCGAGGAGGAGAAGAAGACCGCGCGGGTGGGTCTCGAGACGCTGCGAGGGCTCATCCGCCAGGGTGGCGAGGCCGCGCACCGCCTGGTCGAGGGCACCGGCGCCGAATTGCGCGACCGCGTCGAGGCGGTCCGCGCCGCCGCGACGCAGCGCGTCCAGAGCATCCTCCAGTCGGGCCAGCAGACCGGCGACCGCGCGAAGGAGCTCGTGCAGGGCTCGCAGGAGGCCTTCCTCGCGATCCAGCGCAAGGTCGACGAGCGGGTCCGCGCCGCGATGGAGGGCATGTCGAACCTCGGCGAGGTGAAGCGCTCGCTCGAGGAGCTCGGCCGCCGCATCGAGGGGCTCGAGAAGAAGGTCGACGAGCTCTCGAAGAAGTAGGGCCCGAGCCGCCGTCAGGCAGCCCGCGCCTCCGCGCCGAGCGCGTCGATCTCGTCCGCGATCGCGGCGAGGGCGCGCGCGCCAGGCGAGCGGGGCGCCCACTCGAACACCGTCCGGCCGTGGCTCTGGGCCTCGTCCACCTTCACGGACCAGCCGAGGACGGTGCGCGACACCGCGGGCCCGAGCCGCTCGCGCAGCTTCGCGAGGATCTCGTCCGCGAGCTGCGTGCGGCGGTAGAGGGTGGCGACCGCGAGGGTGAGCCGGGGGGCCTCGCCGCGCTCGGCACGGAGCCCGTCCACCGAGCGGAGGATCTCGGCGCACCCGTCGAGCGCGAGGTAGGTGAGCGCGACCGGGATCACGATCTCGCGCGCCGCGACGAGGATGTTGTCGGTGACGAGCGACCGCGACGGCGGCGAGTCGATGAGGACCGCGTCGTAGGCCCCCTCCGGCAGCTCGTCGAGCCGCGCGCGGAGCACCGCGGCGCGGTCCGGCGCCGAGGCGATGGCGACCGGGAACGCAGCGAGATCGCGGTTCGCGGGGAGCAGGTCGAGGCCGGGGACCGCGGACGGCCGCACCACCGCCGCGAACGGCGCCGCGCCGACGAGCCAGTCGTGCACGTTAGGCGCGAGGCCGCGCGGGTCGAGTCCGAGCGACTTCGCCGCGTGGCCCTGGGTGTCGAGATCGGCGACGAGGACGCGGCGGCCGCGGGACGCGAGGCGCGCCGCGACGTTCACGCAGAGCGTGGTCTTGCAGGTGCCGCCCTTCTCGTTGATGAAGGCGATCCGGCGCATCGGCTATCCGCCGCCGTCGCCGTCCCCGCGCCGGCGCCGCGCCGGGCGCGCCGGGCGCGCCGCGAGCCCCTCGAGCATCGCCTCGAGCTCCTCGATGCGCCTGCGGAGGGCCTCGACGTCGTCGCGCGACGGGACGTTCGCGGCCCGGAGGGCCTGCTCGACGCCGCGCTCGACCGTCGCGCGGGCGCGCAGCGCGCCGGAGAGGAGCCGCTGGACGCCTCCCGTGACGCGCTCGTCCGCGAGGAGCTTCCCGACCGTTCTCCCGAGGCGCTCCTCGCCCTCCTGGAGCACCTTCCGCACCGCCGGGTGCCCGAGCACGTCGCCCCACGCCATGGTGGACTTGTCCCCCTCCGCTCGTTAGCTTGTCAAGCCTCGTGCCCGCTCCGCACCTGCTCGATCGCCGCCTCGTGATCGTGACCGGGAAGGGCGGCGTCGGGAAGTCCACCGTCTCCGCCGCGCTCGCCCTCCTCGCCGCCCGCGAGGGGAAGCGGGTGCTCGTGTGCGAGGTGAACGCGCAGGAGCGGGTCGCGCCGCTCCTCGGCGCCCCGCCCGCCGGCAGCACGATCCGCGAGGCGATCCCGGGCGTCTCCACCGTCAACGTGAACCCGCACGACGCGATGCGCGAGTACGGGCTCATGGTCGTCCGGTTCCGCGCCATCTACGACGCCGTCTTCGAGAACCGCCTCGTCCGTTACTTCCTCCGGGTCGTGCCGTCGCTCGCCGAGCTCGTGATGCTCGGCAAGATCCTCCACGAGGTCCGATCGAAGGAGGGCGGCCGCCCCCGCTGGGACCTCGTGGTGGTCGACGCGCCCGCGACGGGCCACGCGGTCCAGCTCCTCCGGGTCCCCGCCGCGCTCGTCGAGACGGTGCCGGGTGGGCCCCTGCGCCACGACGCGGAGTGGATGGAGGCCCTGCTCGTGGACCCGGCGGTCACCTCGCTCGCCATCGTCACCCTGCCGGAGGAGATGCCGGTGAACGAGGCGATCGAGCTCGACGCCCAGGTCCGGGGCGTGCTGGGCATCCAGCGCGGCGGGCTCTTCGTGAACGCGATGCCGCCCGCGCGCTTCACCGCGGACGAGGCGGCCCGGCTCGCGGTCCTCGCCGCGGAGGGACCGCCGCTCGGGCCCGCGGCCGCGGCGGGGCGGCTCCAGGCGCTCCGCGCGGAGCACGCCGGGCGGTACCTCGCGCGAGCCCGCGCCGCGCTCGACCTGCCCACGACGGTGATCCCGCTCCTCCCCTTCACGTCCTGGGGGCGCGAGGCGGTCGAGGCCGTGGCGGACGCGATCGCGGCGGGGAGGCCGGCGTGACGCAACCGGGCGTCCACGGCGTGCGCGGCAGCCTCGCCGGGCGGCGGATCGCCGTCTGCGTGGGGCCGGGCGGCGTCGGGAAGACCACCGTCGCGGCGTCGCTCGCGCTCGGCGCCGCGCTCGGCGGCGCGCGGGTGCTCGTCTGCACCATCGACCCCGCCCGCCGGCTCGCGAACGCGCTCGGGCTCGGCGCCCTCGGCAACGTCGAGTCGCGGGTCCCGGACCACAAGTTCGCCGAGGCCGGGCTGCGGCCGAAGGGCGAGCTCCACGCGATGATGCTCGACGTGAAGCGGACCTGGGACGACCTCGTCACGCGCCACGCCCCCGACGCCGCGCGACGCGAGCGGATCCTGAGGAACCGGCTCTACCAGCAGATGTCCTCCGCGCTCGCCGGCTCGCAGGAGTACATGGCGATGGAGAAGGTCTACGAGCTCGCGACGGACCGCGACTACGACCTCGTCGTCCTCGACACCCCGCCGACCGCCCACGCGCTCGACTTCCTCGACGCGCCCGACCGGATCCTCGACTTCCTCGGGAACGAGACCGCGCGCGCCCTGCTCGCGCCCGCGGCGGCGGCCGGGCGGATCGGGCTGCGGCTCGCGCAGCTCGGCGGCGGCTACATCGCGAAGACCCTCGCGCGCTTCACCGGGCAGGCGATGCTCTCCGACCTCGGCGAGTTCCTCCAGTCGTTCCAGGGGATGTACGACGGATTCAAGGAGCGGGCCGCGGCGGTGCGCTCGCTCCTCTCCGAGCCGGACGTCGGCTTCGTGCTCGTGACGAGCCCGACCCCGGTGGCGGTCGAGGAGACGCTCGCGTTCCACGACCGGCTCCACCTGGAGTCGATGCCCATCGCCGGGCTCGTCGCGAACCGCGTCACGCCCGACCTCTGGCCGGGCGGCCCGCTCCCCGACGCGGACGCGCTCGGGAGCGCGCTCGGCGTCGCCGGGGTGGCGGTCCCGACGCTCGCCGAGCGGCTCGCCCGGACCCTCGCCGAGCACCAGGCGCTCGCGTCGGCCGATCGCCGGTCGCTCGACCGGCTGCTCGCCGTCCTCGAGACGCCGACCGCGATCGTCCCCCGCCTGGAGACGGACGTGCACGACCTCGCGGGGCTCGCGGGCGTCTGGGAGCGCCTGTAGAGGATGGAGTAGGTTGTCCTGCCGAGCTCCCGACCCATGCCCCGTCCGACCGCCGCCGCCCTCCTCCTCTGCCTCTGCGCCTGCGCCGCCGCGCAGCGGCCCGGGTCGTGCCCGGCCTGTCCGGCGAGCCCGGCGGCGACCGACGCCGCGTCCGCGCCACAGGGGCCGCCGAAGCTGGAGTACCCGCCGGAGGAGGTGAAGGTCTCCCGGCTCGACCTCGAGCTCGGGGGCAAGAACGACGAGGAGCTCTTCGCGATCGGCACCGCCGCGTTCGGCGCGTCGGACTTCGCGCGCGCGGCCACGGCGTTCTCCCGGCTCGCCGATCTCTTCCCGCGGTCCCGCCACGAGCCCACCGCGCTGTTCGACGCGGGCCTCGCCTTCGAGCGGCTCGAGGAGTGGCGGCTCGCCGTCGAGCGGTTCCGGACGCTCGCCACGAGGTACGAGGGACCGGACGCGATCGAGGCGGCGTTCCGGATCGCGGAGTGCCAGTACCACCTGCACGAGCTCGCCGACGCGCGCGCGACGCTCGACGCGCTGCTCCGGCGCGAGGGGCTGCCGCCGACGGAGCGGATCCGCGCGCTGGCGCAGCGCGGGATCCTCGAGCTCGAGGAGGGCCGCCCGGAGGACGCGGAGCGCTCGCTGCGCCTCGCGGTGACCGAGTTCCGGGCCACGGGCGATCAGGAGCGGCTCGACGAGTACTACGCGGCGCAGGCCCAGTACTACCTGGGCGAGGTCTACCGCGGGTGGTTCCGGGCGCTGCCGCTCGATCCCTCGAAGGGCGACGAGGCCGCGCTCCAGAAGGACCTCGAGCAGAAGGCGGAGATGCTGCTCTCGGCGCAGGGCCACTACCTGCGCGCGATCCGGATGGGGAACGACCGCTGGGCGGTCGCGTCCGGGTTCCGCATCGGCGAGCTGTACGACGCCCTGCGGTCCGACCTCCTCGACGCGCCGCTCCCGCCCGGTCTCGACGACGAGCACGCCCAGGCGTACCGCGCCGAGCTCCGGCGCCGAGTCCGGGTGCTCGCCGCGAAGGCCATCACCGCCTACGAGCAGACGCTCGCGCGCGCCGCCCGGTCGAGCGTCGATGACCTCCGGTTCCTCTCCGACGCGCAGGGCTCGCTCGACCGGCTCAAGGCGGCGATCGCCGAGGACGCGCGACCGGGGACCTAGCGCCAATGCCGGTCACATAGCGGTGCCGGCCTCTCGAGGTCGCGCACATCGTGGTGCGGCTCCATCTCGACGATCTCGTCGCCCGGACCGAACGCCGCCGAGACGGGCCGGGGAAGGCGCCGTCCTCCTGCGCCGCCGCCAGAGTCGCGACCGGCGCCGGCCTGACGAGAGGGCCCGGAAACGCAGACGCCGGCGCACGCCCGGGCGCGCCAGCGGCCCACGGCACCGGAACCGGACTGCGACC
>DASWCJ010000359.1:0-4314 GCA_036390155.1 Anaeromyxobacter sp.
CCCTGGCCGACCGCGATGCGCGTGCCGCGCCAGGCGACCTCGTTCCGGAAGAAGCCGAGCGTCCACACCACGCCGAACACCACGTCCTTCACCGGGATCACCACGAGCTGGCGCAGCCGGAATCCTCCTGGGCGGAGGAGGCGCCCCGCGGCGGCGTCGAGCGCGATCTTCACGAGGCAGGTGCCGGCGAGCGCGCCGAGCGCCGCGGGGGTGTGTGCCACCGCCGCGCCGAGCGCGGCGAGGAGCACCGGGTTCTGGAGGACGAAGCCCGAGTAGGGGAGCCGGCCGATCGAGTGCCGCTGCAGGACGGCCCAGCGCTCGTACCGCCCGACGAAGTCGCGGAGCGAGCGGCGGGCGCTCACGTTGCTCACCGGCGTGCGCGCCACCGCCACGCGCTTCCGGAGAATCCGGCCGATCCGCTGGCCCATCACGTAGTCCTCGGCGAGGACGTTCCGCACGCCGTCGAAGCCGCCGATCGCCTCGAGGTCGCGCCGGCGCAGCGCCATCGACTTGCCGACGACGATGTCGCGGATGCGGAGCCGCTTCGCGGCGACCATCGCCGGCGTCACCCACGAGACGAGGTGGAGGTGGTCCATGAGCGATCCGAGCCGCACCTCGCCCGCACCGGAGATCGGGTTCGTGACGAGCCCGACCCGCTCGTCCTCGAGCAGGGCGACGATCTCGGCGAGGTAGCCCCGGCCCACGCGGACGTTCGAGTCCGACACGACGAGGAGGTCGTGGCGCGCAGCGTCGGCGAGCGTCAGGAGCTGGTTCACCTTCGGGTTCAGCCCCGGAGCGCCGCGCTGGAGGACGACCCGGAACCGTCCGGGCCACCTCCGCACCGCGGCGCGCGCGAGAGGGTAGGCGGGGTCGCTCGAGGAGCGGACCCCGAGCACGACCTCGAAGTCCGCCCAATCGAGCGCCGCGAAGGAGGCGAGGTTCTCCTCGAGGCCGTCGTCCACGCCGCAGAGCGGCTTCAGGATGGAGACGGCGGGCGTGGAGCGGGGCACCGGCACGGGCGCGCGCAGGTGGATCCAGAGGACGAGGACCTGGATGGCCGTGGCCACGAGGCCGATCGCGGCGGCGACGAGCAGGATCCACGTCACGGCGGCGGCCATGGCGCGATGCTCCTCCGTCTCGCGGGCGAAAGCCAGACCCGTCGCCGGTTCCGGATCCGGCTCCGGCCAGCTAACGTCCCGCGCCACCCGCGCGCGGCATGCCGAGCGCGCGGCCGACCTTGCGCCGCAGCTCCTCCGGGTCGCCCTTGCACACGTAGCCGTCGATCTGGAGGCGGGACGCGGCCCGCCGGAGCGCGTCCTCGTCGTTCGACGAGTAAAGGAACATCCGCACGCCAGGGGCGTGGACGCGCTTGCGGAGGATGGAGACGAGCCCCTCGCCCGAGAGCGCGGGCATGTTCATGTCCACGAGCACGAGATCGAAGCGGGTCCGGATCATCCTCTCGGTCGCGCCGAAGCCGGTCAGGTGGACCTCGACGCGGTAGCCCTCGGCCTCGAGGAGCTCCCGCGCGCACGCGAGGTGGGTCTCGTCGTCGTCTACGATCAGGATGCGCGGGGGGGTCATGGGCTCTCCTCCGGGTGGGCGCCGCCGGGCAGCTCGACGGTGAAGGTGGTCCCCTCGCCGCGCCGACTCTCGACGAGGACGCGGCCGCCGAGCAGCGACGCGAGGGAGCGGGTGATGACGAGCCCGAGGCCGGTCCCGGCGTGGGTCTTCGTGTGCGCGTCCTCGAGCTGCCCGAACGGCACGAACAGCCGCGGGAGGTCCTCGGCGCGGATCCCGCAGCCGGTGTCGGCGACCGCGAACCGCGCCGTGCCGCCGGCCGCGGCGGCCCGGATCGTGATCGCGCCCCGGTCCGTGAACTTCGCCGCGTTCGAGGCGAGGTTCACGAGCATCTGGCGCAACTTCCCGGGGTCGGAGCGGACGACGAGGCCGTCCGGGACCTGCACCCGCACCTCGACCGGCTTCTCGCCGAGGAGCAGGCGTGCGAGCGCGGCGACCTCGTCCACGAGCGGCGCGACCTCCACCGGGCCGATCGCGACGTCCATCCGCCCCGCCTCGAGCTTCGAGAGGTCGAGGATGTCGTTCACGGTCGCGCGCAGCGTGGCGGAGGCCCGGAGCAGCATGGGCACCTTCGTCCGGACCTGCTCGAGGCTCTCCCGGTCGCACCCCATGCGGATGAGCTCCGCCAGCACGGCGATCGCGCTCACGGGCGAGCGGAGCTCGTGGGTGGCGTGGGCGAGGAAGCGCGCCCGCACGCGCTCCAGCTCCTCGAGGTCGCGGGTGCGCGAGAGCGCGTTCTCGTGCTCGAGCCGGCTGCGCTCGAGGGCGAAGCCCTGCTGCCGCGCGAGCTCGCGCACCGAGGCGTGGCCGACGTAGGCGCCCGCGTCCGTCACGGCGATCACGTCGTCGAACACGGTCGCCGCGGGGCGCGCCAGCGCACGGTCGAGCACCGCCGCGAGCGGCGTGTCCTCCGGCAGCGCGAGCGGCGCGAGGTCGGCGATCCGCGTGACCGGCCGGCGCGCGTAGAGCTCGTGGCCGAAGTTCCGCGCGAGCTTCACGAGAAGCCGGGACCGGGTGAGGAGCCCGACCGCCCGGTCCTCGCGGACCAGGGCGACCGCCTCGAGGTCCGGACGCTCGAAGAAGATCCCGGCGACCTTCTGGACCCGGTCCTCCGGGTGCACGCGGTCGTCCCCGGTGAGGTACTCGCCGAGCACCTCGCCGCGATGCGGAGAGGGCTCCGCGGCGCGCAGGGCGCCCGGGGTCTGCTGCGCCCGGACCACGGTACCTAGGCGACCTGGGCCTCGGGCGCGGAGTCGTCCGCCGGGAGGGGCACGATCCGCGTCCCTGGCCCCACCACGATCTTGTTGCCTCGCCAGGCGACCTCGTTCCGGAACAGGCCCACCGCCCAGGCCGCGCCGAAGGCGAGGTCCTTCGCCGGGATCATCGCGAGCTGGCGCAGGCGGAAGCCGCCGGGCCGCAGGAGTCGCGCCGCCGCGGCGTCGAGCGCGATCTTGAGGACGCAGGTGCCGCCGAGGGCGCCGAGCACGGGCACGGTCGGCTCGACCGCCGCGCCGAGGGCGGCGAGGAGCACCGGGTTCGAGAGGACGAAGCTCGAGTAGGTGAGCCGGCCGACCGAGTGCCGCTGCAGGACGGCCCAGCGCTCGTACCGCCCGACGAAGTCGCGGAGCGACCGGCGGGCGCTCACGTTGCGCACCGGCGTCCGCGCCACCGCCACGCGCTTGCCGAGCACCGAGGCCACCATCTGGCCCATCACGTAGTCTTCCGCGAGCACGTTTCGGACCGCGTCGAAGCCGCCCATCGCCTCGAGGTCGCGCCGGCGGAGCGCCATCGACTTCCCGACCACGATGTCGCGGAGCCGGAGCCGCTTCCCCGCGATCATCGCGGGCGTCACCCAGGAGGCGAGGTGCAGGTGGTCCATCAGCGAGCCGACCCACGCCTCGCCCTCGCCGGAGATCGGGTTCGTGACCATCCCCACGCGCTCGTCCTCGAGCAGCGCCGCGATCTCGGAGAGATACCCCGGCTCGACGCGGACGTTCGAGTCGGAGATGACGAGGAGCTCGTGCCGCGCCGCCCGGGCGAGCGTGAGGAGCTGGTTCACCTTCGGGTTCAACCCCGGCGCGCCGCGCTGGAGGACGGCCCGGAACCGGCCGGGCCACCTCCGGACGGCGGCGCGCGCGAGCGGGTAGGCCGCGTCGCTCGAGGAGCGGACCCCGAGCACGACCTCGAAGTCGGGCCAGTCGAGTGCCGCGAAGGACGCGAGGTTCTCCTCGAGGCCGTCGTCCACGCCGCAGAGCGGCTTCAGGATCGAGATGGCCGGCGCGGTCCGCGGCGCCGGCGCCGGCGCCCGCAGGTGGATCCAGAGGACGAAGACCTGGACGGCCGTGGCCACGAGGCCGATCGCGGCGGCGCCGAACAGGATCGAGGTGAGGGCGGCGGCCATGGGCGATTGCTCCTCCGTCTCGCGGGCACAAGACCGTCGCAGCCTCGCGGCGTCGAGCGGATCCTGCTCCTGCCGGGTGCCGCCACCGGGGCGGGCGCGTGACGATTCGCGGCGCTAACGCCGGCTAGCGTCAATGCCGGTCACTTAGCGGCCGGCTGCTTCCGGGGTAGCTGCTCATCTGCGAGGGTGGACGTCCGGGTTATGGCTTCGGCGAACGCTCCCGTCGGGCCTCGGGCATGGCCCCCGTCCTCCTGCGCCGCCGCCAGAGTCGCAACCGGCACCGGACGGTCGAGCGGGTCCAGAAACGTGGACGCCGGCGCACGCCCGGGCGCGCC
>DASWCJ010000360.1:0-8888 GCA_036390155.1 Anaeromyxobacter sp.
TTCGCGAAGAGCTTCTCGTGCATGTCCCAGTACTTGCCCTGGTCGCCCGCGCAGTGGGCCGCCTCGGCCGCCTTCGGCGCGTGCGGGTGCATCGGGAGCGGGAAGTCGCGGAACACGAGCTTGATCTTCCCGGGGTATGCCTCGAGGAGCTGCTTCACGGTCGGCTCGGCGCGCACGCAGTAGGGGCACTCGAAGTCGGAGAACTCGACGATCGTGATCGGCGCGGCGTCCGGCCCCTTCGACGGGCCGGTCGCGTCCACCGTGACCTTCGGCGTCTCGTAGGCCGGGAGGAGGACCTCGATCCCCATCTCCTTCTTCAGATCGTCGTAGTACTGCGCGATCGCGCCCTGGGCCTTCTTCGTCTTCATGAACTTGACGATCTCGCCCTTCACCTCGTCGAACGGCGGGAGCTTCTGCCCGCCCGCCTTGGCCGTCTCGTAGAGCGCCTTCAGCTCGGCTTCGGTGGGGTCCGGGATCTTGGCCGCGATCTCCTTGTTGAAGAGCTCCTCGGTGGTGACGCTCTTCGCCTTCGCCTTCGCCTCGAACGCGCGCTTGCGCAGCATGTTCTCGAGGGCCTGCCGGCGGAGCTGGTAGCGCTGCTCCTGGTACTGGTTGTCGAGCTGCGCGAGCTCCTTCTTCACGCTCTCGTCGAGCTCGGCGGACGTGATGGTCTGCCCGGCGATCTTCCCCACGGGGGCGCCGGGGTCCTGGCCGGGCTTCTGGGTCTGGCCGGGCGGGCGAGGGGCCTGACAGCCGGCCGCGACGAGGAGCGCGGCGGCGAGGAACGCGGAACGGGTCGACATGTGGCTCCGGGGGGTTGGAGAACCGGGGGAACATCCGTCAAAATGGACGTGAGGTCAACGGCATTGGCTGACGCCCCAGACGTCTGGAACCCGGAGCAGTACGGGAAATTCCGCACCGAGCGGAGCGCTCCCTTCCTCGACCTGCTCGCGCTCGTCCGGCCGGTCCCGTCGCCGCGCGTCGCGGACCTCGGCTGCGGCACCGGGGAGCTCACCCAGCTAGCCCACGAGCGGCTCGGCGCGAGAGAGACCCTCGGGATCGACAGCTCCCCGGCGATGCTCGCGCGGGCGGCCGCCCACGCCGGCGACCGCCTGCACTTCCGCGCCGGGAACGCGAGCGCGTTCGACGCGGCCGGCTACGACGTCGTCCTCTCGAACGCCGCGCTCCACTGGGTCCCGAACCACGACGCGCTCCTCGCCCACTTCGCGGCGACGCTCGCGAAGGGCGCGCAGCTCGCCTTCCAGGTCCCGATGAACGAGGCCCACCCGTCGCATGCGATCGCGCGGGAGGTCGCGCGCGAGCCGGAGCTCGCCGCCGCGCTCGGCGGGTTCGTGCGGGAGAGCCCGGTGCTCGAGCCCGAGGCGTATGCGCAGCTCCTCTTCCGTCTCGGCTTCGCCGAGCAGCGGGTGCGGCTCGAGGTCTACGCCCACCGGCTCGCCGCGCCGGGGGACGTCGTCGAGTGGGTGCGCGGGACGCTGCTCACCGAGTACGAGGCACGGCTCGACCCGCCGACGTGGGTGAGGTTCCTCGCACGCTACGGCGAGCGGCTGCTCGAGGTGCTGCCGGACGAGCGCCCGTTCCTCTACACCTACCGCCGCCTGTTCGTGTGGGGGCTTCGCTAGCGCCGTGGCGAGCGAAGGGGCAGGCGGATGAGCCTGCCCCGGAGCGAGCGGGGGGCTCGGGGGGGCGCGAGCTTCGCAGGCCGACGGCGCTGCGAAGCGAGTGGCCCCCCGCTTTACTTGAAGCCGCCGCTCATCGCGAAGAAGCTCGCGATCTTCTCGTTCGTCCCGCGGAGCCGCGCCGCGAGCGTCCGGACGAACGTCCAGAGCAGATCGTAGGCGAGGTCCTTGTCCACGAACATGAGCTGGTCGAGCGCGTCCCTGCGCACCACCGCGAGCGCGCAGGCGGTGTGGGCGATCGCGTCCGCCGAGCGGGGCGAGTCGTCCACCATCGCCATCTCGCCGAAGTGGCTGCCCGCCTCGAGGATCCCGAGGGCCTCCTCGCCGGCGCCGGCCACGCGCTTCGAGATCCGCACCTTCCCGGCGACCACGACGTACATCTCGTCGCCGGTCTCGCCCTCGCGGAAGATGATCGCCCCGGCGGGGAGGTCCCGGTGGGTGGCGATGTCGGCGATCCGGCGGAGCCGGTCGGCGGGGAGCGTCTGGAAGAGCGCGCACGCGCGCAGCGCCTGCGGATCCATAGGGTGTCGCGACGATAGCACGGCCCACCCGCGCGAACCTTCCCATCGACACGCCGGCTCCAAGCGGATAAATCAACCTCCACCGCGGAGAGGGGAACGTAGAGCGCCATGGCCCAGAACGAGAGGCTCGTCATCATCGGGAGCGGTCCGGCCGGCTACACCGCCGCGATCTACGCCGCCCGCGCGAACCTGAAACCGCTCCTCATCGAGGGGCTGCACCCGGGCGGTCAGCTCACCATCACGAGCGAGGTCGAGAACTACCCCGGCTTCCCCGAGGCGATCCTCGGGCCGCAGCTGATGGAGCAGATGAAGAAGCAGGCGGAGCGGTTCGGGACCCGCTTCGAGGCCGGCGAGGTGACTCGCGTCGATCTCTCGAAGCGCCCGTTCCAGCTCTGGCTCGACGACCGCCTGATCCGCGCCCAGGTCGTGATCGTCGCGACCGGCGCGTCCGCGAAGTGGCTCGGCATCCCGTCGGAGAAGCAGTACCAGGGGCGCGGCGTGTCGGCCTGCGCGACCTGCGACGGCTTCTTCTTCCGCGGCGTCGAGGTGGCGGTGGTGGGCGGCGGGGACACCGCGATGGAGGAGGCCACCTTCCTCACGAAGTTCGCGACGAAGGTGCACGTCGTCCACCGGCGCGACGAGCTCCGCGCCTCGAAGATCATGGCGGAGCGCGCGCGCACGAACGCGAAGATCCAGCTGCAGCTCTCCTCGGCGGTCGAGGAGATCCTCGGCGACGGGAAGGCGGTCACCGGAGTCCGCCTGCGGAGCACGAAGGACGGCAAGACCCGCGAGCTCCCGCTCAAGGGCGTCTTCATGGGGATCGGGCACGTGCCGAACACCGGCCTCTTCAAGGGCCAGCTCGAGATGAACGAGGTCGGCTACCTCCAGGTGAGGTTGCCCACCACCGCGACGAGCGTCCGCGGCGTCTTCGCCGCGGGCGACGTCGCCGACCCGAGCTACCGGCAGGCGGTCACCGCGGCCGGGTCGGGCTGCCAGGCCGCGATCGACGCCGAGCGCTTCCTCGGCGAGCACACGACCGAGATCTGGGACTGACCCCGTGCGCATGATCGACGTCGGCGCGAAGCCGAGGACCGAGCGCGTCGCCGTGGCACGCGGGTTCGTCGCGATGGCGCCGGCGACGGTCGCCCGCGTGCGGCGCGGCGAGGTCGAGAAGGGCGACGTCCTCGCCGCCGCCCGGATCGCCGGGATCATGGCGGCGAAGCGAACCCCCGACCTCGTCCCGCTCTGCCACCCGGTCGCGCTCTCCGGCGTCGAGGTGACCGCCGAGCCCGGCGAGGGCGGCGTCGAGATCACCGCCACCGTCCGGACCGTGGACCGCACCGGCGTCGAGATGGAGGCGCTCGCCGCGGTCAGCGCCGGCTGCCTCACGGTCTACGACATGCTGAAGCGGTACGAGCGCGGGATGCGGATCGAGGCGGTCGAGCTGCTCCACAAGGCGGGCGGACGGACCGGGGATTACACGAGACACCGTCAGGTCGCGCCAAAACACCGTAGGGTCGCGCCTTCGGGCGCGACGCGACGCGGGAAACGCCCGCCCGCGAGATAGCGTCCGATCGGTCACGAGACTGCGCGGTGCCGTGGGTCCTCGAGCCGTGGCGGCGAAGGGACGAGCGAGAGGACCACGATCGCGCCCGCCACGACGAGCGTGGAGAGGAACTTGCCCGTGGACGCATGCTCGAAGAAGAGCTCCGTCGCGCCGAGCCACACGCCGAGGACGGTGTTCACGAACCGGAACCACGGCGCCCAGAGCGCCATCACGGCGCACGCCGCGACGCCCGTGCCCACGATCAGCCGGTTGAAGCCCGACGTGCTCTCCACCGGGAGCACGAGGGTCGAGGCGACGAGCCAGAGCCCGAGCGCGAGGCTGAGGAGGCGCGGCCATCGATGGGACAGCTCTAGATCGCCCGACATCATCGACAAAGGTAGCCAGCGACGGCTGCTTCCGCTCCCCGAGAGCGGACGTGGCACGCGCGCAGTCACTCGAGCGTCACCGCAACGGGCACAAGGCAGCCGTTCGGACTCGCGCCCGAAGGCGCGAGTCCTCAGCGCTTGAGGAACGCGAGCGCGTTGCCGCCGCAGACGCGCCGGACCACCGCCTCCGAGAGCCCGGAGCGCGCGAGCCGGTCCGCCGCCCGCGCGAGCGCGAGGAGGTCGGAGCCGGCGAGCCCAGCGTCCGTCCCGAGCACGAGCCCCTCGGGGCCGAGCGCGCGCACGAGCTTCACGGCGCGCTCGAGCCCGTCGCCGTCGAGCGAGAGCCCGGCGAGGTGGCCGCACGCGCGGATCGCCCGCACCGTCCGCGGGTCGGCGCCCGCGACGAGGACGCGGGCGGGCTCGAGCTCCGCCTCGCGCAGCACCGCGAGCAGCCGGCGGGTCGCCCGCTCGCGGTCGCGCCAGGGGGCGGCGGCGACGACCGGGAGCCGCAGCTCCCGCGCGAGATCGAGCTGGCGCGAGAGGACGCGCCCCTCGAGCTCGCCGCCCGCGTCGAGCCCGACCGCGCCCACGGCGGCGATCTCGGGGCGGCCGAGCGCGGCAGGGAGCTCCGCGAGGAGCGCCTCGAGCCCGCGGAGCGGGATTCGCCGCGGATGCAGGCCCACGGCGCCCCAGGCGGTGAGCCCGGCGCGCCGCAGCCGACGAACCGCCTGCGTCACCTCCTCCCAGCCGGCCCGCACCGAGGCCGCGGACGACGACGGGATCGCGTCGTCGGAGGGCACGAGGCCGCCCTCGACCCCGAAGAAGCGGAGATCGGCGAGATCGCGCCGCCCGAGGGACCGCGCGTGGAGGAGCGCGTCGAACACGCCCGGATCCTACCGCCCCGGCGCGGCGAGGAGCGTCGCGCCGCCCTCGTCGACGGCGCGCAGCCCGGCCGCCTCCCCGAGGGGGAGCTCGAACGGGCCGAGCACGAGCCGGCCGCCGGGGGCGAGCGCCGCGACGAGCCGGCGGAGGACCTCCGCCGCGGTCGAGCCGTCGAAGTAGATGAGGACGTTCCGGCAGAGGACGACGTCGAACGGTCCCGCGGGCGGCGGCTCCTCGCCGACGAGGTTGTGGCGCGCGAACGTGACGAGCGCGCGCGCCTCCCGGCACACGCGGAGGTCCGAGGCCCCTGCGATCCCCTCCATCCACCGTCCCGCCACGTCGTGCGGGAGCCGCCGCAGGGGACGCACGCCGTACCCGGCCTTGCGCGCCGTGTCGAGCGCCCGCGCCGAGACGTCGGTCGCGAGGATCCGGTCCCCCCGCCCGGCGCGCCCGGCCTCGAGGAGCGCGATCGCGACGCTGTAGGGCTCCTCGCCGGTCGCGCAGCCGGCGGACCAGATCGCGAGCGGGCGCACCGCCGCGGCGGCGATCCGCCCCACCGCCGCGAGCTGCTCGGGATGGCGCCAGAACGCGGTCTCGCTCACGACGACGTGCTCGACGAGCGCCTCGATCGCGCGCGGATCCCGGGCGACGACCTGCCGGGCGAAGACGCGCAACGCCAGGCCGGAGGCGCGCGCCGCGTCGTCGAGCCCGTCCACGAGCCTCGGATCGAGGCCGTCGCGGAGCGACATCCCCGCGACCTCGGCGAGGACGCGGGCGACGTCGTCGAGCAGGAGCGGCGGCAGCCGCACCCCGGGCTCCGGGGCGTCGCTCCGGGCGGGGGACGGGGCTGGGCGGCGGGGCTCGTCCACGAGGCGCCGCCCAGCATACCCCCGCGTCAGGGCACGACCGATCCCGTCGCGGTCCCGCTCTTCATCGACGGCCCCCCTCCCTTCGACGCGGTGATGATCACCGAGGCGGAGGTCGCGACCCCGGTGACGAGCCCCGCCTGCGAGACCGAGGCCTTCCTCCGGTTCGTGCTCGACCAGATGACCTGGTGCGTGACGTCGAGCCGCAGGCCGTCGCTGAAGACGCCCGTCGCGGTCAGCTGCTGCGTGTGGTTCTTCCCGGCGCCGGAGGAGACCGTGACCTGCCACGGGTTCGGCGTGACCGTGATGGACGAGAGCGTCGCGTTCGTCACCGTGAGCGAGGCCGTGCCCGTCTTCCCGCCGAGCCGCGCGGTGATCGACACCGCCGTGCCGCTCGCCGCGACGCCGGTCGCGAGCCCCTGCCTCCCCGCGGCGTTCGAGATCGTCGCCACCGCGCCGTTCGACGAGCCCCAGGTCACCTGGATCGTGACGTCGCGCGTCGAGGTGTCACTGTAGGTCGCGATGGCCTTGTACTGCCGCGTGTAGCTCACGGGCAGCGTCGTCGTCGCCGGCTGCACCTCGATCGAGGCGATGAGCGCGCCCGAGACCGTGATCGCGAACGTGCCGCTCAGCCCCTCGTAGGCCGCGGTGATCGTGGTGGTCCCGGCGCCGACGCCGGTGACGATCCCCTCGGTCCCGGGCGCGTTCGACACCGCCGCGCAGGTCGTGACCGAGGAGGTCCAGCCCGCGGCGGCCGTGAGGTCCTGGGTCGAGCCGTCGGAGAACGTCCCGGTCGCGAGGAGCGGCTGCGTCACCCCCCTCGGCACGGTGGCCGACCCGCCCGCCGGGAGCGAGATCGTCACGGCCTGGAGGACCGCGGTCGTGACGGTGACGGGCACGAAGTCGGAGGTGCCCGCGAAGGCCGCCGTGACGTTCGCCGTCCCCGGCGCGACGCCGGTCGCGAGCCCTTCCCGCCCCGCGGCGTTCGACACCGTCGCGACGGCGCCCGCGTCCGAGGCCCAGGTCGAGAGCGCCGTGAGGTCGATCACCGAGCCGTCGCTGTAGGTGCCGCTCGCGGTGAACGGGAACGTGGTGCCCTTCGCGATGGTCGCGCTCCCCTGGTCGATCGCGTAGGCGCTCTGGGTGGCGTTCGTGACCGTCAGCGTCGTCGAGCCCGCGATGGCCGTCGCGAGGTGGGTCGCGGTGACGACGATCGGGCCGCCCGCCGCGTGCGTCGACGCGACGCCGAGGGCGTCCATCGTCGCCACCGCGTGGGTGTCCGTGTCCCAGGTCACCTGGTCCGTGAGGTCCTCCACCGTCCCGTCGCTGAAGACGCCCGTCGCGCCGAACGGCTGCGGGAGCCCGTTCGGCACCGAGGGATCGGTCGGGGAGATCGCGATCGAGGCGAGCGTCGCGAGCGTCACCGTGAGCGGCGTCGCGCCGGTGACGCCGAGCGCCGTCGCCGAGACCGTGGCGCTCCCGGCGGCGTTGCCCGTGACCCAGCCGTCGGCCGTGACCGAGGCGATCCCGGCGGGGATCGCGGTCCAGACCGTCGAGGGGTCGGCGGTGACGTCCACCTTCACGCCGTCCGAGTAGATCGCCGCGGCGTCGTATTGAAGCTTCGTGCCCTTCGCGAGGGAGGCCGCCGCGGGCGAGAGCGTCACCTCGACGACGATCGGCGGGCCGGCCGTGACGAGCGCGGTGCCGGTGAGGCCGCCGGAGGACGCCTGCACCTGCGTCGTCCCGGAGCTGCCGACCGCGCGCACGAGGTTGCCGGCGTTCGCCGCGACCGTGGGATCGAGCGTCGTCCAGACCGCGGTCCCGAGTGAGGTCCGCCGTCGAGCCGTCGGACGAGGTCCCGATCGCGGTGAAGGCCTTGGCCTGCCCCTTCGCGAGCGAGACGCTCGGGGGCGAGACGTCGATCCGGACGACGACCGGTGGGAGCACCTGGAGCGTCCGGCCGGTCGAGCCGATCCCTGCGAGCTGCGCGGAGATCTGGACGGTCCCGGCGGAGACGCCTCGGGCGAGCCCCTGCGTCCCGGTCGCGTTCGAGATCGAGGCGGCCGCGCCCGACGAGCTCCAGGTGACGTCCTGGGTGAGGTCGCGCGTCGCGCCGCCGGCGTAGTGGCCGGTCGCGGAGTACCGGACCGCCGCCCCCGCGACGATCACCGTCGTCACGGGCTGCACGTCGATGGACGAGAGCGTCGCGGCCGTGACCGCCGCGGTCGTGGACCCGGTCACGCCGGCGTAGGCCGCCGTGATCGTCGCGGAGCCCGCGGCGACGGCGCTCGCGACGCCCTCCCCGCCGGGCGCGTTCCGGACGATGCCCGTACGTAACCATTCGTCGCTCTCCATCGCGAGTCCCGGGACCTCGGGAAGAAGGAGGTGTGGTACCGGGTCGCACGGACCCTTGCGGGGACGCCCGCCGCCGGCCTCCAGGGCCGGCGCGAGCGCTGAGACCTCGCGCGATGGACCGTCACTTGTCGTGACAGGCCGTGCAGAGCGCGGCGAAGGACGTCACCGTCTCGTGAGGCCCGGAGCCGTCGGCCGAGTGGCAGGTGACGCACTCGACCCGGCCGCGCGGGAGCACGACGAGCGCGTTGCGCGGCCCGCTCTGCCAGACCGCCGCCTCGGCCCCCGCCGCGTAGTACGAGACGCCCACCGGGTGCGCGGTCCGCGCGCCCGCCGCGTGGAGCGCGATCGCGGGTCCCACCGAGCCGTCGTGGCACACGACGCACTTCTCCGACGACGTCGTCGAGCGGTTCACGTACTCGAGCGTGCACACGGAGTCGTAGCCCGGCTCGGTCGAGGTCATCACCATTGCAACAAGGAGCGCCGCTGCGTTCATATCGTCCTCCCGAAGTTCGAGCGGAGGAATCGCAAGCGACGCGCCGAGAAGATGTCCTCGTGCTTCCGCCGTGTTGACCCATCGCCGGCCGGTCGGGACCGACCCCCCGCGGCGCGTGCTGCCGCCGGGGTACCTTCGG
>DASWCJ010000361.1:0-3358 GCA_036390155.1 Anaeromyxobacter sp.
AGATGGTCGGGGCGACAGGATTTGAACCTGCGACCACTTGCACCCCAAGCAAGTGCGCTACCAGGCTGCGCTACGCCCCGGAACCGTTGGGGAGGGGATAGCTAGCACCGCGGGGGCGCAGGGTCAACGCCGGCGCGCCTCGGGACGCGCCGGCCCCTTGGCCCCCCCGGGCTACATGCCGATCGACGCGCCGGCCCGGCTCGCCCGGTTCATGAGGTCCTTCGCGGCGACGCCGGCCGCCTGCACGTCCGCCTTGGCCGCATCGGCCGCCTTCGCGAGCTGCACCTCCAGCTCGGCGACCTCGGCCTTCGCCTTCGCGACCGCGTCCTTCGTCACGCCCTTCGGCAGCTTCCCCTTCGCGAGCTTCGCGAGCTCCTTCTTCATCCCCGCGATCTTCGCCGGCAGCTCCTTCTCCGCAGCCTCCCACGCGGCCTTCAGCTCGGCGGCCTTGGCGGCGGCGGCCTGCTCCATCGCCACCTTCCTCGCCTTCGCGGCCTCGACGGCGGCGGCGGCGGTCATCGACACGTCCTTGCCGATCGCGTGCGCGCCCTTCCAGTCGTCCTTCGCCGCGGCGGCCTTCGCGGCCGCGAGCGCGTCCTTCGCCGCCTTCGCCTGGTCGGGCGCGTACTTCTCGACCTCGGCGGTGATCGCGGCGACCGCGGCGTCACCCGCCTTGATGACGGTCTCGGCAGGCTCCTTCGCGGGATCGATGCAGCCGACGGCGAGCAGGAACGGGACGACGGCGACGAGCGACTTCACGGTCTGGTTCATGTGCGGGACCTCCCGAAACGAGGGGACGACACTCTACCTCCGCCGCCGGCACTCGGGGTGAGGGAAGCGCGGCCTTGCGTGCGCGACACTGCGCCGCGCTCCTACATCACGCCCGCGGCGACGACCGCCAGGATCGCGATCGCGGCGCCGGCGACCCAGTGGAGCGGCCGGGGCGGCGGCGCGTCGGCCCACGCCTCCGGGCCGTCGAGCCTGCGCGCGGCGATGGCGAGCGTCTGGTCCCAGGTCATGCGCGCGAGGTTCCGCACGCCCGCCTCGAGCACGATGACGAGCCCGCGCACGCGCGACACCTCGATCCGCCGCACGCGCAGCGCCGCCCGCGCCCCGGTGAACGCCGCCACCGCGCGCGGGATGAAGTGCACCATGAGGAGGAGCGCGAGCGACACGGTCCAGGCGCGCCGGCGCAGGACCGGCCGCGTGAGGCTCGCGAGCGCGAGCCCGAGCGCTCGCGGCGTGAGGAGCGCGCTCACCGCGCCGCCGAGGAGGAGGAGTCCCGCGAGCCGGAGCGAGAGGAGCCCCACCTCTCCGAGCGCCGCCCGCGCCGGGATCCGATCCCACAGGTCGAGCGCGAGCTTCACCCCACCCCACCCGAGCGCGAAGGTCGCCGCCCAGCGCGCGAGCCGCAGCGCCTCCGCGCGCGTCGCGCCTGCGGACGCGAGCACCGCGCCGAAGAAGAGCGCGTAGGCGAGGTTCGCCGCCTCGCCCGCCCGCCAGACGAGCGCGCCGAAGAGGAGCGCGAGGAGGAGCACCACCCGGCCGTCGGCCGCGGCGAGCGGGCCGTGCGCGCGCCGCGGCGCGAGCCACGCCGGCGCCCCCGTCACTCCCACGGCCCGAGCCCCCGCGCCGCGAGCCACCCGCCCGGCGGCCGGACGCCGTTCGGGCGCAGCTCCGGAAAGACCTCCTCCGCGCTCCCCGCGCACGCCACCTTGCCGCGCCCGAGCAAGATCCACCGGTCCGCCAGATCCGCGAACGCCTCGAGATCGTGCGCCGCGACGAGCTGGGTCACGCCCGCCGCGCGGTTCGCCGCGAGGATCGAGCGCATCTCGCGCACCGCGGGGTAGTCGAGCCCGGCGAACGGCTCGTCGAGGAGCAGCACCGCCGGCGCGTCGCGCAGCGCGGTCACGATGCAGAGCTTGCGGCGCGAGCCGAGCGAGAGGGCGTGGACGGGCGCACCGGGGTCCTCGAGGCCGAAGCGCGCCGCGAGCCGGAGCGACTCCGCCCGCCGCGCCGCGTCCGCGGCCGGGACGCCGAGCAGGAGATCCTCCTCGACGGTCGCGCCGATGATCTGCTGGTCCGGATCCTGGAGGACGAGCGCGGCGCGCCGGCGGATCGCCTCCTCCGCCCCGGGCGATCGATCCCCGCCGACCGAGATGCTCCCGCCCGTCGGCGTGAAGATGCCGGAGACGAGCGCGAGCAGGGTCGACTTTCCGGAGCCGTTCGCGCCGACGACGCCGCAGAGCGTGCCCGGCTCGACCGTGAAGCTCACCTCGTCGAGCGCCGCCGCCCCGGGGTCGAACGCGAACGACAGGCGCTCGGCGCGGATCATCTCGGCGCGAGGCCCCGCTCGCGCAGCTCACGTCCGATGACGAGCGCGAGGGTGACCTTCACCGCGTCGAACAGGACAAAGGGCAGGACCCCGACCGCGATCGCCTTCCGCGCGTCGAGGTGGAGCACCTGCGCGAGCCGCCCCGCGCCGAGGAGGTAGGCGACGGCGAGGGCGAGGGCGCCCGCCGCGAGGCCGCGGAACCAGCCGATGGTCCGCGCGCCGCGGCGCGCGGCGAGCCCGGTCATCGCCGCGCCGGCGACGAAGCCGGCGAGGTAGCCGCCGGTCGGGCCGAGCAGGACGCCGAGCCCCGCCTTCCCTCCGGCGAAGACCGGGAGGCCGAGCACGCCTGCGGCGACGTAGAGCGCGACCGCGGCGGCGCCGCTCACCGGGCCGAGCAGGTAGCCGGCGAGGAAGACGAACAGCGGCTGGAGCGTGATCGGCACGACGCCGATCGGCAGCTGCAGCCAGGCGCCCGCCGCGACGCAGGCGGCGAGGAGCGCGGTCCAGACGAGCCGGTGGATGGCGCCGAGACGGGTGCCAGGGGCGGTCATGGGCGCGCAATGTACCACCTGCTCGTACGCGCGAGCGTCGCGCGGAGCGGCGTCGGAAACCGTGACCGGGCCGGTCACAGTGTGTCCCGCCTCGTCGGGAATCCCGCCGTGCGACGGCTGGTTAGCCCCGTCTTCACGCTTCCTCAGCCGGCACGGCTCCTGCTAGGCGAGGGGGTAGCGCCCATCCCGGGCAACGCCACGGAGACCAAGTGATGATCACCAACCGCACCGCCTTCCTCGCCGCCGCCTCGCTCGCCCTCCTCGCCGGGTCCGCCCGCGCCGCCGAGACCCACGATCACGCCGCGATGCCGGTGGCCCTGAAGAGCGCCGGCATCGCCGAGGGCACCATGAAGAACGGCGTCCGCACCGTAGAAATGCAGGTGACCGAGGACGGCTTCGTGCCCGCGAAGATCAAGGCGGGCAAGGGCGAGAAGCTCCGCCTCGTCATCACCCGCAAGACCGACCGGACCTG
>DASWCJ010000362.1:0-34353 GCA_036390155.1 Anaeromyxobacter sp.
TCGCCGGGCGTCCCGATCTCGTGCAGCCGGATCGAGTTCGTGTGGCCGGGCACGCCGAGCGGCGAGCCGTGGACGAGCACCACGCGGTCGCCCGGCTTCGCGACCCCCTCCTCGACGAGCCGCTCCGAGACGAGCTCCGCCATGAGGTCCGCGTTCTTCACCGGCTCCATCACCTTCGGCACGACGCCCCAGAGCAGCGCAAGCCGCCGCCGGATCGCCTGGTCCGGCGAGAAGGCCACGATCGGCATGGTGGGCCGGTAGCGCGCGAGCTGGCGTGCGGTCTCGCCGCGGAGCGTGAAGCAGCAGATCGCCACCGCGCCGGACACCGCCGCCGCGTCGCAGGCCGCGGCGGGCACGACCTCGCCGATCTCCGCCGCCGGACGGACCGACGTCCCCGCCGCAGCGTCGATCCGGATGGCCTGCGGGCGGACCGCGGCCTCCGCCTCGCGGACGATCCGGTCCATCATCTGCAGCGCGGGGAGCGGGAAGCGGCCGCTCGCGGTCTCGCCGGAGAGCATCACCGCGTCGGCGCCGTCCCAGATCGCGTTCGCGACGTCGGAGGCCTCCGCGCGCGTCGGTCGGGGGTGCTCGATCATCGAGTTGAGCATCTGCGTCGCGATGATGACGGGCTTCCCCGCCGCGTTCGCCTTGCGGCAGATCTCCTTCTGCAGGGTCGGGACCCGCTCCGGAAGGATCTCCACGCCGAGGTCGCCGCGCGCCACCATCACGCCGTCCGCAGCGGCGATGATCGCGTCGATCCGGTCGAGCGCCTCCGGCTTCTCGATCTTCGCGACGATCGGGACGACGCGGCCCGCCCGCTCCATCTCCGCGCGGCAGAGCGCGACGTCCTCGGCGTGGCGCACGAAGGAGAGCGCCACATAGTCGACGCCGTGCGCGAGGCCGAACGCGAGGTCGGCCCGGTCCTTCTCCGAGAGCGCCTCGGCGCGCAGCGTCACGCCGGGCAGGTTGATCCCCTTGTGCTCGCCGAGGACCCCGCCCTCGACCACCTCCGCCCGGGCGCGGACGCCGTCCGTCGCGAGCACGCGGAGCTCGATGAGGCCGTCGTCGATGAGGAGTCGGTCGCCGGGCCGGACGTCCTCGGCGAGGTGCGGGTAGGTGGTCGAGACGAGCTTCTCGTCGCCCACGACCTCGCCCTCGGTCGTGATCACGAGCTCGGCGCCGGGTCGGAGGACCACGCCGGCCTTGCCGGCCTTGAGCGGGCCGGTCCGGATCTTCGGGCCCTGCAGGTCCTGGAGGACGGCGACCGCGCGCCCGAGGTGACGGGAGGCGGCGCGCACGCGGTCGAGGACCTGGGCGTGCTCCTCCTGCCGGCCGTGGGAGAAGTTGAGCCGGGCGACGTCGAGGCCCTGCTCGAAGAGCTTCTCGAGGCACCCCGCGCCCGCGGTGGCGGGGCCGAGGGTGGCGACGATCTTGGCGCGGCGCATGAAAGATTCCTAGCGCCCTGCCTGGCGGTCCGTCCACCGGTCTCACGGGGCCCTGGCGCCGTTTGCTCCCCGACGCACGGTCTTGCTAGCGTCCGCGGACATGACCGAAGCCGCCCTGAAGCGCCGGCTCGAGAAGCTCCAGTCCATCCTCGACGTGGCGAAGGCCCTGACCGCGGAGCGGCAGCTCGAGCGGTTGCTGGCGCTGGTGGTGGACGAGGCGGCGAAGGTCGCCGAGGCGGACCGCTGCACCCTCTTCATCGCGGATCGCGAGAAGGGCGAGCTCTGGAGCAAGGTCGCCCTCGGCTCGAAGGAGATCCGGATCCCCATCGGCGCCGGGATCGCGGGCGCGGTCGCCGCGACGGGGCAGACGATCCGGATCGACGACGCCTACGCCGATCCGCGCTTCAACCAGAGCGTCGATCGGTCGAGCGGGTACCGCACGCGGAACCTCCTCACCGTCCCGATGCGGAACACGAAGGGCGAGGTGGTGGGCGTGCTCCAGGCGCTGAACCGCCGCGACGGCGCGTTCACCGACGAGGACGAGGAGCTCCTCGGCGCGCTCGCCGGCCCCGCGGCCTCCGCGATCGAGAACGCCGTCCTGAACGAGGAGATCGAGCGGCTCTTCGAGGGGTTCGTGCAGGCGTCCGTCGTCGCGATCGAGCAGCGCGATCCGACCACCGCCGGCCACTCGGGCCGCGTCGCGACCCTCACCACCGGCCTCGCCCGCGCGGTGGAGCAGGCGCCGCCGCCCGACTGGCGCGGCGTCGCGTTCGACCCCGCCTCGCTCCAGCAGATGCGGTACGCGGCGCTCCTCCACGACTTCGGCAAGGTCGGGGTCCGCGAGCACGTGCTCGTGAAGTCGGACAAGCTCTACCCGCACGAGCTGGAGCTGCTCCGGATGCGCTTCGACGTCGCGCGCGCCGGCGTGGAGAACGCGCGGCTGCGCGCCCGCCTGGAGGGGCGAGCCGAGCCCGAGCTCGCGGAGCAGGCGCGGGAGCTCGACGCGCTCTGGGAGGTGGTCGTCACCGCCAACCGGCCGACGGTCCTGCCCGCCGAGGCGTCGGCGCGGCTCGCGGAGGCGGCGGCACGGACCTACCTCGACCTGCGGGGCGAGGCGAAGCCGCTCCTCACGCCGTTCGAGCTCTCCTGCCTGTCCATCCCGAAGGGCTCGCTCTCCGAGGCGGAGCGCAAGGAGATCGAGGGGCACGTCACCCACACCTTCCGCTTCCTCTCCGAGATCCCGTGGACGCGCACCCTGCGAAGGATCCCGGAGATCGCCTACGGCCACCACGAGAAGCTCGACGGGCACGGCTACCCGCGCGGCGTGCCGGCGACGGCGATCGCGATCGAGACGCGGATGATGACCATCTCCGACATCTACGACGCGCTCACCGCGAGCGATCGCCCGTACAAGAAGGCGATGCCGGCGGAGCGGGCGCTGGACATCCTCCGGGACGAGGCGAAGCGCGGTCAGGTGGACGCGCCGCTGCTCGGGGTGTTCGTGGAGGCGGGGGTCTGGAAGAGCGTGCTCAAGCCGGCGTGAAGCTGCCGCGCCGCTTCTACGCGCGGGACACGCGCGCCGTCGCGAGGGACCTCGTCGGCAAGGTGCTCGTGCACCTCGACGGCGGCGTCCGCCGCGCCGCGCGGATCGTCGAGACCGAGGCGTACCACGGTCCGGGCGACCGGGCGTCGCACGCGCGCTTCGGCCCGACCCGCCGCGCCGCGGTGATGTTCGGGCCGCCCGGCGTCGCGTACGTGTACCTGATCTACGGCCGCAGCCACTGCATGAACGTCGTCACCGGCGCGGAGGGCTTCCCCGCGGCGGTGCTGCTCCGCGCGGCGGAGCCGCTCGAGGGCTGCCTCCACTCGACGCGCGGGCCCGGGAACCTCTGCCGTGCGCTCGCGATCCGGCGGGAGCACGACGACGGCCGCGACCTCACCGGCGGCGACCTCTTCGTGGAGGACGCGCCGCCGCCTGCCGGGCGAATCCTCTCCGCGCGCCGCGTGAACGTCGACCACGCCGGCCCCTGGGCCGAGAAGCCCTGGCGCTACGCGCTCGAGGGGAGCCCGTGGGTGAGCCGGCCTCCGCTCGCGCAGCGGCGCTCCCTCCGTTAGATTCCGGGCGTGTTCCACCTCGCCGGCCAGGACAGCCGCGCGCTCGCGCGGCGCGCGGGGATCGCGCTCGAGGACGCCCGCCGGATCGTCGGCGCGGTGATCGGGCGCGACCGGCCGCTCCGCGAGGCGCGGAACGTCCGGCGCGAGGTGCTCGACCGGGTGGACGCGCTCGCGACGCCCGGCGTCCTCCGCGAGGTGGTGCGGGTGGACGCGAAGGACGGGTTCCGCCGGTACCTGTTCGAGCTGCCCGACGGCGCGCGCGTGGAGACGGTCCGGATCCCGCTCTACGACACGCACCACGTGGTGTGCCTCTCCTCGCAGGCGGGGTGCGCGCTCGGCTGCGCGTTCTGCGCGACCGGCGCGCTCGGCCTCTCGCGCTCGCTCGCGTCGTGGGAGATCGTGCGCCAGCTCCTCCACGTCCGCGCCGACAGCGCGCGCCCGGTGACGGGCGCCGTCTTCATGGGGCAAGGGGAGCCCTTCCAGAACTACGACGCGGTGCTCGACGCCGCCTACGCCCTCTGCGACCCCGCCGGCGCCCGCGTGGACGCGCGCCGGATCTCGATCTCGACCGCCGGGGTCGTCCCCGCGATCCGTCGCTTCACCGCGGAGGGACACAAGTTCCGGCTCTGCGTCTCGCTCAACGCCGCGATCCCGGAGAAGCGGCGCGCGCTCATGCCGGTCGAGCGCGGGTTCCCGCTCGACGAGCTCGCCGACGCGATCCGCGAGCACGCCGCGCACCGGGGCCGCGTGACCGTCGAGTACGTGATGATCGAGGGCGTGAACGTCGGCGAGGAGGACGCGGCGGCGCTCGGCGCGCTCCTCGCCGGGATCCCGGTGCGGCTCAACCCCATCGCCGTGAACGACGCGACCGGTCGGTTCCGCCCGCCGGACGAGGATGGGTGGAACCGCTTCCGCGACGCCCTCGCGCGCCACCTCCCGGGCCAGCCGGTGGTCCGGCGCTACTCGGGCGGCCAGGACGAGCACGCCGCCTGCGGGATGCTCGCCTCGCGCGCGTAGCTACCTCGCGGTCGAGTCCACCCCGAAGAGCTCGAGGTTCTCGAGGAGGTCGAGCTCCTCGAGCAGGTCGAGGTCGCGCAGGATCGCCGCGTCCCGGTCGTCGGCCCGCGGCGGCGGGCGCGCACCCGCCTCGCGCTCGACGGTCGTTGCGATCGCCGGATCCGGGCGGGCGTCCGGCGCGGCCGCGGCGGCGAGGAGCAGGGCGGCGACGAGCGGGCTCACGGCGTCAGGAAGTCCACGGCGAGCAGCGTCTTCGTGATGGTCGCGCGCGCCGCGTAGAAGTCGTCCGTCCAGAGCGCGTCCGCCTCGATGCCCACCATGAGCCACGGCCGCGGCATCCAGGTCGCGGTGAGGTCCGCCTCCGTCCCGTAGGTGCTCCCGCCGAACGGGCCGGGGACGGCGGACCGGAGGTAGGCGGCCTTGCCCTGCACGGTGACCTTCTCCCACGGGTCGTAGGTGATCGCCAGGGTGGGGGCGACGACGCCACGCCCGTTCACGCCCGCGGCGGTGGCCTGCCGCGCCGAGAAGGTCTCGGAGAGCCCGCCGTTGAAGAAGAGGTTCGTGGTCGTCACGTACGGGACGATTCCGATGAAGGAGCGGTACGGCTGGCCCGGCGAGGGGGGCGGCGCCCCGGAGAGGTAGAGGAACGAGGGGGCGACGGTCACCTTTTCGCCGAGGTCCACGTCGAGGCGCGCGGACGCGACGCCGCCGCGGAGCGGAACGTCGCGTGCGAGGTCCACCTGCGCGCCGAGGGGCCCGGTGGTGGTGAGTCGGTGCAAGGTCCCGCCCTGGAGCGCGAGGGTCCAGCCGAGCTTCGTGCCGCGCCAGGGGGCGAGGCTGCCGCTCGTGCCCGCCCAGCCGAGCGACGCGTCGCTCTCGAGCGGCGCGTCGAGGGTCCGCGCGAGGTCGCGCGCGAAGGTGGGCTCGGCGGCCGTCCCGATCGCCTGGTCGAGCGCGCCCACGCGCTGCTCGATCACCGCGCCGCGGACGATCTCGCCGACGCTGCCGCTCCGGTCGCGCAGCGCCGCGACGAAGATCCCGGCCCGCTCGAACAGGCTCGGCAGGTAGTCCACCCGCGCGACCGCGACCGGCGAGATGCCGCGCACCGTGGAGGGGAAGTCGCGGGTCGGCTGGAAGACCCCGACCCCCATCGCCCAGCTCGGCCCGAGCGCGCCGAGGTCGAGCCCGAGCTCGACGCCGGTCGCGTAGTCGTCGTGGACGAGCCCGTCGCCGATGGTGGTCCGCTTCCGCCCCGCGCGCAGCGTCGCGAACCCGGCCTTCCCGAAGGACCAGGCGAGGTACGCCTCCCGGACGAGGAGGGTGTGCCGGAGCTCCTCGTCCACGGAGCGGCCGTTCATGACGGCGATGGGCGCTGCGTACCGCGTCTCCTCGAGCGGGACCGGTGCGGAGATGCACCGGTGCATCGGGGCGCCCGGCCACACGGTGAGGCCGGTCGGCGTGTCCGCGGCGCAGACCTGGGCGACGAGCGGGAACGCTCGGCGGCGGACCTCGCCGGTGTCGGCGAGGACCACCCAGCGCAGGTCGCCGCCGCGGAACGAGCCCGCCAGGCGGAGCGAGGCGTAGAGCGAGCCGTACCGGTCCTCGCCCTCGGGCACGAGGTAGGGGCGGACGTCGAAGGTGCCGAGCTGCCGGTCGTAGAGGACGGCCGAGGAGGGCTCGTTCCGGACCGTGGTGGTGCGCAGGTGGAGGTTCGCCTGCGCCTCGAACGAGTCGTCCCCCCGCGCCGGCGCGCCGAAGGCGATCACCGCGACGAGGGCGGCCGGAGCGAGGCGCACGCGGGGCGGATCCTACCGCCGCCTCCGCCGGAACTCCTCCCGCGCCTGCTCGCGCTCGGACGGCGACATCTCCCGCCATCGCCGCAGGTTCTCGAGGTACCGCGCCCGCTCCCGCGGCGGCGCCTCGACGATCTGGCGGAGCGCGGACCGCATCTGCGCCCTGCGCTCGGGCGGCATCTCGCGGAAGCGCCGGAACCGCTCCAGGACCTCCCGCCGCTCGCGCAGCGGCAGCCGCTGGAACGCCTCGTAGTTCCGCAGCACCTGCGCGCGCCGCTCGGGCGGGAGCTGCCTGAGCTCCCCGAGCCTCTCCCGGAGCTCCGCCTGCTTCTCGGGCGGCAGCGACTGGAACTGCTTCCAGCGCTCGCGCAGGGCCTCGCGCTCCTCGGGGGAGAGCGCCTCGAACCGCTCGCGGGCGCCCGGCGTCGCGGAGGGGACGGACGGCGCGGCGGCCGCCGGCACGTCCCCGTCGGCCCGCGCGACGCGCGCGACGATCGCGAGGAGGAGGACCGCGCAGAGGCGGGTCGAGCGGGTCACGGCCGGCCCTCCCACCCGAGCTCGTCGAGCGCCGCCACCACCGCGACGTCGTCCGCGCTCTCCACGTCGCCGACGCTCGCTACGACCTCGTAGTCCTGGGCGAGGGCGAGCTCGGCGGCCGGCGAGAGCAGCTCGCCCCGGTGGCGCGGCGCGAGGAGGATCGCGGCGGCGGCGACGAGCGCGGCGGCGCCTCCCGCGAGGGCGAGCCGCCCGCTCCGCTCGGGCCGGAGCCAGCCTTCGAGGAGCGAGGCGAGGCCGCGCCGGGGCGGCGGGAGCGAGGCGATCCGGGCGGCGAGGCGGATCGTGAAGAGCGGCGAGGGCTCCGCCACGGGCGAGCCGGCGCGCAGCGCCAGGACCGCGGCGGAGAGGCGCGCGAGCTCGGCGCGGCAGACCGCGCACCCCTCGGCGTGCCGGCGCGCCTCGGCGAGGGCGTCGGGCGGGAGCGCGCGGTCGATGAGCGCGACGAGCTCCTCCTGGCGCGGGCAGGTCACGAGAGCGCCTCCTTCCCCGCGGGCCGGTACGGCGCGAGCGCGTCCGCCGCCGCAACCGTGGCGCGGTGGACGAGCGACTTCACGGCGGAGACGGTCGTCCCGAGCACCTCCGCGATCTCCTCGTAGGACAGCCCCTCGAGCCGCCAGAGCACGAGCGCGGCGCGCTGCTTCTCGGGCAGGCGCTCGAGCAGCTCGCCCACCGCGCGCTCGAGCGCGGCGCCGCGGGCCGCCTCCTCCGGGTTCGCCGCTCCGGACGGGAGCGAGTCGGGATCGGTCGGCTCGAGCTCGTCGCCGGCGCGCCGCGCCGCGTGCTCCCCGCGCCGCAGCTCGTTCAGGCAGTGGTTCGAGGCGATCCGGTAGAGGAACGTCTTGAACCGGGCGGTGGGGCGGTAGCGATCGGCCGCCTCGTGGAGCTTCACGAAGACGTCCTGGGCGAGCTCCTCCGCGCGGGCGGGGTTCCGGACGAAGTGGTTGCAGAAGGCGACCATCGCGCGCGCGTGCCTCTCGAACAGGGCCCGGAAGGCCGCCGCGTCCCCCCGCTGGAACGCCAGCATCAGGGAGGCGTCGGGGTCCAGGGCCATCCTCTCCTACGAGAACACGCCTCGCGCCCGGAGGTTGCGCTCGGATCAGCCGACGCGGGCGACGACCGCGCGGGCGATGAGGTACACGAGCCAGGAGACCAGGGCCGACGCCGGAATCGTGAGGATCCACGCCCAGATGATGCGTCCCGCCACCCCCCAGCGGACCGCGCGGGTGCCGCGGGTCGCCCCGACCCCGACGATCGCGCCGGTGATGGTGTGGGTGGTCGAGACCGGGATCCCGAAGTGGGCGAGGGCGAGGATGGTGACGCCGCCGCCGGTCTCGGCGGAGAAGCCGCCGATCGGCTGGAGCTTCGTGAGCGAGTGGCCCATCGTCTTCACGATCCGCCAGCCGCCGAACATCGTCCCGAGGCTGATCGCGGCATGGCAGAGGAGGACGACCCAGAACGGGACCGGGAACTTCTCCGCCAGGTGCGCGGCGGCAGCGCGATCCCCCCAGATCGTGCCGTAGAGGATGAGGGTGATGATGCCCATCACCTTCTGGGCGTCGTTCGTGCCGTGGCTGTAGCTGAAGATCGCGGCCGAGACGAGCTGGAGCCGGCGGAAGAGGCCGTCCACCTTCGCGGGCGTGCTCTTTCGCGAGAGCCACGCGACCCCGATCATCATCGACGCGCCGAGCACGAGCCCGATGAGCGGGGAGAGCACGATGAACGCGACGATCTTGAGGATGCCCGAGGGGATGAGGCCGCCGATCCCGAGTGACGGGAGCGTCGCGCCGATCATCCCGCCCGCGAGCGCGTGAGAGGAGGACGAGGGGAGCCCCCACACCCAGGTGAGGAGGTTCCAGACGATCGCGCCCACCAGCGCGGCGAACACGACGAGGAGGACGACGGTGTTCCCCTCGGACTTCAGATGGGCGAAGTCGACGATCCCCTTGCCCATCGTCGCCGCGACCTTCAGCTCGGCGCCCCACAGCACCGGCGCCGCCGAGATGAAGTTGAAGAAGGCGGCCCAGACGACCGCCGTCATCGGCGAGAGGACCCGCGTCGACACCACCGTCGCGATCGAGTTCGCCGCGTCGTGGAAGCCGTTGATGAAGTCGAACGCGAGGGCGACCGCGACGAGGAGGACGACCGTGGCGAGGAGCATGAGCGGGGGTCAGGCGTGCTCGAGCACGACGCCCTCGATGACGTTCGCCACGTCCTCCGCGCGATCGGTCGCGTCCTCGATGAGATCGATGATCTCCTTCCACTTCATCACCGTGAGGGGATCGTTCCCGCGCTTGAAGAGCTTCGCCATGGTGCGGCGCGTGAGCGAGTCCGCCTGGTTCTCGAGGACGTTCATCTCCTTGCAGGCGTCGAGGATGGCCTGCGGGTCCTTCTTCATGTTCCGGAGCCCCTTCACCGCCTGCTCCATCCGCTCGACCTGCAGCACGAACACCGCCGCGAGCTCGCGCGACTCGGGCAGCACGCTGTCGATGTCGTAGAGCCCGAGCCGCTCCGCGGCGGCGTCGGCGAGATCGAGCACGTCGTCGATGCGCGAGAGCAGCCGGTGGATCTCGGACCGGTCGAACGGGGTGATGAACTGCGTGTGCAGGCGGGAGAACGCGCGGTGGGTGATGTCGTCCCCGCGGTGCTCGACGTCCTTGATGGCCTGGCATTTCCGCGGCACGTCGGTGAAGTCGTCCAGGAGGGCCTTCAGCAGCTTCGCGCCCTCGGTCACCGACTGCGCCTGCGCCTCGAAGTCGGAGAAGAAGTCGTCCGACCGCGGCATGAGCCTCTCGAACATCCGTACCTCCGCGGCGCGGAACATACGGGATTCGCCCCCGGCCCGGAAGGGGTTTGCGGGACCGCCGTCTCGGCCGAGGCTTGCCCGCTCGCCTGCCCGACCCTCACCTTCGGGTCGCCGGACGACGGGACACACATGGACCCCGTGCGGGGCCGGCAATCACGGGAGGCCTTTCCGGGATGCGGTTCGGCGCGAAGATCGGGCTCGTCCTGCTCGCAGTCGGCGTGCTGCCGGTCGCGCTCCTCGGGCTCGTCTCCTACGCGGTGAGCCGCGAGGAGCTCACCGAGACCGTCGGCCGGATGCAGACGCAGGCGGCGGAGGATCTCGCGCTCTACGTCGAGCGGACCCTCGGCGCGTCGATCGAGAACCTCCGCCTCTCCGCCGCCGCGCTGCCGCTCGAGGACTCGCGCGGCTTCGCGCGCTGGGAGATCGCGAAGATGCTCGCGATCCCGTACCGCCAGCTCCCGTTCGTCTCGATCCTCGCGATCGTGGACGACCGGAAGGTCCCGGTCGCCGGCCCCGCGTTCGAGCGCCGCCCGGACCGGGACCCCGCGCTCGCCGGGCGTGAGCCGGTCGGCGACGCCGATCTCGAGACGTTCTCCCGGCACATCCCCGATCCGCCGCCCACGGTCGGCGCGACGAGCGTCGGCGAGCCGTATCGTGCCCGGCGCGGCCCGCTCCGGATCGCGGTGGCGCACCGGCTCGCGATCGACCGATCGATCGTCGCCGAGCTCGTGCTCCGCGACGTCGAGGGGCGGCTCGGCGAGCTCTCCACCGGTCCGGTGGCGTGGGTGGTGGACGGGCGCGGGCACCTGCTCGCGCACGGCGGCGGGGCCGGTGCCCAGGTGGGCGAGGACGAGGCCCGCCTCGTCGCGGACGGTCAGCGCGGAGGGAAGCCGGTCGCGCGGCTCGTCGCGCGGGCGGACGGCAAGCGCTGGCTCGCGGCGGTCGCGCCCGTGCGCGGCTACGGGTGGGGCGCGGTAGTGGCCCAGCCCGCCGCGGTCGCGCTCCGGGCCGCCGAGCGGCTCCGGACCTACACGCTCGCCTGGGCGGGCGCGGGGCTCTGCCTCGCCGCGGCGCTCGGGACGCTCCTCGCGCGGCGGGTGACCCTGCCGATCCAGCGGCTCTCCCGCGCCGCCGGCGCGATCGCGGAGGGCGAGTGGGGCGCCGACGTGGACGCGCGCGGGAACGACGAGATCAGCGACCTCGGGCGGTCCTTCGCGCGCATGACCCACGAGCTCCGCCGGCGCGAGGAGGAGATCCGCGCGTTCAACCTCGACCTGCAGCGCCGGGTGGACGAGCGCACCGCGGAGCTCCGCGCCGCGCAGGACCAGATCCTCCGCACCCGCCGGCTCGCCGCGCTCGGCTCGCTCGGCGCGGGGCTCGCCCACGAGCTCAACAACCCGATGACCGCCGTCACCGGCTACCTCGCCATCCTCCGCAAGCAGGCGGAGCCGGGCGGCGCGCAGGCGGAGATGATCGCCCGCGCGCAGGAGCAGGCCGCGCGGGTCACGCGGGTGGTCGAGGACCTCCGCGCCTTCACCGACCAGGAGCGCGCCGCCCCCGGCCAGCGCTTCGAGCTCGCCCGGACCGTCGACGCCGCGCTCTCGCTCTACGAGGATCGGCTGCGCGCGAACGGCATCACGCTCCACCGCCACGTGCAGGAGCCGCTCCCCGAGGCGCAGGGCAACCCGGTCCAGATCCAGCAGGTGGTCGCGCACCTCTTGGAGAACGCGATCAACGCGATGGGCGACGGCGGCCGCCTCGAGGTGGAGGTCGGCACCGTGGACGGCGACGCGCTCCGGCTCCGCATCGCCGACACCGGGCGCGGGATCCCCGCCCCCATCCGCGAGCGGATCTTCGATCCGTTCTTCACGACGAAGGAGCAGGCGGGCCAGGTCGGCCTCGGGCTCGCCGTGTCGCACAGCATCGTCGAGGCGCACCACGGCCGGATCGTGGTGGAGAGCGAGGAGGGCGCGGGCGCCGCTTTCACCGTCCTGCTGCCGGCGGCGGCTGGAGCGCACCTCGCCTGACCGGGGGCAAAGATGAACGAGAGACCGGAAGACACCCTCACCGCGATCTCCGCGCTCGACGCCGAGCTCGTCGCGCCGGGGCTCCTGCACGAGCTGCGGCAGCCGCTCATGGGCGCCGACGCCGCGATCCGGCTCCTCGAGCGGTCGCTCGGCGCGACCCTTCGGCGCGAGGAGGACTGGCACACCCTCCGGGCGCAGCTCGAACGGCTCGGCGAGATCGTCCGCGAGTACGAGACGCTGCTGCGGCCGGGCCAGGGTCAGGGCGAGCCGCTCCCGTTCGCGGTCGGCCCGGTGGTCGCCCGGGCCGTCGCCCTGCTCGCGCACCGCGTTCGGCCGCTCGCGCGGCGCTTCGGCGTGGTGCGCGCGGACGGCGATCGGGTCGGCTTCGGCGCGCCCGGCGCGCTCGTCCACGCGGCCACGAACGTGCTCGCGAACGCGCTCGACGCGGTCGAGGCGGCCCCGGGCGAGCCGCGGGTGCAGGTGCGGGTCCTGGCCGCGCCCGCGGGGGGCGTGGAGGTCCGCGTCTCGGACGAGGGCGCCGGCATCCCGCCCGCGGCGCGCACGCGGCTCTTCGAGCCGCGCTTCACGACGAAGCCCCTCGGGCGCGGCTCCGGGCTCGGGCTCCACCTCGCCCGCCGGCTCATGGCGAGGCAGGGCGGCGACGTCTTCCTGGTGGGCGAGCGCGATCCCGCGCGCCTGCCCTGGGCGGTGACCGAGTTCTGCATCGCGATCCCGCCGCCGCCCGGGCCCGCCGGAGGTGCGCGATGAGCGTGGGGCGCGCCGCCATCCCGGCGGGCCTCGTCGCCCTCGCCGCGCTGCTCGGGCTCGGCGCCTGCCGTGGCACGCCCGCGGTGGCGGAGAAGCCGGTCCCGGACGACGCGACGCTCGCGGTCATCCCCGCCACGCTCTCGCCGGCGAGCGCGCGGGAGCCCGTGCCCGTCCGCAGGACCGGGCGCCGCGCGAGCGTCCCGCCCGGCGTCCTCGCCCGCGCCGCGGAGGCGCGCGCCCTGGAGCGCTGGCCGGTGTGCCCACCGACGCCGGCCACCGTGCCGGCTGGCCCCGCGGCCTGCGCGCCCGAGCCCCTGGTCCGCGTGGAGATCGAGTGGGATGGCGCGCGCGAGCCGTGAGCGGGCGCTCGTCGCCGCGTACCTCGCGGGCGCGTTGCTCGCCGTGGCGGGCGCGCGCGCGGAGGAGGCCGCCGTCCCCGGCGGGGGCGGCGCGATCCGGATCGGCGCCGAGCCAGCCCGCCTCGAGCTCGGGAAGGACGACGGCTGCGAGCTGCGGATCGCGGCGCTGCCGGACGTCGAGGAGCTCACGTTCACCGCGAGCGCCGGCCGCGTCGAGGCCGTTCGCCGCCTCCCCGGAGGCGGATTCGTCGCGCGCTTCCGGGCGCCGGCGGAGCATGTGCCGCGCGTCGCGATCGTGGCGGCGCTCGGGCGCGGATCGCGCGGCCTCGAGGACGGCTGGCTCGCCATCCCGATGGCGGGCCGCGGCACCGCCCGGGTCCGGGGTGCGCCGGGCACTGCCGTGACGCTCCGCGTGGGCGACCGGCTCTTCGGCCCCGCCGTGATCGACGCGAGCGGCGTCGCCGCGATCCCCGTCGTCGTGCCGCCCGGCATCCGGGAGGCGCACCACGGCTTCCGCCCCATCGACCTGCCCGTGCCGGAGACGCCGCTCGTCCACGCGGTGGCGGATCGGGCGGTGGTGCGCGCCGATCGCGAGGAGAAGGTGCGGATCCTCGCTTACGTCGTCGCGCCCCACGGCGCCGCCCGGCGCGGCGACGCCCCCGCCCTCGAGCCATCGCGGGGCACGGTCGCGGTCGCCGAGCGCGAGCCCGGCGCGTGGAGCGGCACCTGGACCTTGCCGCCGGGCCCCGCGGGCGAGGACCGGCTCGCGGTGCGGCTGCCGTCCTCCGCCGCGTCGCCCGCGGTCCTGCGCGTCACCGCGCTCGTGGGGCCGCCCGCGACGGTCGCGATCTCGTTCGACCGGCCGGGGCTCGTCGCGGGCGGTGAGCCGGCGACCGTCACCGCCCGGGCGCTCGACGGCGGCGGGAACCAGGTCGCGGCGACGCTCGCCCTCGACGCGGCCGCGGCCGACCTCTCCGAGGTGCGGGTGGTCCGCCCGGGCGAGGTCGTCGCGCGCGTCGCGGCGGGCGAGCGCCTGCGCGGGGAAGAGGCGGTGGTGAGCGCCGCTGCGCCGGAGCTCGGCATCTCGGGGGCGCGCGCCCTCCCGCTCCGCCCGGACGCGCCCGCCTCGAGCCGCTTCGCGCCGCAGGTCCTCGTCCGCGGCGACGGGCGGACCGAGGTCGCGCTGCACGTCGCGATCGCGGACCGGTTCGGGAACCCGGCCGCCGTCGCGCCCGAGGTCACCGCCGAGCGCGGAAGGGTGGTCGGCGTCGCGCGGCGAAGCCCCGGCGACTTCGAGGTGCGCTACCTCCCGCCGGTGGTGGACGAGCCCGCGCGGGAGGTCCTGCGCGCGCGCGCCGGCGCCGCGGTCGCGACGCTCGAGCCGCTCGTCGCGCCCCCGTCGCCCGCCTTCCGGCTCGAGGCGGGCGCCGGGGCGGGCGGCGAGCTCGGCGGCCGCTTCGCCGCGGGCGTCGCCACGTTCGCGGTGGAGCGCCCGGCGGACCTCGCGGCGGCGCTGCGGGTCGGGCTCGAGCCGGCGCTCCGCGTCGAGGCGGGCCTCGTCGCGACCTCCGAGGCGACGCTCGGCGCCGCGCTCGCCGGCGCGTCGGTGCGCCACCTCGTGTCCGGGACCGCCACCCTCTCCGCGTCGGCGGCCCTCGGCGTCGCCTTCGGCGCGGGGAGCCTCTCCCCCGCCGCCCGCGCCGCCGCCGCGCTCGCGGTCCGGGCGGGGCCGCTCGAGCCGTTCGTCGAGCTCTCCGTGCTCGGCGTCCGTGCCCCGGCCCCCGGGGCGTTCGCTGCGGCGGCGCTCTCCCTCGGAGTCCGCATCGAGCTGGAGGATCTGCATGACCGGCATCCTGATCGTCGATGACGAGCCCGTCATCCTGGACGTGCTCCGCCGCTTCCTCGAGGGCGATGGCCGCACCCTGCTCCTCGCGGGATCCGTCCGCGAGGCGCTGGCGCACGCGGAGGGGACGGCCGACCTCGACGTCGCGCTCCTCGACAAGAACCTCGGCGACGGCTCGGGGCTCGACGTCGCGCGGGCGCTCCGGCGGCTGCGCCCCGACGCGGAGGTGATCCTCGTCACCGGCTACGCCTCGCTCGACAGCGCGATCCAGGCGGTGCAGATCGGCGCGTTCGACTACGTCACGAAGCCCATCTCCGACTACGAGGCGCTGAACCTCAAGATCGAGAACGCGGCGGAGAAGGTCCGGATGAAGCGCCGCCAGCGGGAGCTCATCGACGAGCTCGTCGCGAGCGAGTCGCTCCACCGCGGCGTGTTCGAGACGTCGAGCGACGCGGTGCTGCTGGTGGACTCCGCGACGGGTGCGGTCGAGGACGCGAACCCCGCCGCGGTGAGGCTCTACGGCCGCCCCCGGGACGCGCTGCGAGGGCTCGCCCTCGCCGACCTCGTCGATCCCGAGACCGACGCGGCGCTCCCCGCGGCGGGCGCGCGGCTCGTGCTCGGTCGCCACCGCGGCCCGGACGGCGCGACCTTCCCGGTCGAGGTCTCGGTCGGCGAGCTCGTGCTCCGCGACCGGCCGCTCCGGGTGCTCTCGGTCCGCGACGTCTCCGAGCGCGAGGCGTCGGAGGGGGCGCGGCGCGAGCTCGAGCAGAGCCTGCGGCAGGCGCAGAAGATGGAGGCGGTCGGCCGGCTCGCCGGCGGGATCGCGCACGACTTCTCGAACCTGCTCGCGGTGATCCTCGGCTGGTCGGACATGCTCTCCCGCGACCTGCCGTCGGGGGACCCGCGGCTGCGCGAGTCGCTCGACGGGATCATCGAGGCCGGGCACCGCGCCGTCGGCGTGACCCGCCAACTCCTCGTGCTCTCGCGGAAGAAGCTCCTCCGCACCGAGGTGCTCTCGCTCAACCAGGTCGTGAAGGACCTCGGCCGCCTCCTCTCGCGCGCGATCGGCGAGCGGATCGAGCTCGCGACCACGCTCCAGGACGGGGTCTGGCCGGTGCTCGCCGACTCGGACCAGCTCGCGCAGGTGCTCCTCAACCTCGCGGTGAACGCGCGCGACGCGATGCCCGACGGCGGCCCGCTCGCCGTCGCGACCGGCAACGTCGAGCTCGCCGCGCCGGCGACCGACGTCGGGCTCCCGGCCGGGCGGTACGTGACGCTCTCGGTGAAGGACGGCGGGCGGGGGATGAGCGAGGAGGTGCGTGCGCGCCTCTTCGAGCCGTTCTTCACGACGAAGGCGCACGGGACCGGCCTCGGGCTCGCGACGGTGTACGGCATCGTTCGGCAGGCGGCCGGCGGGATCCGGGTCGAGTCGCGGCTCGGCGCGGGCTCGACCTTCACGATGTTCCTGCCGGCGGCGGAGGAGCGCGTCGGTCGGATCGCGCTGCCGGTGGCGGCAGCGGCCCCGCGCGGGCTCGGTGAGACGGTGGTGCTCGCCGAGGACGAGGACGCGCTGCGCGTGATCCTCGGCCGCGTCCTCGCCGGCTCCGGCTACCGCGTCATCGCCGGGCGCAACGGGGCCGAGGCGCTCGAGGCGGTGCGCGCGAGCGGCGGCCGGGTCGATCTGCTCCTCACCGACGTCGTGATGCCCCGCATGAACGGCGCCGAGCTCGCCGAGCGGCTCGCCGACGAGCAGCCCGACGTGAAGGTGCTCTTCATGACGGGGCACGTGGACGACACCTCGCTCCTCGGGCGGTTCGAGGCGGGCGACGCCGAGATCATCCACAAGCCGTTCTCGAACGAGGTGCTGCTCGGGCACCTGCGGCGGCTGCTCGGCCCCGCCCGGGCGTCTGCCTAGCGGAAGCTCGCCCGCGTGCTCACAGCGCCGAGGGGTCGCCGGCAGGCGTCATCCCCCGGCGGGTCGCCCGCTCGCGCCAGGTGCGGCCGAGCGGACGGTGCACGGGCTTGCGGGCGGGCGCGCGCATCTTCGAGACCTCGCGGCGCACGAGCCGCTTCAGCCGGTCGGCGGCGGCGAGCAGCGCCTTGTGCAGGTCGTCCTCGGTGGACTCGACGTGGAGCGTGCCCGCGCCGGGGATCCGGAAGGAGAGGCGGCACTCCTGGTCCACGCCGCCGCGGCGGGGCGTCGCGTCGAGGAGGTGCACGGAGAGCTCCGCCGCGGGGCCGTCGAAGGCGCGGGCGAGGGGGCGCGTGACGTGCTTCTCCAGGAACTCGGGGAGGTCGGCCGGGACCGCGAGGTGATGCGCGTGGATCGAGAGCCTCATGCTGGAACGATGCGCACTCGGCGCCTGCGGCCGTGCTACCGCAGCGTCACGAGCGTCGCGCCCCAGCCGCCGCCGTCCTCGCCCGCGGTCCGGAACGACGCGACGAGGGGGTGGCGCGCGAGCAGCGCCTCGACCGACCTGCGCAGCGCGCCCGTCCCCTTCCCGTGGACGACCCGGAGCTCGCGCAGTCCGGCCGCGCGCGAGGCCTCGAGCCACTCCGGGAGGAGGCTCCCCACCTCCGATGGCGCGAAGGCGTGCAGGTCGAGCGTCCCGTCGAGCGAGAGCACGACGGGATCCTCGGGCGGGCCTTCGCCGTCGCGGAGGTCGTCCTCTGGGCGGGAGCGCGTCACCGGGCGCGATCGTAGCGCGGGGCACGCGGACCGGCCACGCGGACGGTGACCGCGGGGTCAGGGCGGAACGGGCGTGTCGGAGCCCGCCGGCGCGGGCGGGAGGAGGACCCGGAACGTGGAGCCCTTGCCGAGGTCGCTCTCGACGTGGATCTCGCCGCCCATCGAGGTGACGACGGCGTGGCAGATCGAGAGCCCGAGCCCGCGCCCCCAGCCGGGCGCCTTGGTCGTGAAGAAGGGGTCGAAGACCCGGCCGAGGTGCTCGGGCGCGATGCCGGTGCCGGTGTCGCTCACCTCGACGGCGACGTGGCCCTCGGGGAGCGTGAGGGCGGCGACCCGGATCCGGTGCGAGCCGGCGCACCCGGGCGGGATCGCCTGGGCCGCGTTCAGGAGGAGGTTCAGGAAGAGCTGCGCGAGGTGCCCCTCGTCGCCGAGCACGCGCGGCACCGGCCGGAGCTCGCGGACGACCTCGGCCGCGCACGAGAGCGACGACCAGGCGACGTTGAGGCACGACTCGAGCACGGGGAGCAGGTCCACCGCCCGCCGCGACTGCTCGTCGAGGTGGGAGAGCATCCGGAGGTCCCGGACGATCGAGCGCATGCGCTCGGCGCCCGTCCGGGCCTCGTGCATCGCCTCCGCGACCTGCGTCGCGAGGGCCGCGTCATCCGGCGTCGGCGGCTTCCCCGCGGCGATGTCCGCGATCCGCGCGGTGCGCTCGGCGAGGAAGGCCAGGTTCGAGAGGACGTACGCGAGCGGGTTGTTGAGCTCGTGCGCGAGGCCGCCCGCGAGCGCGGTCACCGCCTCGAGCCGATCGCGGAGCACCCGGCGCGCGACGGTCCGCTCGACCGCGGCGCGCGCCTCGGCGGGCGAGCCCGCGCTCGCGATCGCGGCGCGCTCCGCCGCGGGGATTCCGAGGAGCCCGAGGATCCAGTCGGCGGAGTCTGGGGTGACGGTGGTCAATGGCGGCTCCGAACCCGTTCGCGTGCGCTTCACTCGATGCACGATCCGGGTCAACATGGGGGCGCGAGCCGCTGGCCCGGAACCCACGGAGATGCTTCGAAAATGGATTCCCGGCGAAGCGGGCCTCCGTCCGGGGGCACGGACCCGGGGTGCGCGGCGACCTACGATGGCCCACCTCGGCCGCCCCTAAGGCCCGGGCGCTCGCCGGCAGGACCGGGCCGGCATATACGGGGGACTCTGGACCTCGCCCTGCACCTCGGACGGCTCTCCGCACTGCTCGACGCCGAGCGGCGCGAGGAGTGCGCGCGCCTCGAGGAGGCGCGGGGACGGCTCTCCCTCGCCGAGCGCGAGGCGCGCGGCCTCGCGCTCGCGGACGTGGAGGCGACCGAGGAGGGCGCGCTCGCGGGGCGCACGCTCGTGACCTACGCGCGGCCCGGGCGGCCGCTCGGCGGCGGCCGCATCGGCGTGGGGAGCCTCGTGACCGTGACGCTGCGGCGCGAGCAGCGTCCCGACGCGCCCGGGGGCGTCGTCGCGCGCCGGACCCGCGGCTCGCTCGCGGTCGCGTTCGACGAGCCGCCGCCCGACTGGGCGACCGACGGGCGGGTGGTGCTCGAGCTCGAGCCCTCGCCGGTCACCTGGGAGCGGCTCACGTCCGGGATCGCACGGCTCCGCGACGAGCGCGCCGGGAAGCGGTGGCACGCGGTGCTCGCCGGGACCGCCCCGCCCCGCTTCCTCTCGGCTCCGCGCGGGCCGGCCCTGCCGCACCGGCTCAACGCCGAGCAGGCCACGGCGCTCGACCTCGCCGACCGCGCCGAGGACCTCGCGCTCGTGCACGGCCCGCCGGGCACGGGCAAGACCACGGTGCTCGTCGAGGTGATCCGGCGCGCCGCCGCGCGCGGAGAGAAGGTCCTCGCCGCGGCGCCCTCGAACCTCGCCGTCGACAACCTCGTCGAGCGGCTCGCCGGCGCCGGCCTCGGCTGCGTCCGCCTCGGCCACCCCGCCCGCGTGCTCCCGGCGTTGCTCGCGCACACCCTCGAGGCGAAGGCGGAGGAGCACGAGTCCTCCCGGATCGCCCGCGACCTCGTGGAGGAGGCGATCGCGCTCCGGCGCTCCGCCTCGAAGCGCAAGCAGCGGCGCGGGCCGGGCCGGTTCTCGGAGTCGCGCGCGCAGTGGCGCGACGCCCGGGCGCTCCTCGCGGAGGCGCGCGCCCTCGAGGCCCGCGCGGAGGCCGAGGTCCTCGACCAGGCCGACGTCGTGCTCGCGACGCTCACCTCGCTCGATGCCCCGCCGCTCGCGGGGCGGCGCTTCGCGCTCGCGGTCGTGGACGAGGCCACCCAGGCGGTCGAGCCCGCCGCCTTCCTCGCGCTCCTCCGGGCCGATCGCGCGGTGCTCGCCGGCGACCACCTCCAGCTCCCGCCCACGGTCCTCTCCGCCGAGGCGCAGGCGGGCGGGCTCGGTGTCTCGCTCTTCGAGCGGCTCGTGCCGCTCCTCGGCCCGGCCGCGCGCGTCACCCTCGCCGAGCAGCACCGGATGAACGCGCGGATCATGGCCTTCCCCTCTGAGGCGCTCTACGCCGGCGCGCTGCGCGCGCACCCCGCCGTCGCCGACCGGTCCGTGGACGGCGCGCCGCTCGAGGTCGTCGACACCTCCGGGCGCGGGCACGAGGAGGAGACGCCGGAGGGCTCCGACTCGAAGCAGAACGCGGGCGAGGCGGACCTCGTCGCGATCGAGGTGCGCGGTCTCCTCGCCCTCGGGCTCGCCCCCGACGCGATCGCGGTCATCGCGCCGTACGACGCGCAGGTGCAGCGGCTCCGGCAGGTCCTCGCGGACGAGGTCGAGCGCGGCCTCGAGGTCGACACGGTGGACGGGTTCCAGGGGCGCGAGAAGGAGGCGGTGGTGGTCTCGCTCGTCCGCTCGAACGAGGACGGCGAGGTGGGCTTCCTCGCCGACGTCCGCCGCATGAACGTCGCGCTCACGCGGGCGCGCGCGAAGCTCGTCGTGGTCGGCGACGGCGCCACCGTGTCGCGGCACCCGTTCTACGCCGCGTTCCTGCGCCACGCGGAGGCGGCGGGCGCGTGGCGGAGCGCCTGGGAGCGGTACCCGTCGTGATCCGCTCCTCCTTCCGCCTCGCGCCGGGCGTCGGCCCGTTCCTCGAGTCGAGGCTCTGGGACGCGGGCGTGCGTCGCTGGGAGGACCTCCCCGAGGAGGCGCCGCCGGCGATCTCCGCGGCGGTCCACGCGAGGCTGCGCGTCGCGGTCGCCCGCGCGCGCGCGGCGCTCGAGGCCGGCGACGCGGAGGCGCTCGCGACGATGCTGCCGCGGAACGAGCGCTGGCGGCTCTACGGGGTCTTCGGGCGCGACGCCGCCTTCCTCGACGTCGAGACCGACGGCGAGGAGCTCACCGCGATCGGGTTCCTCGACGGGCGCGGCCCGCAGATCCTCCTTGCCGGGCGCGACCTCGAGCGCTTCCCCGAGGAGGCCCGCGGCTGGAAGCTGCTCGTGACCTTCAACGGCCTCTCGTTCGACGTTCCCGTGCTCCGCCGCGCCTTCCGCGGGTGGCGCCCGCCGCGCGCGCACGTGGATCTGCGGCACCTCTGGTCGCGGCTCGGGCACCAGGGCGGCCTGAAGCTCCTCGAGACCGTGACGGGCGTCGGCCGGCCGCCGCACCTCGCCGGGCTCTCCGGCCGGGAGGCGGTGAGGCTCTGGCGAGCCCACCGCGACGGCGACGCCGCCGCGCTCCGGCTGTTCGCGGAGTACAACCTCCTCGACGCCGTGAACCTTCGCGCCCTCATGGACCTCGGGTACAACCGGATGATCGAGCGGCTCCGGCTGCCGGCCGCCCCCGTCCCGGTGCAGGAGCGGGGGGACGTCGCGTACGACGTCACGAAGCTCGTGCTCTCATTATGAAGTGGCTCGTCCTCGCCGCGACCGCCATGACCCTCACCGCCTTCGTCCAGCCGCGCGACGCCGAGGAGCGCTTCACGAACGAGGACCGCGTCCCGCCGCGCAGCATCTGGATCGCGCTCCGCTGGGGCGTCTGGGACCGGCTGACCGGCCAGCGCCGCAGGGCCCCGGACCGCGCGCCGGTCCCGTCCGTCGCGCCCGACCTCGCGCGCCTCGCGACGCCCCCCGCGCCGGGGGAGCCCGCCCGGATCACCTGGCTCGGACACGCCTCGTTCCTCGTCCAGCTCGACGGCGTCTCGCTCCTCATCGACCCCGCGCTCCGGCCCACGCTCTTCGGGGGGATCGAGCGGAACGTCGAGCCCGGCGTGCCGCTCGAGAAGCTCCCGCCCATCGACGCGGCGCTCGTCACCCACAACCACTACGACCACCTCGACCTCCCGACGCTCGAGCGGGTGAAGGCGCCGATCGTGGCGGGGCTCGGGCTCGAGCGCTGGTTCCGCGACCGCGGCCTGTTCGCGACGGAGCTCGGGTGGTGGAGCACGACGACCGTGCGGGGCGTGCGCGTCACCTTCGTCCCGGCGCAGCACTGGAGCCGGCGCTCGCTCCTCGACACGAACCGGACGCTCTGGGGCGGGTTCGTGATCGAGGGGACGCGGGCGACCGTCTACCACTCGGGCGACTCCGCCTGGTTCGACGGGTTCGCGGAGATCGGCCGCCGGTTCCCTGCCATCGACGCCGCGCTCCTCCCCATCGGCGCGTACGATCCGGCCTGGTTCATGGAGTCGATGCACCTGAACCCCGAGCAGGCGCTCCGCGCGTTCCGGGAGCTCGGCGCGCGGACCTTCGTGGCGATGCACTGGGGGACCTTCAAGCTCGCCGACGAGCCGCTCGACGAGCCGCCGCGGCGCGTCGAGGCCGAGTGCGCGCGGCTCGGGCTGCCCGCCGAGCGCGTACGGATCCCCGCGGTCGGGGAGACGCTCACGGTGGCGCACAACGAGCCGTTCCGCGCCGGGACGCGCCTGGACAAGTAGGGGCGCCGGACGCCCGCCTTCCCGGGCGCTCGTCACCAGGGTCGAAAACCGGGCGCGCGGCGGCTATCATCCGCGGCCTCATGAACGAGAAGATCACGCCCGAGGTGGTCGCCCGGCACGGGCTCAAGCCGGACGAGTACGAGCGCATCCAGAAGCACCTCGGCCGGGAGCCGAACCTCACCGAGCTCGGCGTGTTCTCGGTGATGTGGAGCGAGCACTGCTCCTACAAGTCCTCCCGGGTCCACCTGAAGACCTTCCCGACCACGGGAGCGCGGGTGCTGCAGGGGCCCGGCGAGAACGCCGGCGTCGTGGACCTCGGCGACGGGCTCGCCGCCGCGTTCAAGATGGAGAGCCACAACCACCCGAGCTACATCGAGCCGTACCAGGGCGCGGCCACGGGGGTGGGCGGCATCCTCCGCGACGTCTTCACGATGGGGGCGCGGCCGATCGCGTCGATGAACGCGCTCCGGTTCGGCGACCCGGCGCACCCGAAGACCGCGTTCCTCCTCGAGGGCGTGGTCGCCGGCATCGGCGGCTACGGCAACTGCATGGGCGTCCCGACGGTCGGGGGCGAGGTGATGTTCCACCCCTCCTACAACGGGAACTGCCTCGTGAACGCGTTCACGCTCGGCATCCTGCCGGAGGACAAGATCTTCCGCGGGGCCGCGGCGGGCGTCGGCAACCCGGTGATGTACATCGGCGCGAAGACCGGGCGCGACGGCATCCACGGCGCGACCATGGCCTCCGCCGAGTTCGACGCCTCCACCGAGGAGAAGCGCCCGACGGTGCAGGTCGGCGATCCGTTCATGGAGAAGCTCCTCCTCGAGGCCTGCCTCGAGCTCTTCCAGACGGACGCGGTCGTCGGCATCCAGGACATGGGCGCGGCGGGCCTCACCTCGTCGTCGGTCGAGATGGCGGGCCGCGGCGGGAACGGGCTCGACCTGCTCCTCGACCAGGTGCCGATGCGCGAGGAGAAGATGACGCCGTACGAGATCCTCCTCTCGGAGTCGCAGGAGCGGATGCTCCTCGTCGCCGCCGAGGGCAAGGAGGACGTCGTCCGCCGCATCTGCACGAAGTGGGACCTCGACGTCGCGGTGATCGGGAAGGTGACGAGCACGGGCCGCTGGCGCGCGTACTGGCACGGCCAGCTGGTGGCGGACCTGCCCGTCGATCCGCTCACCGAGGACGCGCCCAAGTACGAGCGGCCGATGAAGCCGCACCCGGCGCTGCCGGAGCTGAACCGCTTCGACGCCTCGAAGCTGCCGCAGCCGAAGGACCTCGGGGCGACGCTCCTGAAGCTCCTCGCGCGGCCGACCATCGCGTCGAAGGAGTGGGTCTACCGCCAGTACGACCACATGGTCCGGCTGGTGGGCGCGGTGCGGCCCGGCGGCGACGCCGCGGTGGTCCGGATCGCGGTGGGCGACCCGCGCCACGCGCGGAAGGGGATCGCGCTGTCGCTCGGCGTGAACTCGCGCTTCTGCTTCCTCGACCCGTACCTCGGCGCGATGCACGCCGTGGCGGAGTGCGCCCGGAACATCGCCTGCGTGGGGGGCGAGCCGATCGCGATCACCGACTGCCTCAATTTCGGCAACCCGGAGAAGGCCGAGATCATGTGGCAGTTCGCCGAGTGTGTCCGCGGCATCGGCGACGCCTGCCGCGCGTTCGGGACCCCGGTCGTCTCCGGCAACGTCTCGCTCTACAACGAGACGGAGGGGCAGGGGATCTTCCCGACGCCGACCATCGGCATGGTCGGGCTCGTCGAGCCGATCGACAGGACCTGCCAGAGCGCGTTCCGGAACGCGGGCGACGTCGTCGCGCTCGTCGGCACGATCCAGGGCGAGGTGGGCGGGTCCGAGTACCTCGCCGCCGAGCACGGGAAGGAGGCGGGCCGCCCGCCCGCGCTCGATCTCGCGAAGGAGAAGGCGGTGCAGGAGACGGTGCGCCGGGCCGTTCGCGAGGGGCTCCTCTCGTCGGCGCACGACTGCTCGGACGGCGGCCTCGCGGTCGCGCTCGCCGAGTGCTGCATGATGCCGGACGCGCCCTCGGGCGGCACGCCCTCGCACCTCGGCGCGGCGGTGCGGATCCCGTTCCCGGTGCGGAAGGACTTCGTGCTCTTCGGCGAGGACGCGAGCCGGATCGTGGTGTCGCTCCCAAACGCCAACGCCCAGCGGCTCCTCGCCATCGCCCAGGAGTGCGGCGCGCCGGTCGTCCGGCTCGGCGTGGTCGGCGGCGACCGGCTCGCCATCGACGGCGCGCTCGACGTCCCCGTCGCCGAGCTCGCGAAGGCGTGGCGCGACGGCATCCCCTCGGTGCTCCGGCGCGACGCCGCGCACTTCACGCTCTCGAACCCGGCGTAGCGGGGAGCCCCGCCGCCCGCGCGCGGCGGATGGGCGGCGGAGCGGACCGCGTCAGTTGCACTTCTGCGGCGCGGGCGAGACGTCGAGCCGGACCGTCGCGGCGCCGTCGCTCGCGGTGAGGGTGCTCACCGGGTACCAGGTCGTGCAGGCCTGGGTCGTCGCGGGCTGCACGAAGTGGAACGGCACGCACGCGCTCGTCCCGCAGACCGCCGCGGTCGGCGTGACGCTCCCCCCGTCGGGCGTGGTGGCGGTCACGGCCACCGGGTCGCCGTCGGGGTCGGTGACGGTCGGCGAGACGTCGAAGGTGACCGGGGCGTAGTGGAAGTAGACGCCGCATCTGCCGAAGAACACGGCCATCGCGTCCACTTGGACGGTCATGCAGCTCGTCGCGGGCGAGGGGCTCCCCGCGATCGCCGGCGCGGAGTTCAGGATCTCGAGCGTGCGGACCGGCACGTTCGCGGCCACCTCCCACGGGTCGCGGACCCGCACCGGGAACGTGCGCTTGCCGACGAGCCGGTCGAGCGCGGGGACGCCGAGGAACGGCACCGCGCAGACGACCACCGCGTCGTTCCCTTCGACGAGGACGTTCCCGCACGGCCCGTCGCTCGGCGCGCCGAACATCGGGTCGCCGTCCGGATCCACGTACGAGCCGGCGCGCGCCGCCGCGAGGTAGCGGGACCCGGCCGCGTCGAACCGGTGGGGCACGACCGTGTCCACGGCGCCGCCCGTGGGGACCGGCGGCCGGTTGCCGATCCGGACCTCCGCAATGCCGTAGCCCTGGGTGCGGTTCGCGTCGAGCGCGTACAGCTCGATCGTCCGCGACAGGTCCACGCCGCCGATGAGGTGGAGGGCGTCCTCCGGCGCGGCGTAGGGAACCTCGACCGCGAACGTCACGACGGACCCGTCGAAGTCCCCGTCGAAGGTGCCGCCGTCGCCGTCGCCGACGTGACGCCAGATCCCGGTGACCTCGAATGGATCGCCGTCGGGATCGACGATGGTCCAGGCGAGCACGCCGCCGGAGAGGAACGCGGAGCGGCCCGGGTCGAAGACGTGGGGGAAGGCGCCCGCCGCGGCGATCTCGATGACGGGCGCGCGGTTCCGGACGGAGACGCGGGTGTGGGCGACGCCGACGACGCCGTACGCGTCGAGGGCCTCGACCCGGAAGATCCAGTCGCCCGAGATCGCGGTGCCGTCGGTCTCGATGATCGCGACCGGCTCGGCCGCGCTCGCGCTGGGCAGGAGCTGGACGCGGCGGGTCGGGTCGAGCGGCCGGTCCGCCGGAGGCAGGACGCTCCAGTGGAGCGCGAGGCGCGGGTCGGCCGCGGCGGCGAGGACGATCCGGCTCTCCGTCCGGCAGACGAGGGGCGAGCCGCGGCAGACGTGCTCGGTCGCGAGGTCGGGGCCGGCGAGGACGAGGGGCGTGCCGGTGGGTGGGCTCACGAGCACCTCGGCCGTCGCGGGCGCGCCCTCGACGCCGAGCCCATCGCGGACGACGAGCTCGACCGAGTACCGCCCCGCGCAGCCGAAGCGCACGAGCGGCTGCGCGCCGTGGCCGGCGATCTCGGGCGGCGCGCAGGGGGCGTCGACCGACCGGATCGTCCAGAGGTACTCGGCGATCGCGTCGCCCGCGTCGGGGTCGTGGCTCGAGGACCCGTCGAGCTCGACGAGCGCGAACGCTTCCGGCGCGCCGATCGGCGAGAAGGAGGCGATCGGCCTCCCGTCGGCGGTGCAGACGCCGCTGTCGCAGCGGCTCGCCTCCGGGCACTGGGCGCTCGACTGACAGTTGGTGGGCGCGGCGGTCTTCGCGCACGCGGCGAGCGCGGCGGCGAGGAGGAGGGGGGCGAGGCGGCGGGTCATAGGGGTTCTCCGGTGAGGTGGCGGGCGGCACGCGCCGCGCCCCGACCCGATTGCCAGGCCCGTTCCGCGCTCGAGGTCGAGGGATCCCGCGCGCTTGAGGCTGCGCGCCGGCGTGCGGCCGTCCTCGCCGCGGACCATGGGCTCGCCGCGCGACCGATCGCGCGCGGTCGCGCCGCCCGAAGCCGCCGAATTCCGGGGCGCCGCCGCCGCGCGCGGTGCTTGCAAGGGGGAGGGAGGGTGTGCTGAACGTACCTGCCGCACTCGCAGAGAGGGGACGACTCGACATGGCCGTGTCCGCAGCGATGACCCTCGTCCTCGCGCTCGCATCCGCCGCTGCGCCGGAGCGCGTCCTCCTCTGCAGGGCGAAGGTCGCGGGGGAGCCGCGCCTCGCCCGCGCCGAGGCGCTCGCCGAGGCCGGCAAGTCCGCGGGCCGGTTCCTCGATTACGGGGTCGTGTGCGAGGACGCGGCCGAGGGGGCGCGGGCGGCGCGGCGCGTCGGGCTCGCGCACGCGGTCGCCGCGACCGCCGAGGGGAGCGCGGAGTCGAGCCGGTTCGTCCTCGTCCTCGCGGACGCGGAGACCGAGGCCGAGCGGGCGCGGCGGGAGGTCGAGGTCGCCCCGGGACGCGACGCGGCGGGGCCGCTCCGGGGCGCGCTCGACGAGCTGCTCGGGACGCTGCCGCCGCCGCCCGGGCCGCGCCACCCGCACCTCCTGCCCTGGGTGACGGTCGGCGTGGGCGTCGCGTCGCTCGCGGTCGGCACCGCGTTCGCGCTCTCGGCGCGATCGGCGGCGCAGGCGGCCGACGGCGCGTCCACCCCGGCCGACTACACGAGCGCGCGCGCCGACTGGAGCTCGCGCCGCACCGCGAGCGCGGTGTTCCTCGCGGTCGGCGCCCTCGGCGTCGGCGGCGGGCTCACCTGGCGGTACGCCTTCTAGGAGCCGAGATGCGCGCGACCCTACTCGTCCTGTTCGCCGCCGCCCTCGCCGCGTGCGGCTCGCCGCAGGATCGCGGGAGCTGCGGCACGTCCACCGACTGCCCCGCGGGCGCGTACTGCGCCCACACGCCGGACGGCAGCGTCTGCTGGCCCGACGCCGTCGCGCCGGTCGTCTCCGGGGTCACGGTCACCTGCGCCGCGCCCTGCCTGCGCGACTCGACGCTTCACGTCCAGGCGACGATCTCGGACGACGCGGAGGTGCTCGACGCGCGGGTCACCCTCGACGTGGGCGGGCCGCCCGTGCCGCTCGCGAGGACGGGTTCGACGTGGAGCGCGACGCTCCCGCTCCGGGCGTTCCCGTTCGACTTCTTCAGCCATGGCGTGGTGGCGACGGTGACTGCGCGGGACGGGGCGAGGAACGAGACGAGCCTCGACGCGAGCGGGGTCACCACGGTGACGAGGTTGAGGTGGCAAACCCAGTTCACGTCCAGTGTCGCGCCGCTGGCCGTGAATGCCGCCGGGATGCTCGCCGTTCCTTCGAGCAATGGGACGACCTCCCTGCTGACATGGGACGGCGAGATCGTCACGTCGGTTCAGACGGGGAGCAATCTGCAGCAGCCAGCGGCAGCTTTGGCATCCGGACAGTCGTTCTGGGTTGCGAATGACGCTGGCTTCGTCAACGAGCTCAGCGACAACGGCTCTGGTTGGACTGCTGTTCAGAAGGCATCCACGGGTGATGCGCTCCGTGGCTCGCTCGCACTTATGTCGAACGGCACGGTCATCGCGGTGTCGGACGCCGGGGTTGTCTATGCAGTCACCGCCGTCACCAAGAACAGCTCTCCGCTTTCCGGATTCACGGTGGGTGCGATCATTGACGCTTCCGATTCGATCTTCGCCGTCGCCGGTGGCAGCGCATATCGCTTGTCCCTGTCCGGCGGAATACCCATCACCACCTGGACATCACCCGTAGGGCTCGGAGGAACTGTCCTTGACCCGATTGCCTGCACGACAGCACTAGTTTCTGTTGCAAATACGGTGGGGGGAGGTCTGTTGAGAAGCGTGTCGCCTGGGGGCGATCCCGAACTTGGGGTCTCGACATCAACGCCGGCGGGGGGACCGGTGTACGTCTCGGATTCCAGCATCCTCGTCCCCGAGCAGACGAAGACGCTCTCTCGCTGGACCTCCACCGGCGACGCGTTCCCCGGCTGGCTGAAGCCGGACCTCGGCGGCGCAGCGCGCACGCCCCTCGTCATGACCGGGGCCGCCCCGTTCGTCGTCCCGACCGCGAAGGGCGCCGTGCATGCGCTCCGCGCCAACGGTTCGATCGCCTGGTCGGGCCAGCTCAGCACCGGCACCGCCGCGCTCCAGCCCGGGAACCTCTTCACCTACGACGCGACGCCGGGCGAGGAGCTCTCGCTCGCCTACTTCGCCGGCTCGGACGGCTGGCTCCACGCCGTCATCGTCGACGGCAAGCTCGACGGCAGCGCCCCGTGGCCGAAGGCGTTCCACGATCCCGCCAACACGAACCGCGCAGGAGCCCAGCCGTGGTGACCCGCCCCCTCGCCCTCGCCATCGCGCTCCTTCTCGCCGCGTCGCCCGCGGCCGCGTTCGAGTCGCTCGCAGTCCTCGCCTCCGACGATCCGCCCGCCGGCCCGGACGCGGACCTCGCCGAGCTCGCCCACCAGCTCCGCGCCGCCTGCCGCGACCGGGTCGGCGGCGTGCAGGACGTGCCGACCATGCGCGCGCGGCTCCTCGGTCAGCGCTCGAACGCGACCGTCACCGAGCTCGACCGCGCCTACGGCGGCGCGCTCGCGGTCTACCAGAACGGCGAGTTCGAGAGCGCCATCCGCACGCTCAAGGCGATCGTGGACGATCTCGAGAGCCTCCCCGAGACGGACGAGTCCTACGCGCAGTGGATCCGCGCCCAGCTGCGGCTCGCCCACGCCGCCCAGACGATCGGCCGCGAGCGGGAGGCCGACGAGGCGATGCAGGCGGTCGCGCGCACCGACCCCGGCGTGCAGCCGGAGCCGGACCAGTACTCGCCCACCTACCGCCGCCGGTACGACGCGCTCCGCGCGAAGCTCCGGTCCCTCCCGGTGCGCCGGCTCCAGATCACCTCGGAGGGGAAGGGCGGCACCGTCTACCTCAACGGCCGGCCGATGGGTCAGGCGCCGGTCACGCTCTCGCTGCCGGCGGGCCGCTACCGCGTGGGCGGCGCGTCGGGCCCGCTCCACGTCCCGAGCTTCTGGATCGACCTCGCGAACGACGACGGCGCGATCGTGCTCGACTTCGCGCTCGCCGAGGCGCTCCGCGTCGGCGGCGGGCCCGGCCTCGCGCTCCCCGCCGCCCGGCGGAGCGAGGGGATCGTCCGCGCCGGCGCGTGGCTCGGCATCGACCGCGTCATCGCGGTGAGCCGCGTCGCCGAAGGGGACGCCGTGTTCCTGCTCGGCTCGATCTTCGACGTGCGGAACGGCGCGCTCTTGCGGGAGGGCTCGGTGCGCACCATCGCCGGCACCGTGCCGGCCGCGAACCTGGGCGCGCTCGCGACCTTCCTCCTCACCGGCCAGTCCTCCCGCGACGTGAAGGACCGGACCGAGCTCGCGCGGGCGCCCGCGCCGGAGCGGAAGACCGCCGCGCCCGTCGCCGCGGTCGCGACCGTCGTCGCCACGCCTGCGGCCCTCGCGCCCGCGCCGAGGAAGGAGCCGGCCGCGCCGTCGCTCTCCGCCGCCCCGCGCTCGTTCGAGCCGCCGCCCGCGGTCGCAGCAGAGCACGTCTCCACGACGGTGCCTTCGGGCCGCGGCTGGATGCGGCCGGCCGCCTACGCCTCGATCGGCCTCGGCGCCGTGTTCACCGGCCTCGCCATCCAGCAGGGGCTCGTGGCGCGGCAGGCCTCGAGCGACGCCTCGGCGATGGTCGGGCCGAACGGCTCGCTCGCCGTCGGCTCCGACCCGAGCCGGTACCAGTCCCTGCGCGACCAGGCCGCGGCGTCGAGCCGGAACGCCTACGTCTCGGCCGGCGTGGCCGTCGTCTTCGCCGCGACCGCGGGCGTGCTCGGCTGGAAGTCTCGGGCCCCCGCCGAGGAGCCGGGCACGCTCGCGCTCGCGTTCTGAGCGCCTCGCTTGACGCGATCCCGCGGATTTCGCGCAGGATTCGCGCGCGCGGGTCGGAAGCAGCGCACGGACGTGCTGCTGGGCATCAGCGCACCCGCCGCGAGCGTCGAGTCCGAGCTTCACGAGATGAACGAGGTCCGGATCGGGAGGACTTCGAGCCGGCAGATGCTGGGCTCGATAACAGACTTCGTCTACCTCGCGGAGGCGCACTCCTGCTCACGGGACCTCGTCGAGGTCGCGCTCAAGCTCGCCGAGTCTCCGTGCAGCCCGATTGGCATGCGGTCACGGGTACGTCGCGCGAGTGCTGCTGGAACTGCGTCCGATGGGTGAAGGCCTCGACTCCTGAGCCGCAGGCGTTCACACCCCGCCCGATCGAGGTGGCCCGCCCTTCTCGAGGCGGTCCTGAGCCTCTCGCGCGGCCTCCGCGCCGAAGAGGCGCTCGATGAGCGCGAGGAAGCCGATCGTGAAATCGGCTTGCGAGCCGGTGACCTGCGTTCGAGCTTCGTAGTAGCGGGCCACGAGCGTCTCGAGGTCGAGCGGATGCTGCCGGTGGATGTGCTCGATGGCGTCGAGATCGTGCGCCAGCGCGCGTGCGGCCTTCATGATCGCGAGGTCGTGCACCTCGGGGACGAGGATCGTGAGCCGCTTCAACCCCTTCAGGCCGAGTCTCGTGCACCGCGACTCATAGTCGTAGGGCGGCGTGAAGAAGGGGACGGTCTGGACGGGGATCGGGTGAGCCGCGCGTGCGCGCTCCACTGCCTTCCAGAACTCCGGGTCGCCGACCGGGACGAGGTCGATGTCGGTCGTGGAGTGCCGCGGGTCGTAGCCCAGGCCGATCGCGGCACCGCCGATCACGGTTACGGTCACCCGCTTTCGCAGCTCCCGATCGAGCGCGAAGAAGAACTTCTCGAACTCGACCGGCGGGAAGCTACGGAGCGGGGACATGCTTTCTGACCATCTCGCGGAACGAGTCCTCCGTCATGTTCATGACGAAGTGCCACCGGGTCGCAGCTTCGGGGCTTCGCCTCGCGGCGAGCTGCTTCTCGAACGCGCCTTCCACGTGCGGGAAGTAGCGCGGCCGCTTGCGCCGTGCGTCGCTCAGTTTGGTGGCATGGGCACGCAGCTCCGGGAGGTTCGCGACCTTCGCCGTGAGGTCGAGCAGCATGCCCAGCTCAGCCCTGAGGTTCATGCGGCGCGCCCGCTCCATCAAGTCCGCCCAGTCGAGATCCCCTGCGTGCTTTGCGAGAACGACCGGGAGCACCCTGAGGACGGTCGCATCGGACCGGGCGGTTTTCAGTCCGCGGACGAGGGTTTCGGAGAGCGAGAACGCGGGCCGTGGTTCCTCGCCGAGCAAGGGTGCGCCGTACGCGGCGAGAGAACGGCGGACGTTCCGCTCACCGGCGCCCGCGACCGGCGTCGCGGCCGCGGCCTCCACGAGAGCTACGAGCGCCTGGGCAACTGCAGAGCGGGCGTTCGGCCGGACGACGTACGCCGGCCCGTGCGCCTGAACCTCGATGAGGGCCGCTTCCTCGAGTCGCTGGACCTCCACGGCCACCGCCCTCGGCGTGAGCCCGGCACGCCGCGCGAGCTCACTCACCGAGGCTTCGCCCACCGCGCCCGAGAAGAGCAGCTCGACTAGGGCGCGACGAGCCTTCGTCGGGAAGAGCGCCTTTAGCGCAGGCGTGGAGCGCGACTCGTAATCCATGTCGCATAGTTAGTACGAAAGGTACCATATTTCAATGAGCCTCCGGGTCTCGCTTCGCGACGATCTTGGGGAGCGATGGCACGCAGAACACGAGCCCACCGGTTCCTCGGCATTCCCGGCGAGCTGTGCGAGCGGCGCTGCGCACCACCGGCGCAGCAAGATCGGTAACGCCTCGGTGCGGATCGTGCGGGCAGTGCGCCCGCGTCCATCGGGGCCGCCGCGGCGCTGCTCGTCGAGACGTGCGCGTCGCTCGCCATGCAGGCTGCGCGGCGTGGTGACCTCGAAGCAGCGAGGTACCTGCTCGGTAACCCCCCGGTGATGGACGTCTGGCGAGCGGAGTCCGACTTCGACCTACGGCCCCGCGATCGAATCGCCGTGGGACGCCGAACACGGGCGATATCGATCTGCGGTCGTATCTTCCTGGCCCTCACCAGGAGGAAGACGAATGGCCAAGACGAAAAAGATGCAGCCCGCCCCGTTCAACCTGCCTGCCTTCCAGTTTCCAGAGGAGGAGGGGTACTACGCCGATGGCATGTGGTTCTGGTTCTCAGATTGACAATGAGCACGTCGCCCGCGCACCCCGCCTCGGACGCGCGCCCGTCCCGGAGATGCGGTAGGTCTTCGGACCCGGAGATCCTTCGATGGACCGCTACGCCAAGACCTTCATCGTGCGCTGGGCCGACTGCGATGTGAACGGCCACATGCGAAACACCTCCTACTCGGAGCTCACGATCGACGTCCGGATCGCCTTCCTCGCCGAGCACGGGTGGGGCTTCGACCAGTTCGTCTCGTCCGGCTTCGGGCCCGTCATCCTCCGCGAGGAGATCGACTACCTCCGCGAGCTGAAGCTCGGCGAGTCGGTCGAGGTGGACTTCGAGCAGCTCGGGACCTCCGCGGACGGGATGATCTTCAAGCTCAAGCACGAGTTCACGAAGACGAACGGCAAGAAGGCCGGGCGGATCGTGCTCGAGGGCGGCTGGATGGACATGCGCACCCGCCGCCTCGCGCCGCCGCCCGCCGGGCTCGCGAAGGCGTTCGGGCTCGCGCCCAGGGCCGCGGACTACGCCGAGCTCCCGCCGCGCAAGCGGTGAGTCAGCGGGGCGGCCCGAGGGCTCCGGCGGCGGCCTTCACCGCGGCGCCGAGCGTCGCCGCGAGCGTCGCGCCGTAGTAGGTCCGGTCCGCCTCGCCCTCTCCCGCGGCGACCCGCTCCGGCGCCTCGACGTAGCCGACGTACCCGTTCGCGAGGGAGACCACGACCGTCTTCGGCGGCAAGCTCGCGCGCCATCCCGACGCCACCGCGGCGACCGGCTCCGCCGGGACCGCGGCGAGGAGCACCGGCCCGAGCTGGAGCGCCTCGACCCGCGCCGAGGCGGGGAACCCGCGCGCCGCGAGGTTCCGCGCCGCGCGCCGGAGCAGCAGCGGCGCGCCCGCGATCTCCGAGTCCGGGAGCCCCACCTCCGCCTGCGCCCACGCGAGCGGCGGCGCCGGGTCGGCCTTCCCGAACGGGATCCCCGCGACGCGCGAGGAGAGCACGTTCGCGAACCCGCGCACCGACCCGGAGGACGGTCCCTCGGTGCTCTGGTCGCCGATCGCTCCCTGGAAGAACAGGCGGAGCCCGTGTGCGCCGGCCGCCAGGAACCGCCCCGGCCAGTCGCCGGAGATGACGCGGTTCCGCGCCCCGAGCAGCGTCGCGTGCGCCGCGAAGATCGTCACCTCGGCGAGCGGCTTCTCGTCCGCCGCCTCTACCCGGAGCACCGTGAGCGGCGCGTCCTCGAGCCCGCCGGAGCGGCTGCGGGCGAGATCGTCTGCGGACGAGCACGCGGTCGCGAGCCGGGCCGGCGCGAGCGACTCCGCGGCCTCGCGGATCGCCTGGACGATCGCCGCGACCACGGCCTCGCGGACCGCCGGGTCGTAGGGACCGGTCGCGACGTGCGAGCCGAGCGAGCTCTCCCAGTAGCCGCCCGGGCCGGCGTGCGTGTGCGTCGCCGCGACGAGGAGCCCGGAGAGTCGGAGATCGGCCACCCTGCGCGCCACCTCGTCGTGCAGCGACTCGGGGACGAGGAGCAGCTCCGCCGACACGAG
>DASWCJ010000363.1:0-9598 GCA_036390155.1 Anaeromyxobacter sp.
GGCCGTCCTCGAACTCCTGATGCTCCACCGCGACGCCGAGCGCGCGCAGCGCCTCCGCGACCATCCGCGTGCCCCAGCGCAGGTTGAACTCGTCGCGCGTCCCGCAGTCGAGGTAGACGCCCGCGAGCCGGCGGAAGGCGTCGCCCGCGCGGGGCACGAAGCGGACCGGGTCGTGCGGGAGCCAGCGCGCCCAGACCTCCTCGCGGAGCCGCCCGGTGGGGAGCTCGAAGGGCAGGTCGAGGCCGAGCGGCGCACCCTCGCGCGGCGAGTAGTGCGCCGACATCGCGACCACGTTCAGCGCGGTGAACTCCGCCTGGCCGAGCTTCGTCTCGCGCGCCTTCCGCTTCGCGGCCGCGAGCCACGCCGCGGCGTCGGAAGCCGCGAGGAGCACCCCCGCCGCCTTCGGGAGGTCGGGCAGGTAGCAGTACTCGAAGCAGCAGTCGGGGGCGTGGGCGCCGGCGAGCGCGAAGACGTCGGCCCGGTCGCGCGCCATGCAGAGCGCGCCGTAGCCGCCCGAGGACTTCCCGACGATCGCCCTCGCCTCGCGGCGCGCGAGCACGCCGAGCTGCGCCTCCGCGGCCGCGCGGACGTCCTCGGCGACGAAGTCCTGGTAGCGCCCGACCGCGGGCGCGTTCGTCCACTGCGTGCCGCCGAGCGCGGTCGCCCCGTCGGGGAAGATCGCGACGAACGGCGGCACCTCGCCCGCGGCGACGAGCGCGTCGATCCGCTCGGGCACGGTGGGCGCGAAGAGCGACGCCTGCGTCCACCCGCGCGCGGTCCCGCCGAAGCCGTGAAGGAAGGTGACGGACGGCAGCCCCGCCCCGCCACCGGCCGGGACCCAGGCGAGGACCGTGCGCCGGGCGGGATCGCCGAGCGGGTTTCCCGCGAGCGCGGCCGCCTCGACCTCGAGCTCGACGAGCTCGCCTTTCATATGTCCAGGGTCCCAGGCCTGGACGGCTTCGGCGGTGACTTCGATGGCGTGGAAGGCGGCGCGGGCGTACTCCACGGCGTGAAGGTCCCGCGGACGCCGAAGTGGAGCCAGTAGTGGAACGCGCGATCGGCGATCTCCCCCGACGCGGAGCCCGCCGGGGTCTCGACGCCGTAGCTCCCGTACCGGCCGACGCCGAGGAGCGCGTAGGGCCCGAGCGCGAGCCAGCGCAGGAGCCGCCACTCGACGCCACCCTGCGCCGCGACCTCGGGGCCGCCGAACGTCGTCGTGATGGTGCCGCCGTCCATGGTGGACGCGCGCGCCCACTCCCATCCGACCGCGAGCCCGGCCCAGGGCTCGAGGCCAGGCGCGTCGAACGCCCAGGTTGCCTCCGCGCCAACCCGCCAGACCGTCGCGCTGCAGCGCAGGCCGCCGCAGCCGCCCGCCTGGCCCGGACCCCACGACCCGTAGAGGCCGCCCGCGAGGCGGCCCTCGCGCCAGAGCGCGTCGAGCTGCAGCGGGAACTGGAGCGGAACCGCGTCCGACATCGGGAGGTTCCCGGCGGCGGACCCGAGCCCGGGCGCGACGGCGAGGCGGAGCGCGAGGACCGGCTCCGCCCGCGCGGGCGAGGCCACGAACAGCGCGGCGAGGAGCCCGGCGCGAGGGAGGCGCATGCGCCCATGCTTCGCACGAACGCCCGGGAAAGAGAACGGCCGCCCCGGGGAGGGGCGGCCGCGAAAAGCGTGCTGCGCGAGGCGTGGATTACAGGTTGAACCGGCCCATGACGCCGATGCTGAGCCAGCTGTGCATCGCCTGGTCGGTGATGCTGCCGCTGGCGAAGGACTGTCCGTTCACCTTCGCTTCGACGTTCTGGTACTGGCCGAACGAGTACGTGAGGTACGGGCCTACCGAGAACTGCTCGTTGACCTTGTAGTCCCCGCCGACCTGGAGGCCGAGCTCGTACCCGGTAAGCTCGATCGAGCCGCTCGAGCCGCCGCCGGAGAGGTCGGTCGTCACGGACTCGTACCCGAGGAAGAGGCCGGCCCACGGGACGATCGGACCCGTCACCTGGTTGAACGTGTAGTTCCCCTGAGCGCCGAAGCGGAGCGCGCTGCCCGAGCAGGTGATGCCGTTCGCGCCGCACACCTGCTGCCCGACGAGGCTCTCGAAGGCCTTGTTGTCGACCTGGCCGAAGCCGTACGAGAAGTAGAGGCCCGCCGAGAAGTCGGCGTTGAACTTGTAGGCCGCGTCGACCTGGATCGGGATCTGCGACGAGAGCGAGAAGTCCGTCATCTTGGCATCCTTCGCGGCGTCGCCCATCGCGGGGGCGTAGCCCAGGCGGAGACCGAGCTGGACCTGCGCGAGCGACGCCGTCGGGATGAGCAGCGCAACGAGACCGGCAAAAAGAACCTTGCGCATCTGGATCACTCCTTGGGTTGCGGGTTGGTGCTTCCACTCGAGAGCCCACGGGTCCCGGAAGGCTGGGCCCCCCTCGAGCGCGGGCGTCAGCTTCGTTCACTCAACGCGCGTGCGCAAGAAGATCTCTGCGCCACAAGGGTTTCGCGAGCTCGCCCACATGACACGCGCGTCGCGGTTTACCATGAACGCGGTACGCCGGAGGCGGTTCGTCGCACCGCGATGGGGTGGACTCCCGAGACGCGGAGTCAGTTGCCGCGGGCGAGCACGGGCCCCGAGCGAGACGTGAGCTCGGCGGTTCGGGCGAGGAGCGAGTGCGCCTCGTCGTAGAGCGCGGTCGCCTCGCCGTGCGATGCCCCGGACGGGAGCTCCGCGATGCGCGCGAGGACGACCGAGACGCGGAGCAGGTGCTGGTGCGCGAGCAGGAGGTCGCGCCCGAGCCGGGCGCCGGCGCGGCTGAAGACGAGCCCGGTGTGGAAGAGCTGCGCGATCGACTTCCGGTTCAGCTCGTCCACCGCGCGGCACCGCGCGACCAGCTCGCGGAGCCGCCGTGCGTCGCGCGCACGGGCGAGGTCCACCACCGGCGGTGCCACGCGCGCCTTGCGCGCTCGGGGGAACGGCTGCGTCATCGGCAGGGGAATCGTAGGCACCCCACTCCGCGCCGGTCAACGGCCGTATCGCTTGACACCGGGGGCCGAGTCCCGCCCGGAGCCCCCTTCCCCAGCCCGGCTCCGCCGGGCGAAGGAAGTCCGGGGACGTGGCGTGGCGCGTCCGACCGTCCGCCGCGGCGGAGGCGCGGCTCGATCTCACCCGGGGTGACGCGTCACGCGAGCGACGAGGACGCCAGCTCCTCGATCCGCGCGAGCGCCTTGTCGAGGCCCGCCGCGTCGGGCCCGCCCGCCTGCGCGAGGTCGGGCTTGCCGCCGCCCGTCCCGCCCACGAGCTTCGCCGCGTCCCTCACGAGATCGCCGGCCTTCACCTTGGCGGTGAGGTCCTTCGTCACCGCGACGAGGAGGATCGCCTTGCCGTCCGCTTCGCTGCCGAGCGCGACGATGCCGCGGCCGAGCTTGTCGCGGAGCTTGTCCGCCAGCTCGCGCAGCGCCTTGCCGTCGCCCTGCACGCGCGCCGCGAGCACCTTCGCGCCGCCGCCGATCTCCCGCGCGCGCGAGGCGAGGTCGCCCGACTGCGCGGTCGCCGCCTTGGAGGAGGCCTCGCCGAGCGCCTTCTCGAGGTCCTTCACCCGCCGCTGCGCGGCCTCCACCTTCGCCGCGACCTCGAACGCGCCGGAGCGGAGCAGCGCCGCGGCGCGCCGAAGCTCGGCCGCCTCGCGCTGCGAGAGCTCCACCGCCCGCGGACCGGTGTGCGCCACGATCCGGCGCACGCCCGCGGCGATCGACTCCTCGCTCGCGATCTTGAAGAAGGCGATGTCGCCGGCGCGGCGGACGTGGGTTCCGCCGCAGAGCTCCTTCGAGGGCCCGATCCGGACGACGCGCACCACGTCGCCGTACTTCTCGCCGAAGATCATCATCGCGCCCGACTGGCGCGCCTTCTCGAGCTCGAGCACCGCGGTGTCGGTCGGCGCGTTCTCGCGCACGAGGTCGTTCACGCGGCGCTCGATCGCGGCGACGTCGTCGTCGCCGAGCGGCTCGAAGTGCGCGAAGTCGAAGCGGAGATGATCGGGGGCCACCACCGAGCCCGCCTGCTTCACGTGCTCGCCGAGCCGCTCGCGCAGCGCGAACTGCAGCAGGTGGGTGGCGGAGTGGTTCGCCCGGATGAGGTCGCGCCGCGTGTCGTCCACCGCGAGCTCGACCTCGTCGCCGACCGCGAGCTCGCCGCGCTCGACGACGCCGACGTGGGCGACGAGCCCCGGCACGGGCCGCTGGGCGTCCTTCACGTCCATCGCGCCGCGCGCGCCGGTGATCTTTCCGACGTCGCCCACCTGGCCGCCGGACTCGCCGTAGAACGGGGTCGCGGCGGTGTAGACCTCGACCTGGTCGCCCGCCTTCGCCTTCGCGACGCGCGCGCCGTTCGCGAGGATGGCCTTCACCTCGGCCTTCGCGACCGGCGTCTCGTACCCGAGGAAGTGGGTCTCGCCGAGCTCGTTCGCGATCGCCTTCTGGAGGTCGCCCGCCGCCTGGTCGCCGGAGCCCTTCCACTCGGAGCGGGCCCGCTGCTCCGCCATGTGGCGGTCGAACCCGGCCTCGTCCACGCCGAGGCCGCGCTCGCCGGCGATGACGCGGGTGAGGTCCATCGGGAAGCCGAAGGTGTCGTAGAGCTGGAAGGCGACCCTGCCCGGGACGGCCTTCTCCTTCGCCTTCTCGAGGCGCGCCATCTCCTCCTCGAGGATGCGCAGGCCGTTGTCGAGCGTGCGGCGGAAGGACTCCTCCTCCTGCTGCGCCACCTTCGAGATGAACGGCCGGTTCTCCCGGGTCTCCGGGTAGGCCGCGCCCATCTCCTCGATCACCGCGCCGCAGACGTCGGCGAGGAACGGCTTCTCGAGGCCGAGCCGCTTCCCGTGCCGGATCGCGCGCCGCATGATCCGGCGGAGCACGTAGCCGCGCCCCTCGTTCGAGGGCAGCACGCCGTCGCCGACGAGGAAGGTGGTCGCGCGCGCGTGGTCGGCGATGACCCGCATCGAGACGTCGGTGTCCGGCGCCGCGCCGTAGCGCTTCCCGGCGAGCTTCTCGATCGCCCGGATGATGTTCTGGAAGAGATCGGTGTCGTAGTTCGAGCGCTTGCCCTGCGCGACCGACGCCATCCGCTCGAGGCCGGCGCCGGTGTCGATGGAGGGCTTCGGGAGGGGCGTGAGGGTGCCGTTCGCGCTCCGCTCGAACTGCATGAAGACGAGGTTCCAGATCTCGAGCCAGCGATCGCAGTCGCAGGCGACGCCGAGGCACTTCTTCCCGGCCTGCTCCTCGGCGCAGAGGATGTCGTTCCCCTGGAAGTAGTGGAGCTCCGAGCACGGCCCGCAGGGGCCGGTGTCGCCCATCGCCCAGAAGTTGTCCTTCGCGCCGAGCTTGTAGATCCGGTCGGGGGGGACGCCCGCCTTCTTCCAGAGCTCGAACGCCTCCTCGTCCCAGGGGAGCCCGCCCTCGCCGTCGAAGACCGTGGCCGCGAGGCGGGAGGGGTCGAGGCCGAGCCACTTCGGGCTCGTCACGAACTCCCAGCCCCAGGCGACCGCGTCCTTCTTGAAGTAGTCGCCGAAGGAGAAGTTCCCGAGCATCTCGAAGAACGTGTGGTGACGTGCAGTGAACCCGACGTTCTCGAGGTCGTTGTGCTTCCCACCGGCGCGGACGCACTTCTGGGCGGTGGTGGCGCGGGAGTAGTCGCGCTTCTCGCGCCCGGTGAAGACGTCCTTGAACTGCACCATCCCGGCGTTGGTGAAGAGGAGCGTCGGGTCGTCGTGCGGGACGAGGGAGGAGCTCGGGACGCGGCGGTGCCCCTTCTCCTCGAAGAAGCGGAGGAACGCCTCGCGGATCTCGGCGGCGGTCGGGTTCTTCATGGAGGGGGACTCACTTATCAAACGGGAGCACGACGCGCCACACGCCCGCCTCGCGGACGAGCGACACCTCGCGCGCTCCCGGCGATCCCTCGACCTCCACCGCCACGACCGCCGCGTCGGCGGACTCGCGGAGCACCGTCGCCTTCTCGATCCGCGGCGCCTCGGCGCCGAGCGCGCCGACCACGAGGTCCTTCCCGCTCGCCGGCACGACCCCGGCCGGCGCGCGCGCGGCGGCGTCGCGGGCGCGGGCGTCGAGCGCGGCGCGGGACCGCTCCGAGAGGCGCTTCCAGACCCCCTCCGCGTCGCCGGCGCGCGCCGCCGCGGCGAAGGCCCGGTAGGTCTCGGCGGGGCCGGTCGGACGGCGGCACCCCGGCGCGGCGAGGAGGAGCAGGAGGAGGAGCGGCGCGCGGCGTGTCATCTGGAGGGAGTGTAGCCGCAGAGGGGCATGGCCGCCCGCTCGCGGAGCCCACAGCTTCGGGCTCCAAGGAGGACTCCATGTCCATTCGGAAGCTGATCGTCGCAATCCCGTTCGCGCTCGGGATCGCCTGCTCGCACTCCTCGAAGTCCCACGCCGCCTCGACCGGCGGCAGCTCGTCCGACGCGCAGGCGAGCTCGCAGTACGGGTCGATCGAGACCACCGCCGGGACGGACGCGACCGGGAAGGACCAGCCCGGGACGGGCTCGTCGTCCGACGGCTCCGCGACGGGCTCGCCCTCGGGCGGGTCGCAGGGCACGCAGGGCGGCGGGACGATGGGCGGCCAGCCGATGGGCTCGGGCGGCTCGTCCGAGACGCTGGGATCGGACCGGTCGGGGCAGGGCGGCTCCGCAACGGGCTCGCAGGGCGGCGCGAGCGCAGGGCTCGCCGAGCACTCGGATGACGAGACCATCTCGGGCAAGCTCACCAAGGTCTCGAAGAGCGAGGTCACCATCGCGCCGACGAAGAAGGGCGGCGAGCCGGTGACGCTCAAGATCGCGGACCAGACGGTGGTGATGGTGAACGGCAAGGACGCGAAGCCCTCGCAGCTGAAGAAGGGCCAGAGCGTGCGCGCGAGCTACGCCGAGCAGGCCGGGGACCAGGTCGCGGTGAAGATCGAGGTCGGCAAGCCGTCGCGGCAGGGCCGCGGCGCGTCGGGCTCGGGCGGCCACACGCAGGACCAGGGCAGCAGGATGGGCGGCTCGCAGGGGAGCGGCTCCGACACGGGCGGCTCGTCGGGCTCGTCCGGCGGCGGCTCGGACACCGGCGGCGCGCCGGGCGGGTCGAAGCAGTAGCTGGCGCGAGCGGATCCCTGTCGGGGGCGCGTCCCATCTCAGGGCGCGCCCCCGAGCTGCTTCGCGCGCATGCACCCCTCGCTCACGCCCAGGTCGCAGGCCTTGCGGGCGTCGGCGAGCGCCTCCGCGCGCTTGCCCAGGTGTAAGTAGGCGCCGCCGCGCTCGAGGTAGGCGGGGCCGTGGTCGGGGTGCTTCTTCAGAAACCCGTTCCAGAGACCGACGACGGGCCCGAAGCGCCCCTCTCGCGCGAGCTGGTAGTCGAGCTGCTGGACTGCGCGGAAGTCGTCGGGGACGACCTGCTGTGCCTCCTCGAGCTTCTTCGTCAGCGCCGCCGGCTCCGCCTTGCCACCGGCGATGATCACCGCGCGGCGCCCTTGCGCCTCGTGGCTTCCGGGGTCGAGCTCGACGGCGAGGTCGTAGTCGCGGAGCGCCCCCTCGCGATCGCCCTTCTGGTAGCGCTCCCAGCCCGCGAACATCAGCCCGGAGACGACGCTCGCGAGGAGGTTGTGGGTGCCCGCTCGCACCATCCAGTGGGCGGGATCGACCTGGATCCCGGCGCGGAGGTCGCGTCCGGCCTCCTCCCACCGCTTCGCCCACACAAGTGCCCGGGCCCGCGCGAAGAGGACCTCCGGATGGCCGGGCCGGAGCTCCGCGGCGCGGTCGAGATCCGCGACCGCCTTCTCCGTCGCGGACATCTTCAGCTCGAGGTCCGCGCGCTCGACCAGGAACCGCCAGAACTCGCCGCGCTTGCAGGCGCGCTCGACGAGGGCGAGGGCCTCCCGGTACCGGCGCTCGCGGTGGGGCTCGGCCGACTTGTCGACGTCGATGGCCCCGAGAAGGAGGGCAGAGCGCGGGTTCTCGGCGATCGAGCGCCGCCGCACGTACGCCTTCATCAACGGATAGCTGCCACCCCAGCGCGGCACGAGGGTGTTCAGGTAGGTCAGGTCGACGAGAAAGCACGACGGGCACGCGCGCAAGACCGCGTCGACGATGCGCGCGTTCGCCTTCCGGCCACCGGGCACGAGCAGGTTCGCGCGGATGAGCTCGTTCATGGCCGCGATGAGCCCGGGGCGGAGCTCGAGCGCGCGGCGGAGGTCCGGGACGGCGCGGCGGATCGCGTCGTTCATCGCCGCGAAGTCGGAGTCGGGCGTGTCCTTGGCCCAGTTGGAGCCGCGCCGCGCGTAGGCCGCGTTGACCCAGTGCGTTCCGCGCGCGAGGAACGGCGCGAACGACTGCGGGCTCGCGAGCGCCCAGGCGTCGAGCTTGGGGAGGAGCTCCTTCTCCGCGGTCCCCAGCGCGGCGGCGGCGTCGTAGGGCCAACGCTCGAGGCTCTGGTCCTGCTCGAAGGCGTCCTGGAGCCCCTCGACCGCGCGGGTGAGCTCCCCATACCGGTCGCGGGACAGGAGCGCGCGGAGCGCCACTCGGTCCACGTACCGCGTCGGCCAGCCGTAGGCGTCGCTCCCGTCCAGGCCCAGTAGCGGAAGCGGCGCCGCCGCGGCGGCCGCGGTGGTGGCGGACTCGGGCGTAGGCGTCGGGAGCGGGCGCGGGGCGAGCTCGGTGACGGCCCGCTGCCGGGCCTCGCGCGCCTCCGCGACCTGAGGCGGGTCCGGGGGAGCGTCGCGGGACGAGCAGGCGGCCGTCAGCGCAGAGGCCGCCGCGAGCGAGAGGGCCGCGCGAACACGGCGGCTACGGCTACGAGCTGCTGCGACCATCGTGATCCCCCTTCCCTATCTGGTTCCTCGCCGAACTCAGGGATCACTGTCAGGCCAAAAGACGAGCCTTACTGCACCGCACCGATGCGTCGATGGATGCTCGCGAATCATTCATCGTGCGTACCGTTCCAAGCCTTCTGGATAATCGGGCGTGGCGAGAATCCCTCGGAAAGGGCAGGTCACTTCACCCCTTCCCAAGCGCCAGAAGGCATTCTTGGTACGCCTTCTCACAGCGCTCTTGGGCGGCATTGCCGGAGTAGATATCCCGTGGCACCCGACGACCTGGGAACTCGGCCTCGTAGTTCCTGTGAAGCTGGCAACTGCACGCCATGTGAGCGATGGTGCCGGCCAGGAACGCAGGATCCTGGCCGGAGTGCGGCCCATCAACGAACATGAACGCGGGATGAGCGGTGACGATGGCATCCGTTCTGGTTCCCTCAATAATCGAACTCACGTGTTGAGTTAGCGTGTCCCATGCCGGCAGTTTCTTGTCGCGAAGCAGACGCAAGGCATTTGTAACTGCACGTCTGAACTCTTCACGCCCATACACCTCAAGGCCGTCTACCCTCTCGCCTGTTTCAGACCCCTTCCCAAGGAGCGCTATAAGGCATTCAAAATATGCCTCCTCACAACGCTCCTGGGCGGCACTGCCGAAGTAGATATCCCGTGGGACGCGGCGACCTGGAAACTCGGCTTCATAGGCCCTGTGAAGTTGGCAACTGCACGCCATGTAAGCAATGGTACCAGCCAGGAACGCAGGATCCTGGCCCG
>DASWCJ010000364.1:0-3946 GCA_036390155.1 Anaeromyxobacter sp.
CGGCGCGATGCCCATCTACGAGTACGCCTGCGCCCCGTGCGGGAAGAGCTTCGAGGAGCTCGTCCTCCGGAAGTCCGACGAGGCCGAGGTCCGCTGCCCGAAGTGCGGCAACGCCGACGTCGCCCGGCAGATGTCCCGCCCTGCGGCGACCCGGGTCGGAGGGGAGGGGGGGAGCTTCTCTCCGGCGCCCTCCTGCGGACCCATCGGCTGAGGGATCTGAAGCCGCCCGGTCGGGCGGAAACACACATCATCGGGGGGCGCGAGCTCCGCGAAGGCGGAGCGAGTGTCCCTCCGCTCGAGTGGTACACTCGCGGCGGTGGCACGCACCCTTCGAGCGACCGATTTCACCCTCGAGTACGTCGCGGACCTCCTCCAGAAGCAGGGGGTCCTGACCGACGACGCGAAGCGCACCGCGTTCGCCCGCGAGAACGTCCAGCGCACGCGCCTGCTCCGCGACCACGCCTCGCGCTCCGGCGGCCGCTCCCTGCGGCGGGCGGAGCTCTCGCCGGTGGAGGTGCTCGCCTCCTTCGGGTTCCACGACGCGTCGCGCGAGGAAGAGCTCGTCGACGAGGACAAGGCGACCCTCGCCCTCTCGACGGCGATCGGGATCGGGTACCGCAAGATCGACCCGCTCAAGCTCGACGCCCAGCTCATCACCCGCACCCTCTCGCGCCCATTCGCGCGCAAGCACGCGGTCCTCCCGCTCGAGCGCAAGGACGGGAAGCTCGTCGTCGCGACCGCGAACCCGTTCGACCGCGAGCTGTTCGAGAACCTGCGCGGCCTCACCGGCTCCGACATCGAGCCGGTCCTCTCCGCGCCCGGCGACATCCACCGCGCCATCGCCGAGGTCTACGGCTTCCGCCAGCAGATCTCGGACGCGTCGGTGCAGCTCACCGGCGGCCCCGCCGGCGCGCCGGACGTCGGAAACCTCGAGCAGTTCGTGAACCTCACCGGCATCGACGCCCTGGAGGCGTCGAGCGAGCCGGTGATCGCCGCGGTGGAGTACATGCTCCACTACGCCTTCGAGCAGCGGGCGAGCGACATCCACATCGAGCCGCGGCGGGAGGAGTCGGTCATCCGGATGCGGATCGACGGCGTCCTCCACCCGATCCACCGCATCCCGAAGACGGTCCACGCGGCCATCGCGAACCGGTTCAAGATCATGGCCCGGCTCGACATCGCCATGAGGCGGCCGCAGGACGGCCGCATCCGCACCGCGCGCGGCGAGACGGAGATGGAGCTCCGCGTCTCCACCATCCCCACGACGTTCGGGGACAAGGTCGTGGTCCGCGTCCTCGACCCGAACGTGCTCGTGCGCGACCTCTCCGAGCTCGGCTTCCTCCCGGACGAGCGCGACGTGTTCGAGCGGTGGCTGATCCGGCCCCACGGGCTCGTGCTCGTGACCGGCCCGACCGGGAGCGGCAAGACGACGACGCTCTACTCGGCCCTCCAGGCGCTCGCCTCGCCGGAGGTGAACGTCACCACCATCGAGGATCCGATCGAGATGGTGCTCGAGGACTTCAATCAAATCTCCGCGAACACCAAGACCGGCACCGGCTTCGCGGACGCGCTCCGGCACGTGCTCCGGCAGGATCCGGACGTGGTCATGGTGGGCGAGGTCCGCGACGCCGAGACCGCCTCGCAGGCGGTCCAGGCCGCGCTCACCGGCCACATGGTGCTCACGACGCTCCACACGAACGACACGGTGGGCGCCATCGCCCGGCTCCGCGATCTCGGCGTGCCCGGCTTCCTCACCGCCGCGACCCTCACCGGCGTCGTCGCGCAGCGGCTCGTCCGCCAGGTCTGCCCCTCCTGCGCGACCGACGTGCCGCTCACCGCCGACGAGGTCCACGCGCTCGGCGTGCCCCACCCGGAGGACCACGCCGGGAAGCTCCTCGCCCGGCGCGGCCAGGGCTGCACCAAGTGCCGCTACACCGGGTTCTACGGCCGGAGCGGCATCTTCGAGGTGCTCGGTGTGAACGCGCGGCTCCGCCACCTCGTGTCGGAGGGCGCGCCCCCGGAGATCCTGCAGCGGACCGCGCGCCAGGACGGGCTCCGTTCCCTGCGCGACCACGCCATCCGCAAGGTCGCTTCCGGCGCCACCTCGTTCGAGGAGGCGATGCGCGCCACCGCCGACGTGGAGGCGACGCCGTGACCACGCCCGTGCAGGACCTCGCGGAGCTCTGGTCGGCCGGCACGGCGATCGTCTACCTCGTCACGGCCGAGGAGGAGCGCGCGATCGCGCTCTGCGACGCGGCGGCGCGCGCCTTCGACGCCCGGGCCACGGTCTGGTCCGTCCACCGCGGGCTCGAGGGGATCGCGCCGGGCGCGAAGGACCCCGCCGCGTTCCTCGACGCGCTCGTCCGCGCCCCCTCGCCGGTGCTCGCGGTGGCGCTCGACTTCCACCTGTCCCTCCGCGACCCGCTCGTCGCGCGGAAGCTGCGCGACGCGCTCCCGGCCCTCGGCGCCGAAGGGCGCTGCCTCGTCGTCGTCGCGCCCCGGCTCGAGCTCCCCGACGGGCTCGTGGGGGAGGCGGCGGTGATGCGGCTGCCGCTCCCGGACGACACCGAGCTCGCGGCGCTCCTCGACGCGGTCCAGGCCGGCCTCGCCCACCCGAAGAAGCCCACCCCGGTCGTGCCGGAGGTCCGTCACCGCGCCCTCGTCGCGGCGCGCGGGCTCTCCGAGGGGCAGGCGCGGCGCGCCTTCACCCGCGCGCTCCGGCGGGATCCGGCGCTCGGCCAGGAGGGCGCAGCGGTCATCGCCGGCGAGAAGAAGCGGCTCCTCGCGCGCGACCTCGGGCTCGAGCTCGTCGAGTCGTCGACGCAGCCCGAGGATCTGGGCGGCCTCCCCGGCTTCAAGGAGTGGATGGAGGAGCGCGCGCTCGCGTTCGACCCGGACGCCTCGCGCTTCGGCCTCCCGCCGCCGCGCGGCGTGCTGCTCGTCGGCGTGCAGGGCTGCGGGAAGTCGCTCGCAGCGAAGTCGGCGGCCGCGAGCCTGGGCGTGCCGATCCTGCGGCTCGACCTGCCGCGCGTGCTCGGCAACACCGGCGCGGAGGAGAGCCTGCACCGGGCGCTCGAGGCGGCGGAGGCGCTCGCCCCGGTCGCGCTCTGGGTGGATGAGATCGAGAAGGGGTTCGCGGGCTCGAGCCCGTCCGACGGGGCCGACGCTCGCGCGGCGCGGCTCCTCGGCGCGTTCTCGACCTGGCTGCAGGAGCGCCACGGGCCGGTGTTCGTGGTGGCGACCGCGAACGACGTCTCCCGGCTGCCCCCCGAGCTCCTCCGGCGCGGCCGCTTCGACGAGCTCTTCTTCGTGGACCTGCCTGACCCGGAGGCGCGGCGCGAGATCCTGGAGCTGCACCTGCGCCGGCGCGGGCGGGATCCGGGGCAGGTGGACGTCGTCCCGATCGCCGAGCTGTGCCAGGACTACTCTGGCGCGGAGCTGGAGCAGGTCGTGGTGGGTGCGCTCCACCGCGCCTACGCGAACGGCCGCGAGCTCGAGACCGGGGACCTTCGCCGCGTGGCCCAGGACGTGGTGCCGCTCTTCCGGACGTACGAGGAGCAGATCAAGGCGCTGCGCGAGTGGGCGCGGGGCCGGGCGCGGGTCGCGGGGCGGGTCGGGGCGGTGGTCGACCTGTTCCGGCGCGTGCCGTAGCCAAGCCCGATCCTCATCCTCAGGGAATGACCCGGCGTGCAGATGCCGCTCAACGTCCTCGATGCGCACTTCGACAGCTTCGAGCAGCGGGTGCTGCCGCGGCTCGTGAACGCCGAGATCGGCGTGATCGGGATGAAGCCGATGGCAGACGGGCGGATCGTGTACGAGGGGATCGCGTCGGCGGAGGAGTGCCTCGGGTACGCGATGAGCCTGCCGACGAGCGTCGTGATCACGGGCTGCGAGTCGGTGGCGCGGGTGAGCCAGGTGCTCCGAGTCGCCAGCGGATTCATGCCGA
>DASWCJ010000365.1:0-14720 GCA_036390155.1 Anaeromyxobacter sp.
GCCGCGACGAGCAGCTCGTGCCGCGCGGCGAGGTCCTCCGGGCCCGGCGCCGCGGCCTCCCGGAGCAGCTCGCGCATCGCGACGGTCACCTCGCCGGTGCGGTCGAGCTCGAGCGCCGCGCGCGCCCCCTCGAGCGCCTCGTCCCGGCGGCCGAGGCGCACGAGCGCCCGCGCGCCCAGGAGCCGGAGCGCCGCGTCCTCCGGGCGCGCGGCCACCCGCGCCCTGACGAACGCCTCGACGGCGGCCCCATCCGCGACCCGCTGGAGCGAGGGCCACGCGAGCACCGCCGCGCGCGGGTCCGCGTCGAGCGCACGCCCCGCCGCCCCGAGCGCACCGGCGACGTCCCCTGCCCCGGCCCGAGCCTCCGCGTCGGCGAGGTGCGCGTCCGCGCTCGACGGGTCCGCCTCGAGTGCCTCCCGGGCGAGCGCTGCGGGGCGCCGTGGGTCGGTCGCGAGGTCGCGCGACCACGCGGCGAGGAGGTGCGCGAGCACCGGATCCGGCGTGCCCCCGCCGAGACGGCGCTGCACCTCGACGGCGCCGGCGAGATCGCCTTGCTCGAAGCGGACGTCCCGCAGGCCTGCCGCCGCGAACGGGTCGGTGGGCGAGAGCCGGACGAAGAGGTCCGCCGCCTCGGTGAGCATGCCGCTCCGCCGGTAGTCCTCGGCGAGCTCGCGCTGCACCTCCGGGCGGCGCGACGGATCGAGGGCGGGCCCGAGGAGCATGTTCCGATGGAGCCGGATCGCGCGGGCGAGGTCGCCCTCGCGCCGGAAGAACGCGCCGAGCGCCAGGTAGGTGTCGACCGCCTCCGGCGTGCCGAGCCGCGCCGCGTCCGAGAGCGCCTCGATGGCGGCGTCGCGATCGCCGGAGATGACGGAGCGAACGCCCTTCAGCACCTTCTGCGTCTCGTCGCGCCGCCGCCGGCGGTCGACGACGAGCACCCCGGCGAACGCGAGGAAGGAGCCGGCGGCGAGGGCGACCCAGAGCGTGGTCACGGGGGGAGGGCGGCGAACCCGGCGTGGATCCGCTCCCAGGCGGCGTCGAGGGCCTCGACGACGACGCGCTGGTCCGCGAGCACCGGCATGAAGTTGTTGTCCCCGACCCAGCGCGGGACGACGTGCCAGTGGAGGTGGTCGTCGATCCCCGCCCCCGCCGACCGGCCGAGGTTCATGCCGAGGTTGAGCCCCTCCGGGCGATAGACCGCGCGCAGCACCGCGGCGGCCCGGCGGAGCTCGTCGCCGAGGTCGGCCCAGTCCTCGGCGGCGAGCGCGCCTGGATCCGCGAGGTGGGCGCGCGGGATCACCATCAGGTGCCCGGAGTTGTACGGGTAGCGGTTCAGGCAGGTGAAGGAGCGCGCGGACCGGTGGACGACGAGGTTCTTCCGGTCCTCCGCCTCCGGCGCGGCGGGGAAGTCGCAGAAGATGCAGCCCTTCGGCTTCTCGCCGAGGATGTACTCGATCCGCCACGGCGCCCAGAGCGGCTTCTGCATTTCGTCGTCCCTCCGGTACCTCAGCGCGCGAGGAAGTAGAGCCCGGGCTCCTGCGCGGCGCGAACGTCCTTCGCGATCCGGGCGTGCACCGCGTCGGCGACGGCGCCCGCCGCGCCGCCGAGGATCTCCTCGAGGAACCGGGCGCGATCGTCCGGCGGGTAGACGAGGTGCGGCTCGCCGGTGAGCTTCGCGTCCGTCTTCGCGGCCTCGACCGCGTCGTAGAAGTTCCCGAGCTCGTCCACGAGCCCGAGCTCCTTCGCGTCCGCGCCGGTGAGGACGCGGCCGTCCGCGATCTTCCGGACCTCGTCCTCCTCGAGGTCGCGCCCGTCCGCCACCGCCGCGAGGAACTGCTGGTACACGCGGTCGATGAGGGACTGCCAGTAGGCGCGGTCCTCCGGCGTCATGTCGCGGAACGGGTTCCCCGCGTCCTTGAGCTTGCCGCTCTTCACGGTCTCGAGCTTCACGTCGAACCGCTGCGCGAGCCCCTTCACGTTGACGAACTGCGAGACGACGCCGATGGAGCCCGTGAGCGTCCCCGGCGCCGCGAAGATCTTCGGGCACGCGACCGCGATGTAGTACCCGCCGGACGCGGCGACGTTCCCGAGCGAGCAGACGACCGTCTTCTTCTCGGCGAGCCGCTTCACCTCGTCGTGGATCTCCTGGCTCGGGCCCACCGAGCCGCCGGGCGAGTCGATCCGGACCACGACCGCCTTGATGGAGTCGTCCGACGCGAACCGCTTCGCGTGCTTCATCACCGACTCGGCGTCGGCGCCGCCGTCGCCCATCCCGATCCCCCCCTTGATGGCGAGGACGCCGATCCGCGGCCCGGCCGCGAGGCGGGGCGACTCGCCCTTCACCACGGTGTAGGCGAGGAGCAGGAACCCGAAGAACACGAGGAAGAGGCCGCCGAAGATGAACGCGACCACGCCGAGCGCGAGCCGGTCGCGGCGCGGCGCCGGGGGCGGCGGGACCATGGGCGGCTGCCAGCCCCAGGGCGGCGGACCCCACTGCGGCGCGGCGCCCCACGCGGGCGGCGGCGCCTGCGTCAGCGGGGGCGGCGGCGCCGAGCCGGGCGCGGGCGCGGCGGGCTGCGACGCCTCGCCGGCCGGGATCGTGGGCAACGGCTCGTTCGGATCGTGGGGGTCCATGGTGCGCTGAGGTAACCACGCGGGGGCCCCCCCGGCAATCAGAACGGGGGGACACTCGCCTCGCATTCGCTCGGCTCGCGCCCCCCCGACCCCCCCGCTCGCTCCGGCAGAGCCTCATCCGGCTCTGCCTGCGCTCGCCGAGCGACCCCCGGAATGGAAAGAGCGGCCCGGAGGCCGCTCTTCCCGTGAAACGAGGCGCGAGCCGAGGCGGGCTAGCGCAGCGACGCGGGCTGAGGCGTACTGCTTCCGTACGCCGCAAAGCCCAAGGAGCGAGCACGCCCGCCGCAGGCCGCGGATCGTGCGCCGAAACCTCACTTGCGGCGGTTGAACTTCTCCATGAGGTCGCCCAGCCGCGCGCGCCCGTCGCCCTGGCGGCGGAGGTACTCGCGGTAGTCGTCCTCGCCGCCGTCGCGGTTGAGGGCCTTGATCGAGAGCGCGATCTTCCGCTCCTGGAGGTCCATGTCGATCACCTTGATGTCGACCTCCTGGCCCTCCTGCACCACGTCGCGCGGGTTCTCGACGCGCTCGTCCTTCATCTCGGACACGTGGACGAGCCCCTCGATGCCGGGCTCGATCTCGACGAAGGCGCCGAAGTCGGTGACCTTCGTGACCTTGCCCTTCACGCGCGAGCCGACCGGGTGGCGCTCGGCGAGCGTCGTCCAGGGATCCGGCTGGATCTGCTTGATGCCGAGGCTGAAGCGCTCGTTCTCGACGTCGATGTTGAGCACCGCCGCCTCGACCACGTCACCCTTCTTGAACTTCTCGCCCGGGTGCTTGATCCGCTCGGTCCAGGAGACGTCGGACACGTGCACGAGGCCGTCGATGCCCTCCTCGACGCCGACGAAGATGCCGAAGTCGGTGACGTTGCGGACCTCGCCGCGGATGACGGAGCCGATCGGGTACTTGTCCTCGAGCAGCGTCCAGGGGTTCGCCTCGATCTGCTTCATGCCGAGGCTGATCCGCTTCGCCTTCGGGTCGATGTCGAGGACGACCGCCTCGACCTGCTGAGCGACCTCGACGAGCTTCGACGGGTGCTTCACCCGCTTCGTCCAGCTCATCTCGGAGACGTGGACGAGGCCCTCGACGCCCTGCTCGAGCTCGATGAACGCGCCGTAGTCGGTGAGCGAGACGACCTTGCCCTTCACGCGCGAGCCGACCGGATACTTCTCGTCGGCGCGGTGCCACGGGTCCTCCTGGATCTGCTTGAGGCCCAGGCTGACGCGTTCGGAGGCGGGGTCGAACTTGAGGACGACGACGCGGACCTCCTGCCCGACCTCGAACATCTCGGAGGGGTGGCCGATCCGGCCCCAGGACATGTCGGTCACGTGGAGCAGGCCGTCGATGCCGCCGAGGTCGATGAAGGCGCCGTAGTCGGTGAGGTTCTTCACCACGCCCTTGAGGATCGCGCCCTCCTTCAGGTTCTTCAGGGTCTCCTTCTTCAGCTCCTCGCGCTCCTTCTCGAGGAGGACCCGGCGGGACAGGACGATGTTGCCCCGCTTCTTGTTGAACTTGATGACCTTGAACTTGAACTTCTCGCCGATCATCTTGTCGAGGTTCCGGACCGGCCGGATGTCCACCTGCGAGCCGGGGAGGAACGCCTTCACGCCGATGTCGACGGAGAGGCCGCCCTTCACGCGGCCGACGATCATGCCTTCGACGAGCTCGTCGCGCTCGCACGCGGCGGAGATCTCGTCCCAGATGCGCATCTTGTCGGCCTTCTCCTTGGAGAGGACGACCATGCCCGTGTCGTTTTCACGGGACTCGACGAGCACCTCGACCTTGTCGCCGACCTTCACCGCGGGCGCGGCGCCCGGGACGGAGGAGAACTCGGCGATCGCGACCTGGCCCTCGGACTTGTAGCCGATGTCGACGACCGCGTAGTCCTTCGTCAGCTGGATCACGGTGCCGCTGACGACCTTGCCTTCCTCGATCGGGCCGCCGGTCTTCTGGCTCTGCTCGAACAGGGTGGCGAAATCCTCGATCTCGGCTTCGGGCGTACGGGGAGTGAGATTCTCCATGTGTGCTGGGTACCAGCCTTCTGTGGGACGCGCCGGCAGGCGGGAAATCGTCTGGGCCGTGCGCGAGACCGCAATGACCCCCTGTTCGTTTCCTTCGCGACCGGCCCGGGGAACGAGGTCGGCGGAGCGCCCGGGAACACCCCGGACTTTCGGAAGTGCGGAACCTACACGCCGGGAATCACAGCGTCAAGGCGCGGCGGGGGGCTTCTCCGGGACGCGGGGGGCCACCCCGGACCGGCCGGGGCCCTAGAGACGGCGCAGCCAGTCGGCGACGCCCTCGACGATCCAGTCGGGCGTCGACGCGCCGGCCGAGAGGCCGACCGCGCGGCAGTCGGCGAACCACCCGGGCTCCAGCTCGGCCTCGGTCTCGACGTGCCACGTCCGCGGCTGGATCTCGCGGCAGATCTCGGCGAGGTGCCGGGTGTTCGCGCTGTTTTTCCCGCCCACCACCACGACCGCGTCCACCTCGCGGGCGAGCGCGCGGGCGTCGTCCTGGCGCTCCTCGGTGTCGTTGCAGATCGTGTTCACCGCGCGGACCTCCTTGTGGCGGAGGGCGAGCGCGGCGACGACCCGGGCGAAGTCGGCGCCGATGCAGGTGGTCTGCGCGATCACGGCGACCTTCTTCCCCTGGATCTCGGGGATCGGCTCACCCGGCTTCACCACGGTGCAGGGGCCGTTCGCGTATGAGACGACGCCCTTGATCTCGGCGTGGTTCGCGTCGCCGACGATGACGACGTGGTACCCCTCCTCCGAGAGCTCCTTCGCCATGGCCTGCGGGTACTTCACGTACGGGCAGGTGCCGTCCACCACCTCGAGCCGGCGCTGCTCGGCGGCCTCGAGTTCCTCCCGAACCGCGCCGTGGGTGCGGACGACCACCGTCGTGCCGTCCCCGACCTCGCCGACCTCGTTCACGGTCCCGACGCCCTTCTCGCGGAAGCGGGCGACGGCCTGCGGGTTGTGGATGATCGGGCCGAGCGTGACGACCAGGCCGCGCTTCTGGTCTGCGACCTCCATGACCTTGTCGACGGTCCGGCGGACGCCCCAGCAGAAGCCTGCGGTCCTGGCGATCTTCACCTGCATGGCGGCTCCATATTAGCGGGGGGACACTCGCTCCGCAGCGCCTCATCCGGCTCCGCCTGCGCTCGCCATGGCTCCCCCATCAGATCTTCTCGCCGACGAAGCGGTCCTGCTCGTCCCGGAAGAGGATGTTGAACGTGGTGAGCGAGCCGTAGCAGCGGGTCACGTACTGCTGCATCTCGATCTTCTCCGCGTCGGTCAGCTTCTCGTGCGCGTTGATCCTCTGCTCGAGCACGCGGAGCCGGTCGCGGATCATCACGATCTTGTGGAAGAGGGCGTCGAGGGGGACCTCCTTCGGCGCCGTCCCGGGATCGCCGGGCTTCAGCACGATCGAGCCTCCCTCCCACTTCGGCGCGAGCCGGATCTCGGCCTGCTCCTCGGCCAGCGCCTCGCGGATCGCCTGCGCGAACTCCTCGCGGGTCATGTCGGTCAGCTCCTCGGGAAGCGGGGTGGGCGGCGCGAGCTCGGCCGCCGCAGCGGCGGCGCGATGCACGAGCGGGCCCGCCGGGCGCGGGACGCGGCGGCGGGCGGGGATGTACGGCGCGGCGGAGGGGACGGCGGCGTCGCGCGAGAGGTGGCGCTCGCAGGCGGGTGCGGAGCCGGGGAAGTCGCCGGTGCGCACGCCGAGGCGGCAGGGGCCGATGGGGCCTCGGTCGTCCTCGAGGATCGGCCGCCACAGCCGGCAGCTCCCGCACTCCCTGGGGCCGTAGGGGCGCCCGGCGTCCACCGTCAGCTCCTCCCTCCGGCGCGGCGGGCGGCGACGGCGGCGACGAGCCGGTCCACGACCTCCGGCAGCGGCACGCCGGAGGTGTCCACCACGAGCGCGTCCGCCGCCGGCCTGAGCGGCGCGACCGCGCGCTCCGAGTCCTGGCGATCGCGGCGCAGCTGATCGGCGAGCACCTCGTCGAGCGTCGCGGGATCGCCCTTTTCCTGCAGCTCCGCGTGGCGGCGCCGCGCGCGACACTCGGGCGAGGCGGTGAGGAAGAACTTCGCGTCGGCGTCGGGGAACACCACCGTCCCGATGTCGCGCCCCTCGAGCACCGCGCCCCCGTTCCCGCTCTGGAGGGCGAGCCGGCGCTGGAGGTCGAGGAGCCCGGCGCGCACCACCGCCCGGCCGGAGACCTTGCTCGCGCCGAGCGACATCGCGGGGGTGCGGATCTCGGCCGAGACGTCCTCCTTCCCGAGGAGGACGCGCTGCCCGTCGCCCGGCGCGGCGGGCGGGGCGAAGCGGATCTCGACCGAGGGCAGGAGCGCCGCGAGCCGCGGGTCGTCGTCGAGCGCGATCCCGGCCCGCGTCGCCGCGAGCGCCATCACGCGGTAGATGGCGCCGGTGTCCACCATCGCGAACCCGAGCCGGGCCGCGACGAGCCGCGAGGCGGTGGACTTGCCCGCGCCCGCCGGACCGTCGATGGCGACGATGAACGGGCGCGTCATCGGGGCGGCCCTGTCACTCCTCGGCGGTGAAGACGCCCATCACCCGGTACTTCTTGTAGCGATCGACGACGAGCTGCTCGGGCGTGAGCTTCTCGAGCTCGGCGAGGTGGCGCCGGATCGCGTCCCCGACGCTCTTCGCGACCGCGTCGGGGTCGCGGTGCGCGCCGCCGGCGGGCTCCGGGATGATCTCGTCCGCGATGCCGAAGCCGGAGAGGTCCTTCGCGGTGAGCTTCAACGCCTCCGCCGACTTCTTCCCCTGCCCCGGATCGCGGTAGAGGATCGAGGAGCAGCTCTCCGGTGAGATGACGTTGTACCAGGCGTACTGGAGCATCAGGATCCGGCTCGTCACGCCGAGCCCGAGCGCGCCGCCGGAGGCCCCCTCGCCGATCACGATCGAGATCGTCGGGACCTTGAGCGAGGACATCACCTCGAGGTTCGTCGCGATCGCCTCGGCCTGCCCGCGCTCCTCGGCGCCGATGCCCGGGTACGCGCCCGGCGTGTCGATGAAGATGATGACCGGCAGCCTGAACCGGTCCGCGAGGTCGAAGAGCCGGCGCGCCTTCCGGTAGCCCTCGGGGCGTGGCATCCCGAAGTTCCGGAGCATGTTGTCCTTCGTGCCCCGGCCCTTCTGGTGGCCGAGCACCAGGACCGGCTCGCCGTCGAAGCGGGCGAACCCGCCGACGATGGCGCGGTCCGCGGCGAAGCGGCGGTCGCCCTCGATCTCGAACAGGTCGGTGAAGAGGCGCGAGATGTAGTCGAGCGTGTAGGGCCGCTGCGGATGGCGCGCGAGCTGGACGATCTGCCAGGGCGTCAGCTCGCTGAAGATCTCCGCCTGGAGCTTCTTCGCCTTCCGCTCCAGCTTCACGATCTCGTCGGAGAAGTCGACCTTGGCGCCGCCGGAGAGGTCCTTCAGCTCGGCGATCTTGGACTCGAGCGCGAGGAGCGGGCGCTCGAACTCGAGGGCGAACGATTGCTTGGCCACGGTCGGCCTTCTAGCACGCCGACCGTGGGAACGCACCTTCCCGCAGCGCGGCGAAGCCCATGGATCAGCGCTTCTCGACGCGGTGCGCCAGCGCCTCGACGTCGATCGGCGGCTGGAGCCACTCGACCCCGCGCTCGGACCGCAGCCAGACGATCTGCCGGCGCGCATAGCGCCGGTGCGCCGTCTGCACGAGGCGGATCGCCTCCTCGAGGTCGAGCTCGCCGCGGACGACCGCGACCGCCTCCGCATACGCGAGCGGCAGCTTCGCGGGGAGCGCGCCGTCGGCGCGGGCGAGGAGCGCGCGCGCCTCGTCGAGGAGCCCGCCCCCGAACATCTCGCGCACCCGCGCGTCGATGCGCGCGTGCAGCTCGGCGCGGGGCGGATCGAGCGCGACGAGCGCCGCGTCGTAGCGGTCCTCGCGGAACGCGTGCGCCGCGTGGAGCTCGGAGGGGAGCCGGCCCCCCGCGGCGATCTCGAGCGCGCGGACGATCCGGACGAGGTCGTTCGGCCGGATCCGCGCGGCGGAAGCGGGATCGAGCGCGGCGAGGCGCGCGTGGAGCGCCGGCCGGCCGAGCCGGGCGGCCTCCACCTCGAGCCGCGCGCGGAGGGCGGGGTCGCGGCCGGGCGCCTCGACGACGCCATGGAGGAGCGCGCGGAGGTAGAGCCCGGTGCCGCCGACCACGATCGGGAGCTTCCCGCGCGCGGCGATCTCCGCGATGGCTGCGTCGGCGAGGGCGACGAACCGGGCCGCGTCCATCCCCGCCCCCGGCTCGACGAGGTCGAGGAGGTGGTGCGGTACTGCGGCGCGCTCGGCGGCGGTCGGCTTCGCGGTCCCGACGTCGAGCCCGCGGTAGACCTGCTGCGAGTCGGCGTTCACGAGCTCGCCGCCCAGTCGCCGGGCGAGGTCGAGCGCGAGCGCGCTCTTCCCCGAGGCGGTCGGCCCGGCGACGACGACGATCCGGATCACGGAAGGAGCTTCTTCACGATCCCGGGCACGCGCTCGGCCATCCCGTCGAGGTCCTCCGGCAGCTTCCCGGCGGCCTCCGCGGCGGGCTGGCCCGGGCGCGCGAGCCGGAGCGAGAGCACGACCGCCCCGTCCTTCCGCTCGAGGGCGCCCGTCACGCGCACGTCGGCGGCGCGCACCGCCTCGACCCGCTTCAGGCAGTCGTCGGCCTGGCACTCGCCGAACACCATCGCGTCCTTCGCGAGGAGCGTCGCCGCCTCGACGTCCGCCGGACAGACGACCTCGGCGTCCCTCGCGCGCTCCGCGATCGCGGCGCACACCCGCTGATCGACCGCCTCCGAGTACACCTTCTCGACGCCGGCGGTGCGGAGCCGGTCGAGCCCGAGGCGGAGCCGGGCAGGTCCGGCCTTCGCTCCCTCTCCCCCGGCGGGGGAGAGGGCCGGGGAGAGGGGTTCGGCAGCCGCGGACGTCGCGGCCCACGCGAGCGCGACGAGCCAGCGCCGCCGCTTCACTTGCCCGCCGCCGCCTTCGCGGGCTTCTGCGAGGCCGGCGCCGTCGCGGCGGCCTGCTTCGGGACGGTGCGCGCCACGCCGAGCACGTCCTGCACCTCCGCGAGGAGGAACCCGGACGCGTCCTGCTTGTAGCCGCGCTCGATCTTCGCGATGACGCCGTCCTTCTTGATGAGGAATACCGACGGCAGCGGCGCCTGCTCGCCGAGGTAGCGGCGCGCGAGGAAGTTCCAGCGGTCGGCGAGCACCGGGTAGGTCACCTTGCGCTCGGCGACGAGCTTCTTCGCCGCCTCGACGCCCGCGTCCTCCTTGTCGATGCAGACGCCGAGCACACGCAGGCCCTGGCCCCGGTACATCTGGTCGAGCTGGACGAGGAAGGGCATCTCCTTCTTGCAGGGCTCGCACCACGACGCGAAGAAGGTGAGGAGGACGGCCTTGGCGCTCGCGTCCTCCGGCTCGTCGCCGACGAACTTGTCGAGGGCCACCCAGCCGGTGCCGGAGGCCTCCGGGTTCAGGGTCTTGAGCGAGAAGGACGGCGCGGGCAGCCCCACCCCGATCTCCTCGTCGGCGGAGGCGGGGGCGGCGACACAGAGGAGGATGGCGAGGACGGCGAGGCGCATGGGGGCGGATTCTGGCACGGCCGTCCCCCTCGGAGAACCCATCGGAGGAGGGGCCCGCGTGCGATCACGCTCGACCGGCCCGCGCCGCCCGGATCCGCTCCGCGACGACCCGCTGCAGGTTCCCGGAATCGAACGGCTTTTCGATCCTGAGGTTGTCGATCTGCTCCAGGTACGTGCGAGCCCCCGGGGTGAACGCGCCCCCCGTCACGAAGAGGACCCTCGGGGCGAGGTCCGGCCGATGCTCGATGAGCCACCGGTGGAAGTCGGCGCCCGACATGTTCGGCATCATCAGGTCGCACAGGATCACGTCGAACTGCGCGTCCTCCGAGAGCAGCTGGCACGCCTGGGCTCCCCCGTCGGCCTCGACGACCTCGTGCGTGCGAAGGATCCGCCGCAGCGCGTAACGGACGAACGCCTCGTCGTCCACGACCAGCACCCGGCCTCGCACCGAGACTCCCGCGGCGGGTGGCGGCCTCGGCTCGTCCACGGTCGGCGCAGCCGTCGCGGCGGGGAGGCTGACGACGAAGCAGGTCCCCTCTCCGACCTCGCTCGTCACCTCGACCGTCCCGCCGTGCCCGGTGACGATGTTCCGTACGATGCTGAGCCCCAGGCCGGACCCGACCCCCACCGGCTTCGTGGTGAAGAACGGCTCGAAGATGCGCGGCAGGTTCTGTGGAGGGATCCCGCAGCCGGTGTCCCGGATCTCGGCGAGCACGCGCTCCCCGTCCCGCCACGTGCGCACGAGGATCTGGTTGCCCTCGACCGCGCCCTCCTGGATCGCGTGGGCAGCGTTGATGAGGAGGTTCAGGAAGACCTGAGACAGCTTCCCCTCGTTCCCGAGGACGCGAGCCTCCGCGTCGAGATCCTTGTCCACGCGCGCCCGGTACCGGATCTCGTTGGACGCGATCGCGAGCGCAGACTCGATGGGGATTCCCAGGTCCACGAGCGCGACCTGCTCCGTGTCGACCCGCGAGAAGGTGCTGAGCCCGCGCGCGATCTCCTTGATCTTGCGCGCCCCCTCGAGCGCGCTCCGGAGGCGCTCGGACAGATCCGGCTCGGCGTCCGTGCGCGCCGTCCCCCGGGCTGCGCGCGCGAGGTGCGAGGAGTCCGCGACGAGGCTCTCCAGGTTGTAGAGGACATAGGAGAGCGGGTTGTTGATCTCGTGGGCGACGCCGGCGGCGAGCTGGCCCATGCTGGCGAGCCGGTCGGATTGCGCCAGAGACGCCAGGATCCGGCGGTGCTCCTCCTCGGCGAGCTTGCGCTCCGTGATGTCGCGAACGAGGGCCTCCGACCCCACGATCCCGCCGTCACGGTCCCGGACCTGCTGTCCACTCATCGACCCCCAGAACGTTGATCCGTCGAACCTCCTCCACTCGCCGATCCAGTCGTGAACGTGTCCGCTGCTGCGGAGCTCCCGGAGGTACTCCTCCCTCCGCTGCGGATCGGCGTAGAGGGTCTCCGCGGGGAGCCCGATCATCTCCTCGACCGACCCGTAGCGGTACATCTTCGCGGCGGACGGACTCACCACCGTGAGCCGGCCCGAGAGGTCCGCCTGGAGGAAGGCGTCCTGCATGTTGTCGATGATCCGGCGGAGCTGGGCCTCGCGCTCGCGGATCTTCTCGAGCGTGCGGACCCGTTCGGTGACCTCCCGCACGACGACCTCGGTGCCGACGACGCGCCCGGCGTCGTCGCGAACGGCGATCGCGTTGAGCGAGCCCCAGAAGAACGATCCGTCCTTCCGCACCCCGCGCTCGATCCAGTCGAAGATCCGCCCCGACCCGTCCCAGATCTCCTCGCGCAGCGCGTCCCTCCGCGCCAGGTCCGCCCAGAGGTGGTCGGTGCCCGAGCCGATCACCTCCTCGGCCGACTCGTAGCCGAACAGGCGCGCGGCGGCGCGGTTCACCATCGTCAGGCGGCCCGCCGCGTCGGTCTGGAGAAACGCGTCCGAGAAGTTCTCGATGATGTCGCGCTGATGACGCTCGCTGCGCTCGAGCTTCCGCTCCGCCTCCCTGCGCGTGGTGACGTCGAGGGACGTCAGGACGACGCAGCGCTTCGGGGCCGCGCCGACCGGGAGCGGTTGACACACGGTCTCCAGGACGACCCCTTCGCGCTGATCGACGAACCGGCGAGGCTCCATCTCGCGGAGCGACTGCTCGATCGCGGTGCGCCGGGTCTGCGCGAGATCGGACGGGAGCCTGTCGAAGAGCGACGTGCCGATGAGGTCCTCGCGAGTCGACCGGAAGGACGCGGCAGCCGGCTCGTTGAGATCGACGATCCCGCCGTCCTCGTCGAGCAGGAACGTCCTCGCCGCGACACCGTTCAGAAGCATGCGCGCGAGCTGCTCGCACCGAAGGAGCCGCTGCTCCGCCACCGCTCGCTCGCCGAGGTCGTCGGGTGGCGTGCTCACGGCGAGCCTCGCTGCGACCCCGTCGCGCTGGGCACCTCCAGGTGCACCGCAGGGACGTCCGGGTCGAGGCGGATTCGCCCGCGGTGCGCCGCGACGACGGCGCGCGCGAGCGCGACCTCGACCGCGCGCGGGTCGCTCCCCGGATGGCGCGCCGCCCAGAGCGAGTCCTCGTTCCGCAGCGGGTCGTCGCCGGCAGCGAGCAACGGCCCGTGAATCGAGAAGCGAGTCATCGCGCCGACCGCCGAAGCCTCGATGCGAACGCCGCCACCCCGAGCGGAGGCCTGGACCGCGTGGCGAGCGAACGTCTCGAGCGCGCGCTCGAGCCGCGGGGAATCGCAGCGGAGCGGAGGAAGCGCGGGGGCCTCTGCGGCGACCGTCACCCCGCACTCCTCCGCTGCGGCCCCGAGGCGGCGGGCCACGTCGGCGACGAGATCCCCTGGCACGCGCGCCTCGAGCGGCAGCAGCGCGCGCCGAGACTCGAGGTAGGCGAGCTCGGCGAGCGCCGCGAGGGTCCGCTCGATCGCGAGGTGCGCGTCGGTGATCGCGGTCGCCCGGGCCCGCGACACGGGGTCGGTCCTGGACAAGGTGAGGCTCGAGGCGTTGATCGCGATCGCGGAGAGCGGGACCCGGAGCAGGTGGATCGCGGTTCTCACCGCCTCGTCGCGCATCGCTGCCGCGGCGTTCCGCGCGACCGCACCGGCGCGCCGGCCGCGCGAGAGCGGTCCCCGGCTCACCAGCGCGCGCGCGACCGCGACGAGCTCTTCGGGCGCGACGGGCTGGACGAGATAGGCGTCCGCCCCCGCCTCCAGCCCACGGACGCGATCGCAGACGTCGATCCGCGCGGCGCTCAGGTGGAGCACCGGAACGTCGCGGGTGGCGCTGCCCGCGCGCAGGCGTTCGCACACCTCGAACCCGGACATCCCGGGGAGGTCCACGTCCAGCACCACGAGCGCGAAGCGTCCCCGACTCGCGACGACGAGCCCGTCCGGCCCGTCGCCGACCCCCACCACCGAGAACCCGGCTCCGCCGAGGACGCGCTCGACCGCCCGACGCGCGCCCGGGTCGTCGTCGACGTGAAGCACCCTCGGGCGAGATCGGCGCACCACCGCTCACCCCCCCACGGCGGTTCGGTCGCCCGGAACGCGTTCTCGTCGGGCGGCCGCCTCGAGGCGCAGCCTGAAGAGCGCGCCTCCGCCGGGCGCGTCGTGCACGGAGACGGCGCCGCCGTGCGCCTCCGCGACGAGCCTCGCGAGGAAGAGCCCGAGTCCGTTCGCCCGCCGCTCGGACTTCGGGCGCTCGGCCGGCGAGAAGGTGTCGGAGAGCGCGTCGCACGCCTCCGGCCGGATCGCCGGGCCCCGGTCCACGACGTCGATCTCGAGCGCGGCGCCGTGGCGCCGGATGGTGACCTCCACCGTCGCGCCCTTCGGGCTGTGCCGGACCGCGTTCAAGATGAGGTTCCCGATCGCCCGGCGCAGGAGCGGGACGTCGACGGGGAAGGTCGGGTCGCCTTCCTTAGCGACGCGGATCCGGGTCCGGTGATTCTGGACCGCGGCGTCCAAGGTCCGGATCGCGTCGGCCACGATGGCGTCGACCGCCGAGGGTGCGCGCGCCGGCGAGAGCTCGCCGCGCTCGAGCAGGCGGGCCTGGAGGAGATCGCCCGCGATCTCCCGAGCGCGCTCCGCGGAGGACCGGGCCACCTCGAGGTCTTCCTGGATCGCCGGGTCCGTCACCTCCCCACGCACGACCTCGAGGAGCGAGAGGACCGACGCGATCGGGCTTCGCAGGTCGTGCGCGACGAACGCGACGAGGTCGTCCTTGAGCCCGGACACGCGGCGGATCTCCGCGAGGTCCGCGCGGCGGGCGACGTCTTCGCACCGGATCCGGAGGAGCGCTGCCACGCGCAGCGAGAGCTCGGTGGGGTCGATCGAAAGGGGAAGGAGCTCGCTCGCCCCGGCCTCGAGCGCCTCGTTCCTGCGCTCCTGGAGCGAGAGGGAGCCGAGGTGCAGCACCGGAAGGAACGCGCCGTCGGGACGGATCGCGCGGATCGCGCGGCACGTCTCGATGGCGCTCATTCC
>DASWCJ010000366.1:0-1810 GCA_036390155.1 Anaeromyxobacter sp.
CCCGCCTGCGCAGCGCATTCATCCACAACCTCTCCCACGAGCTCTCGACGCCGCTCACGCCGCTCGCGGGCTACCTCCGCATCCTCTCCTCCGGGAAGCTCGGCCCGCTCTTGCCCCAGCAGCGCCGGATCGTGGACGCGATGATGCAGTCGGTCGGGCGGCTCGCGCGGGTCATCGACAACCTCTCCGACTTTGCGAGCCTCGACGTCGGCAAGGTCCCGCTGCGCGAGGGCGAGCTCCAGCCGGACCAGCTCGCCGACGACGTGGTGGGTGAGCTCTCGGCCCCCATCCGCGAGGCGCGCCTGCACGTCACCGTCCTGCACGCGGGCGGCGGCGCGGTGGCGGCCGATCCGCGCAAGCTGCGCCAGGCGCTCGCGAACCTGGTGGGCAACGCGGTGAAGTTCTCGCCTCACGGTGGCGAGGTCCTCGTCGAGGTGCGGCACGAGGCGGGGCGCCTGCGCTTCACGATCTACGACCAGGGGCCGGGGGTGAGGCCGGACGAGGCCGAGCGGATCTTCGAGCCGCTGTACCACGCGGCGGCGCGCGGGGAGGCGGCGCGCCTGCCCGGGACCGGGCTCGGGCTTCCGGTGGCGCGGCGGGTCGCGGAGGCGCACGGTGGGCGCGTGTGGGTCGAGAGCCCGCCGCGGACGCAGCCGGCGATCGCGTCCCACTTCAACGGGTCGAAGTTCTCCCTCGAGATCCCCGCCCGGCCCTGGGCCGGCGCGCGACCTTCCGGCGCGGCGCCCGCCGCATCGCCCGGGTGACCTCCCATCGCACGACCGCGCCTTGCCCGACCTCTCCGCACGGGGTATGAGGCCGGACGGATCGACCGATGCGCGTGCTCGTCGCCATGTCCGGAGGCGTCGACTCGTCGGCGGCCGCGGCGCTCCTCGCCGCGGAGGGGCACGACGTGCTCGGGGTATCGATGCGCGTCGCGGACTTCTCCGACGCCGCGCGCGGCCGGTCCTGCTGCGCGCCCGAGGACCTCGACGACGCGCGCCGTGCCGCGCGGCGCCTCGGGATCCCGTACTTCGTCTCGAACGTGGTGGAGGCGTTCGGGGAGCGGGTGATCGCGCCCTTCGTCGAGGACTACCTCGCCGGCCGGACGCCGAATCCCTGCATCGCGTGCAACGCGGGGGTGAAGTTCGACTGGCTCCTGGCCCGGGCGCGGGCGCTCGGCGCGAAGCTCGCCACCGGCCACTACGCGCGGGTGGAGCGCCGCGGCGACCGGCTCGCGCTCCTCGCGGCGGCCGATCCGGCGAAGGACCAGAGCTACTTCCTCTACGGGCTCGGCCAGGACGCGCTCGCCGACGTCCTGTTCCCCGTCGGCGGCCTGCCGAAGCGCGAGGTCCGCGCCGCGGCGGCGCGCGCGGGGCTCGACAACGCCGACAAGCCGGAGTCCCAGGAGATCTGCTTCGTGACCTCCGGCGACGCGGCCGGCTTCGTGGCGCTCCGCGCGCCGGAGCGGGTCCGGCCGGGCGAGGTGGTCGGGATCGACGGCGAGGTCCTCGGGCGGCACGAGGGCGTGCACCACTTCACCGTCGGCCAGCGACGTGGCCTGCGCCTCGCCGGGCCCGAGCCCCGCTACGTGGTCCGCCTCGAGCCGGAGACCGCGCGGGTGGTGGTCGGCTCGTCGCGCGACGCGTCGCGGGATCGCTTCCGGGCGGCGGAGGCGCGCTGGGTCGCGGGGCGGCCGCCGGACGGCGAGCGCGAGGTCCGCGTGAAGGTCCGCCACCGCCACGAGGGGGAGGTCGGGACGATCCGGGCGACCGAGGACGGCGGGGTCGAGGTGCAGCTCGCGGCGCCGGTG
>DASWCJ010000367.1:0-5712 GCA_036390155.1 Anaeromyxobacter sp.
CGGGGGCGTGGCCGTCTCCGCCGCGACGCGGGACGGGCTGCCCGCCCTGCTCCACGCCTGCGACCGGATCCTCTGGGCCGACGGGCGGGTCGCCTTCGCCGAGGTCGAGGCGGGCGCACCCCCGCCCGAGCCGGTCGTCCCGGCCGAGCCGAGGCCGGTCGTCCACCCGCCGACCGGTGAGCCGGCCGAGCCGCCGCGCCTCCTGCCTGCCTCGCTCCGGCGGGTGTCCTGACTCGCGGTCCTTGGCCCGGAGGCGCTTTCCACCGCGGGCGCGCCGGTCTAGATTCGCTCCGCCGTGCGCGCCCTCCCGCTCCTGCTCGCCGTGATCGTCCTCGCCGCCGCCTGCGCGCGCGGCGGGGGTGAGGCGCGCGAGGCCGCAGCTCCGGCAGCGCGCGCGAAGCCGGCCGCGTTCGACTGGGATCACCCCGCCCAGGCGACCTCGCTCACCGCCGACGACGTCGCCGCGCGGCTCGGCTCGTTCGACTGGGCAGCGGCGGTCGAGTGGACCGTCTCGCGCGAGGGCGACGACGCGCGGCGCGTCCACGTCGTCGAGCACCACCGCGTCCACCAGGCGGCGACCGGCGAGTTCGAGACCCGGGCGGACCTCGACCCGGGCCTGGGCGCGGGCTCGGTCTCCGGCAAGGAGGTCGTCTGGACCGGCGGGATGACCTACGCCCACGCGCGCTTCGCCGCCTGGCGCGAGCGCCCGACCGATCGCGGTCGCGACGCCCGTCGATTCCGGGAGGAGTCGTTCCTCGCGCCCGCCGCGGCCGCGCGGCTCGTCGGGCCCGGGCTCGAGATCAAGGCCGCGGGCGAGGCGACGGTGCTCCGCAGGACCGCGCGCCGGTTCGTGCTCTCGCTCGCGAACGGCGCGCCGCCCGCGCCGCCGCTCCCGCGCCCGGAGGCGCCCGCCCCCGACGACGACACGAAGCGCCGGCGGGCCTTCCTCGACGGTCTGCGGCCCCAGTCCGCCACGGGCGAGCTGCTCCTCGACGCCGCGACCGGCGCTCCGCTGCGCTTCAAGCTCTCCGCGACGTTCACCGTGCAGGGCGATCCCTCCGCGCGCACGAGCGTCGAGGTCCTCGCGCAGGTGAGGGCGCTCGGCGGCGAGGTGGCGGCGGTCGCCGCCCCACGCACCGCGCTCCCGGACGAGCGGAAGGCGACCGGCGTCGCGAACGCGCTCGAGGCCGCCGGCCTCAAGAAGCGCGGCGAGGACAAGGGCGCGGCCGAGCAGGACGACGAGGACCAGTGAGCGAGGCGCTGAGACCTCGGCGAGTCTCCCCAGGCTAGATCGGCCCGAGGCGACGCCACTCCACCATGAGGCAGCGGTCCTGCACGACGAGGACGCCCGCCTTCGCGAGCTCCTCGGCGGCGGCGTCGTTCCGGATGCCGAGCTGCATCCAGACCGCGCGCGGCCTCTTCGCGAGGAGGTCCGGCAGGTGGCCCGGGACGTCCGCGGGCCTGCGGAACACGTTGACGAGGTCGATCGCGCCCGGCACGTCCGCGAGCCTGCGGTGCACGGGGCGTCCCAGGATCTCCTTCACGTCCGGGTAGTAGACCGGGACCGGCACCACCTCGACGCCGTGCTCGTGAAGGAACCTCGGGACGTAGAACGCGGCCTGATCCGCTTGCGCCTCGGTCTTGATCCCGAGGACCGCGACCCGCTTCGTCGCGGCGAGGAGCTCGCGGATCTTCGCGTCGTCGTCGAGGATGTTCTCGCGCCAGTCGGGCATCTCGGTCTCCTTCCCTGTTAGAGCCGGTCCGCCGCCTTAGGCAACGGCTCTTTCGGCCCGCCCGCCCGAAATGGCTCCTGGCCGGGAGGAGTACGGTCGGGAGTGGGAGGCGGAATCGCCAGCAAGCGCGAGCGTTTCCACCGGGCGGGCGAACGATCGTGTCCCCCGAAAAATGGACAGCGCGCCGGCGGCGCCTACGATGGCCTCATGCCGACGAAGAAGAACGCGGGCGTCCGGGTCGTGACCGAGGCGGGCGCCCACGCGGCCCTCCGGCGCGCCCCCGCGCGCGAGCTCTCGCCCGAGGAGGAGAAGGTGGTGCGGATGCGGCTCGGCGCCGCCCCGCCGCGCGCCGCTCCCCTCGAGCGCAGCTACGACGCCGACTCCGACCTCGAGATCGAGGTCCGCGCCGCGGAGATCGAGGCGTGGATGCGGTGGAAGGCGCACGTGGCCGAGCGCTCGGCGCCGCGCGCCTCGCCGGCGACGCCTTCGCCCTCGCGCGCGAAGGAGAAGATCGTCCGCGCCCTTCGCAAGAAGGTCTAGTTCGGAGGACAATGTCCCTCGCCCGGACGCGCCCGGGGAGGGAGAGCCGTTGATCCGCCGTCCATCCTGGCCGCAGCTTCACGTCCTCGCGGCCTTCGCCCTGATCGCGATCGGCCTGCTCGGCGCGGCGCCGCTGCTCGAACGTTCCCTCCGCGCGGAGGCACGGCGGCGCGCGTCCGACGAGCTCGGGGCGATCGCGGAGCTGAAGGCGCAGCGGCTCACGACCTGGCGCGTGGACCACCTGCGGATCGCGCGCTTCGCGGCGCGCTATCCCTCGGTGACGGCGCTCGTGGAGGCGGATCGGAAGGGGGGCGTCCCCGCCGGGCTCGGGAGCCATGTGGCCGAGGTCCTCGCGCAGATCGGCCTCCTCCAGGGCTACCAGCGCGTTTCGCTCCTCGAAGGGCACCGCGAGCTCGCAGGATGGGCGCGCGCCGGCGGCCGCGCCGCGGTGCCGACGCGCGAGCTCGTGGGGCGCGCCCTCGGCTCCGCGGACGGCGCCGCGTCGGACCTCCTGCTCGACCTGGCGGACACCCCGTACCTCGACGTCGTGATCGCGATCCCGACGGCGCCGACGGAACGCTCCGTCGTGCTCTTCGTGCGCGCCGACGCGACGGGGGTGTTCGAGGAGGTGCTCGACCACTGGCCCGTGCCGAGCGAGAGCGGGGCCGGCTCCATCGGCGTCCGCGAGGGCGACTCGATCCGGCTCGTCGTCCCCAATCACATGGCGGGAGGCGGCGTCCCGCGCGTCGAGCGGATCCCCGCCTCCGATCACCGGCGTCCGGTCGCGCGCGCCTTCATGGGCCAGGGCGGGCTCATCGAGGGGCTCGACTTCTCGGCGATCCCCATCCTGGTCGCGAGCCGCGAGGTCCCGGGGACCGCGTGGCGCGTGCAGGCGAGGATCAACGCGGCGGAGGTGGACGCCCCGCTTCGCCGGCCCATCGCGGTGATCCGCGGCCTCGGCGCGGCCCTGCTCGCCGCGGCGGCGCTCCTGCTCGCCCTCGCGTGGCGCCAGCAGCGCGCCCGCGCGGCGCTCGACGTCCGTCTCGAGGAGGCGCGGGAGCGGCTCGCGCTCGCGGTCACCGGCACCCACTCCGTGCTCGACTGGGAGCTCGACGCGGGGGTGATCCACTTCGACCCGCCCTGGGGAGTCGGCGGCGGCCCGCCGGTGTCGCTCCTCTCCGGGAGCACCGAGGAGCTCTTCGCCCGGCTCGTGCACCCCGACGACGTGCCGGAGGTCCGCGCGCGCCTCGGGGCGCTCTTCCGCGGCGAGGTGCCCATCCACGACTTCGAGCACCGCATCCCGGGCACCGGCGCGATCCGCTCGATCCGGGTGCGCGGCCGCGTCTCCCGCCGCGCGCCGGACGGCCACCCGCTCCGGTTCACGGCGGTCGTGTCGGACGTCACCGAGCGGCGCGCGATGCAGACCCAGCTCGATCTCTCGCAGCGGATGGCCGCGCTCGGCGCGCTCGCGGCCGGCGTCGCCCACGAGATCAACAACCCCCTCTCGTCGGTCTGCGCGAACCTCGACTTCCTCGCGCGCGAGGCCGCGAAGGAGCCGGCGCTCGCGGAGGTCGTCGCAGAGGCGCGCGACGGCGCGGACCGGGTCCGCGAGGTGGTCCGCGGGCTGCGGGCCTTCTCGAGCGCCCGCGCCGGCGCGCCGGGGCCGGCGGACGTGCGGGCGGAGCTCGAGGCCGCGATCCGCCTCGCGATGAACGAGCTCCGGCACCGCGCCCAGCTCGAGGTCCGCATCGGGGACCTCCCGCTCGTCGCGGCCGGCGGCCACGAGCTCGGGCAGGTGTTCCTGAACCTCCTCCTCAACGCGGCCCAGGCGATCCCGGAGGGGCACGCCCAGGACCACGTCATCACCGTGGAGGCCGGGCGGACCGCGGACGGCAGCGCCTCGGTCCGGATCCGCGACACCGGGGTCGGCATCCCGCCGAGCGTGCTCGACCGCATCTTCGAGCCCTTCTACACGACGAAGCCGCTCGGCGTCGGGATGGGGCTCGGGCTCGCGATCGCCCACCGGATCGTGACCAGCGCGGGCGGGCGGATCGAGGTCGAGACGCAGGTCGGGAGCGGGACCGCGTTCCACGTCGTCCTCCCCGCGGCGCCGGCGAAGGAGGCCCCCGCGCCCACCCCGCCGATCGCCGCGGCGGCGGACCTGCCTCCGTCGGGGCGAAAGCGGGTGCTGGTCGTCGACGACGACGCGCTCGTGGTCCGGTCGATCGCGCGCACGCTCGTGGACCGCTACGAAGTGGTGACCAGCTCCTCGGCGGTGGAGGCGCTCGCGCGCGTCGAGCGCGGCGAGCGATACGACGCCTTCCTGTGCGACCTCATGATGCCGGAGATGACCGGGATGGAGCTCCACGCGCGCCTCGCGGCGAACGCGCCCGCGCTCGCCCGCCGCATGATCTTCATCACCGGCGGCGCGTTCACCGAGGCGGCGGCGCGCTTCCTCGCCGAGGGCCGGGCGCCGTGCGTCGAGAAGCCGTTCGAGCCGGACGCGCTCCGGCGGGCGGTGGAGCGGATCGCGGCGGCATAGCGGCCGGTCGCTCCGGTCGCAGGCGCGCGCTCCCTCTGGCGCGACGGCGCGCGCCGTGCCATCACCCGGCCATGGCCGAGGGGATTCTCCGGGGCGCCGACGGGCGCGCGCGCTGCGGATGGTGCGGCGAGGCCGCGGACTACCTCGCCTATCACGACGACGAGTGGGGCCGGCCGGTCCTCGACGAAGTCCGGCTCCTCGAGAAGCTCTGCCTCGAGGGGTTCCAGGCGGGGCTCTCGTGGCTCACGATCCTCCGCAAGCGCGAGGCGTTCCGGCGGGCGTTCCGCGGGTTCGCGCCCGAGGCGGTGTCGCGCTTCGGCGCGCGCGACGTGAGGCGGCTCCTCGCGGATCCGTCGATCGTCCGGCACCGGGGCAAGATCGAGGCGGCCATCGAGAACGCGCGCGCCGTGGCGCGCGTGCGCGAGGCGGAGGGGTCGCTCGCCCGGCTCGTGTGGCGATTCGAGCCCGAGCCCGCGGCGCGCCCGCGACGGCTCACCCGCGCCGCGCTCGCGCGGCTCACGGAGACGGCGGAGTCGCGCGCCCTCTCGAAGGCCCTGCGGGCGCACGGGTTCCGCTTCGTCGGCCCCACCACCTGCTACGCGTTCATGCAGGCGATGGGGCTCGTGAACGACCACCTCGAGGGCTGCGCGCTCCGCGGCGAGGTGGAGGCGGAGCGCGCCCGGGCGGCGCGGCCCGGCTAGGATCAATGCCGGTCACTTAGCGGTGCCGGCCTCTCTCGTCGCCCGGACCGAACGCCGCCGTGGCGGGCCGGGGAAGGCGCCATCCTCCTGCGCCGCCGCCAGAGTCGCGACCGGCGCCGGACTGTCGAAAGGACCCCGAAACGCAGACGCCGGCGCACGCCCGGGCGCGCCAGCGGCCCACGGCACCGGAACCGGA
>DASWCJ010000368.1:0-12879 GCA_036390155.1 Anaeromyxobacter sp.
CGGGGGCGTCGCGAAGGGGCTCTCCGCGATCGGTCAGGGCGGCGCGGCGAAGAAGGTCGGCGGCGTCGAGGGCGGGAAGACCTCGTTCCGCGATCTCACCGGGGACTTCCTCGTGAAGGACGGCGCGCTCGTCGCGCAGAAACCGGTCACCTTCGGCTCGAGCACTGGCGACGCGAGGCTCGGCGGCAAGATCGGCCTCGACGGCAAGCTCGGCCTCGAGGGGACCGTCGCCGTTCCGAAGAAGGTCCTCGCCGGAGTGGTCTCGGGGCTTCCGCTCCCGGAGAAGCTCGAGGTGCCGATCGGCCTCGGCGGGACGCTCCAGGCCCCGTCCGTCTCGGTCCGGGCCGACGAGGTGGCGAGGTCCCTCGTGAAGAGCCAGGGCAAGGCGGTCACCGACGACGCGCGGAAGAAGGCGGAGCAGGAGGGGCGCAAGGCGGCGGAGGGCCTGCTGAAGCAATTCAAGCTGCGGTAGCTCCGGCGAACCGGACGAAGCGCGACGACGCGGCTGCGCGACCCGGCTAGGACTTCTTCTCGGCCTTCTCGGCCTTCTTGTCCTTCGCGTGCTCGGAGCCGTGCGCGCACTGGCCGTTCGCGCCGCGCTTGCAGGCGCCGCCGTCCTTGTTGCAGGCGCAGCCGGCCACCTTCTTGTCCTGGTCCGCCTTGTCGCCGTCCTTCTTCTCGGCCTTGTCCGTCGACGCGACCTTGTCCTTGTGGCAGTCAGGGCAGGCGAAGGCCGGGGCCGCGGAGACGAGGGCAAATGCAGCGGCGGCCGCGAGGATCATCCGGATCATGAGGTGGCTCCTTCGTTGGGGCCGTCGCACGGCCACTCGGTGGTCAGCCGGAGGAGGTTAGGGAAAGCACTTGAGCCATGTCAAGCTTCGGCCCGTCTTGCCGGCTAGATTGCCGGCCACATGGCCGCGCTCGACCCTGACCGCCTCCTCTCGATGCTCCGCGACCCGAACGTGGAGAGCCGCGACGTCGCCACCGCCGCCGGCGTCTCCCGGGAGGACGCCGCGCGCGCCGCCCGGCTCGTCTCCGCCGTCGCGAACGCCGCGCCGGAGGAGGCGCTGTCCTTGCCCGCGCCCCTCGCGGTGGCACTCGCCCGCGCCGCGCTCGCGGCGGGGCGCACCGACCTCCTCGCCGCGCTCGCGGGCCACGCGGGGAAGGAGGCGGCCAAGGAGGCCAAGCGTGGCCTGCACGTCCTCAAGACCCGCGGGGTGGCGGTCCCGGAGCCGCCCCGGCCTCCCGCGCCGGCCTCCGTCGCCGCGCCCGAGCCGGGCCTGCCGGCGTACGCGACGGCGGTCGACGGCCAGGGCGAGCGCGCGGTGTGGCTCGCCCGCCCCGTGCCGGGCAAGGGGGTCGAGATCGTGCAGGCGGTCCTCTCCGACGAGCAAGGGCTGCTCGAGCTCCAGATCGGGCTGATCGGCCGCAAGGAGCACCGCGCGGTCGTGCAGGGGCTCCTCACGCGGGGCGCGGCGATGGGGATCGGCGAGATCGACCGCGGCCTCGCGCACGCGCTCGTCGCCGAGGCGCGCGCGCGCAACGACCGCTCGCAGCGGCGCGTCCCGGAGGGCGCGGATCTCTGGCTCGCGCAGGCCGGCCCGGCTTCCCCCGTCCCGGAGCGCGCGCCCGAGCCGCCGCTGCCCGAGGCCGAGGAGCGCGACGCGCTCGCCGCGTCCGGCGCCCTCCACGATCTCCCGCTCTTCGCGAGCTGGCTCGCCGAGGAGCCGTTCCTCCGCGAGATCGCGGCGAAGCTCGACGAGGTCTCGGTCTCGCCCCTCTACGTGGACGAGCGCCAGCGCGCGGAGCAGCTCCTCCGCACCATCGCCGGCGCGGTCGAGGCCTACTTCGACGAGCGGCGGCGGAGCCTCCTCTCCCGCCGGCTCCACGAGGTCTCCGCCCACCTCGCGAGTCGCGCCGACGCGGAGCACGCCCGCTCGGCCGGCGCTGCGGCGCGCGCGCTCGCCGCCGGGGAGCCCGCCCGCAGCATCCCGTTCGCGCGCGTGCTCGTCGAGAAGGCCTTCCCCGGGGTGACCGCGGCGGCCGCTCCGCCGCCCGAGGCCTCGTCCGTGTCGCCGCTCGTGATCGGCCCCCGCTGAGGCAGCGCGTTGACCCGCGCGGGCACACACGCTACCTCTCCTCTCGCCCCATGCCCCCGCCCGCCGGACCTTCGCCCACGGTCGACGTCGTGATCGCCCTCCCCGGCGATCGCGTCGTTCTCGTGCGCCGAAAGCACCCGCCGCCTGGCTGGGCGCTGCCGGGCGGCTTCGTCGACCTCGGCGAGACGCTCGAGGCGGCCGCGGTGCGCGAGGTGCGGGAGGAGACGGGCCTCGCGGTGCGGCTCGAGGAGCTCCTCTACGTCTATTCCGACCCGCGCCGGGATCCCCGCGGCCACGCCCTCTCGGCGGTCTTCCTCGGGCGCGCGGTGGGGGAGCCCGCGGGCGGCGACGACGCGGCCGAGGCGCGCGCGTTCCCCTGGTCCGCCCTCCCCGCCCCGCTCGCGTTCGACCACGGCGAGATCCTGGCGGACGCGCGACGGTTCCTCCTCACCGGGACGCGGCGCCGGCCGTGACGCCCCTCTCCCCCGCCGAGCGGGCCGCGCTCCTCGGCATCGCGCGCGGCGCGGTGCTCGCCCACCTCGGCCTCGCGCCGATCCCCGCGCTCCCCGCCTCCGGGCCGCTCGCCGAGCCCCGGGGCGCGTTCGTCACCCTGCACGTCGGAGGCGACCTGCGCGGCTGCATCGGCACGTTCAGGGCGCAGGGGTCGCTCGCCGCGACGGTCGCGAAGATGGCGGTCGCGGCCGCCGCGGAGGACCCGCGCTTCCGGTCGATCGGGCCCGGCGACGTCGCCGAGCTGCGCGTGGCCGTCTCCGCCCTCGAGCCGCCGCGACCCGTCGCGGACCCGCTCGGCGTGCGGATCGGCGCGGAGGGGCTCGTCGTGAAGAAGGGCTGGAGCCGCGGCACGCTCCTCCCGAAGGTCGCCGTCGAGCAAGGCTGGGACGCCGAGGCGTTCCTGCGCCACACCTGCCTCAAGGCCGGGCTCCCGCCCACGGCCTGGCGCGAGCCCGGCTGCGAGATCGAGGCGTTCGAGGCGGAGGAGTTCGGAGAGGACGGAGAGGCGTGACTGGAATCCTGTCGATCGTCGCCGCGATCCTGGCGGTGTCGGTGCTCATCATCATCCACGAGTGCGGCCACTACTTCGCCGCGCGCGCCGCCGGCATGCGGGTCGAGCGGTTCAGCGTCGGGTTCGGGCCGGTGGTCCTCTCGACGAAGCGGGGCGACACCGAGTTCGCGATCTCGGCCATCCCGCTCGGCGGCTACGTCGCGGTCGCGGGCACCTCCGCGGCGGCGAACGTCGACCCCGACGACGCAGGCGCCTACGCGAACAAGCCCACCTGGAAGCGGTTCATGTTCGTCCTCGCCGGGCCGGTGATGAACTGGCTCACGGCGATCGTCGTCGCGTGGGTGCTCCTCTCCAGCTTCGGCCTGGGCGTCCCCGACCCCAGCGCGCGCGTCGGCCTGCTCCGCCCCGGGATGCCCGCCGAGCAGGCGGGGCTCCGGACCGGCGACCGGATCGAGTCGGTCGGCGGCGTCGCGGTCCAGACCTGGGACGACCTCGTCGAGCAGATCCAGCGCCACCGCGGCGAGCCCGTCCCTTTCGCGATCGCGCGCGGCGACGGGTCCGCGGCCGAGCAGCTCGTCGTGCAGGTGACGCCGCAGAAGGAGGACGGGAAGGTCGGCTTCAACCCGGCCAAGATCGTCTACCGGCGCGGGCCGCTCGAGGCGATCCCGCAGGCGATCCGGGCCACGAACGCGAACCTCGGGGCGCAGCTCGGCGGGTTCCTCTCGATCTTCGCGCGGAAGAAGGGGGCCGAGCTCACCGGGCCCATCGGGATCGCGCAGGAGCTGGTGCGCGGCGCCCGCGCCGGGGCGGAGCGCTTCCTCGAGCTCGTCTGGGCGATCTCCGTCGGCCTCGCGGTCCTGAACCTCCTCCCCTTCCCGGCGCTCGACGGCAGCCGGCTCGTCTTCCTCGCCTACGAGCTCGTCACGCGGCGGCGCGTGAACGAGCGGGTCGAGGGGCTCATCCACACGGGCGGCTTCGTCGTCCTCATGCTGCTCATCCTGGCGGTGAGCTTCGGGGACGTCGCCCGCATCCTGAGGTAGCCGTGCCGGTCGTGGTCCTCTACTTCGCGGGGGCGCGCGACGCGGCCGGCACCGCCCGCGAGGCGCTCACCGACGTGCCCGCGACCGTGGGCGAGCTGCGCCGCGCGCTCGCCGCGGCGCGCCCCGCTCTAGCGCGCGTGCTCGCGCGCTCGCGCATCGCCGTGGACCAGGAGTTCGCCGAGGACGACGCGCCGCTCCGCGACGGCGCGGAGGTGGCGGTGGTGCCGCCGGTCGCCGGCGGCGCGCCGCTCTTCCGGGTGGTGGACCGGCCCCTCGCGCTCGCCGAGGTCGTCGAGGCGGTCGGGGCCGCGGGGCGGGGCGGGGTCGTGACCTTCACCGGGACGGTGCGCGACGAGACCCGCGGACGGCGCGTCCTCCGGCTCGAGTACGAGGCGTACGTCCCCATGGCGGAGCGGAAGCTCGCCGAGATCGGCGCGGCGGTCGCGGGGGCGCACGGCGTCGAGGTCGCGATCGTCCACCGCGTGGGCGTGCTCCGGCCGGGCGACGCCGCGGTCGTGATCGCCTGCGCGGCGCCGCACCGGACCCCGGCGTTCCGCGCCTGCGAGGCGTGCATCGAGGCGTTGAAGAAGGACGTGCCGATCTGGAAGCGCGAGGTGTACGAGGACGGCTCGGAGTGGGTCGGGCTCGGACCCTGAGCTTCCCGGACGCGTGGTATCCTCCGCCGTTCCCGGGGGTTCCGCGTGAAGGTCCTCATCGCAGACGACGACCGGCTCGTCCGGACGATGGTCTCCGACCTGCTCGCGGAGCTGGGCCACGCGGTCGTCGAGGCGGCGAACGGCCTCGAGGCCGTGGCCGCCTTCGAGCGCGAGACGCCCGACCTCGTCATCCTCGACCTGCTCATGCCACGGCTCTCCGGCCTCGACGCCCTGCAGCGGCTGCGGGGGCGGGGCGCCCGGACCCCCGCCGTGCTCCTCACCGCCATCAGCGGCGGGAGCCTCCGCGGGCTCGACGGCGCCGACGCGGTGGACGTGGTGCTGGAGAAGCCCGTGACCCGGCGCAGCCTGGAGCGCGCACTCGCCCGCGCGACGCAAGCGCGGTGAGGCTGTTCCGCTCGATCGCGGTGCTCGTGCTCCTCGCGAGCGCGCTCCCGGCCGCGCTCGCCCTGGTGATCGTCTCGCGCGAGCACCGCCGGATCGACCCGGGGGCGGTCACCGCCGCCACGGCCGCGTTCGCGGTGGCCCTGCTCCTCGCCGCGCTCGTCGCGCGGAGCGTCACCCGCCCGCTCGGCGAGGTCGTGCGCGGCGCGCTCGAGATCGCGCGTGGGCGGTTCGGGCGCGAGGTGAAGGTGGTGGGGCACAACGAGCTCTCCGACCTCGCCTACACCTTCAACCACATGTCCCGCGAGCTCGCCTCCTACGACGCGGAGAACCGCCAGCTCATCGCGGCCCTGGAGCGCGGGTACCTCGACACGATCCGCAGCCTCGCCGCGGCGGTCGACGCGAAGGATCCGTACACCCACGGTCACGCCGCCCGCGTCTCCGCCCTCGCGGTCGAGATCGGCCGGGAGCTCGGCCTCGCGCCGGACGCGCTCCAGGCGCTGGAGTACGCCGGGATCCTGCACGACATCGGGAAGATCGGGATCCCCGACGCGATCCTCGCGAAGGCGGGCGTGCTCGTTCCCGAGGAGATGGTGCTCGTGCGCGCCCACCCGAGGATCGGCGCGGAGATCGTCGCCGGGGTCGAGTTCCTCGCGGGGGCGGTGCCCGCGATCCGGGGCCACCACGAGCGCTGGGACGGGGGCGGCTACCCGGACGCCCTCGCCGGCGAGGCGATCCCGCTCATCGCGCGGATCGTGAACGTCGCGGACACCTACGACGCCTGCACCTCGCGCCGCCCGTACCAGGAGCCCGTGACCACGGGGCAGGCCGCGGCGATCCTGGAGCGGCTCCGCGGCGTCCAGACCGACCCGGCGGTGCACGACGCGCTCGTCCGCGTCCTTGCGTCCGCGCGTGGTTCGCCTAGAGTCGCGTCATGACGAGGCGCCTGCTCGCCGGCCTGCTGGCCATTGCGCTCACCGGATCCGTCGCGCGCGCGGAGGATCCGACGAAGCGCAGGTTCGACCCGGACCCGTCGAGGCTCGCCCTCTCGCTCGATCCGGCGTTCACCACCGAGACCGCGGGCGCCGCAGACGCGAAGACCTGGAGCCTCGGCGCGATCGTAGACCTCAGCTCGGGCCTCCTCTCCCTCCAGCTCGGCGGCGAGACGGACCAGGTCCTCTCGAAGCGGCTCTCGCTCCACCTCCTCGGCGGGTACTCGTTCGGCTGGATGGAGATCGCGGCCGAGGTCCCGGTCGCGCTCTGGCAGCAGTCCGACCTCTCGCTCCTCGAGCAGCAGGGCGTCACCGGCCCGCTCGTCGACCCGATCGCCTCGGCGGCGCTCGGCGACCTCCGCCTCGGCGCGAAGATCCCGGTGCTCACGGAGAAGCGCTTCCCGATCGGCCTCGCCGCGATGCTCGACCTGCGGCTCCCGACCGGCAACGCGAAGGCGTTCTACTCCGACGGCTTCGCGGCGGTCCCGTCCGTGATCGCCACCCGGACGCTCGGGCGCGTGCGGCTCGACGCCCAGCTCGGCTACGACTTTCGCAGCGAGGGCCAGTACGCCCAGCTCGTCGTGCACGACGGCGTCGGGTACGGCGCTGGCGTGAGCGTGGATCTCCCGAAGCTCTGGCGCATCGACCGCTGGCGCGCCATCGCCGACCTCCAGGGCGGCTGGCCGCGCGGCTACGCCGGGACGGGGGACCGCTACAAGGCGCCGCTCTCCTGGCGCGCGGGGCTCCGCTGGTTCGCGTGGAAGGACCTCGCCTTCGACCTCGGCGGCGGGTCCGGCCTCGGCCAGACCGGCTACGGCGGCGAGGACTGGCGCATCTTCTTCGGCGTCCGCTGGACCCCCGCATCGCTGCCGCCCGACGAGGACTGGGACAAGGACGGCGTGCCGAACGCGAAGGACCGCTGCCCCCGCAACCCGGGCCCGGCCGAGCTCGAGGGCTGCCCGGACCGCGACGGCGACGGCGTGCCCGACCTCGACGACAAGTGCCCGGACCAGCCCGGCCCGGTCGAGAACGACGGCTGCCCGCTCAAGGAGGACGAGCCGCTCGTCCAGATCGAGACCGAGCGCCTCACCCTCAAGGACGCGATCCACTTCGACACGGCGATGGACACCATCAAGCCGGAGTCGTTCAAGATCCTGAACCAGGTCGCGGACCTCCTCCGCCAGCACGCGGAGCTCAAGAAGATCCGGGTCGAGGGGCACACCGACAACGTGGGCGGCGCGGGGTACAACAAGGACCTCTCGCAGCGCCGGGCGCGCTCGGTCGTCCGCTACCTCGTCGAGAAGGGCAAGATCCCGGCGCAGCGGCTCGAGTCCGAGGGCTACGGGTTCGAGCGGCCGGTCGCGTCCAACGCGACCGCCACGGGCCGCGCGAAGAACCGCCGGGTCGAGTTCCAGATCCTCGCGGAGTGACGGTGCCGCGGCTCGCGGTGCTCGACCTCGACGGCACGCTCGTCGACTCGGTGGACGACCTGCACGCGTCGGTGAGCCACGCGCTCGCGTCGCTCGGGCTGCCGCCGCGCACGCGGGAGGAGGTCCGGTCGTTCGTGGGCGAGGGGGCGCGGCTCCTCGTCGCCCGCGCGATCGCGCCGCGAGACGAGCTGCTCGAGCCCGCCCTCGCCGCCTGGCGGGCGCACTACGCCGTGCACTGCCTCGACCGGACGCGGCCGTACCCCGGCATCCCCGCCCTGCTCGCGGGGGCGGGGCGCACGCTCGCGGTGCTCACCAACAAGCCCGGGGCGATGGCGCGGAAGATCCTCGACGGGCTCGGGCTCCTCCCCCGCTTCACCGCGGTGGTCGGGGGAGACGAGGCGCCGCGCAAGCCGGATCCCACCGGCCTGCGCGAGCTCATGGTCCGGACCGGCGCCTCGCCCGCCGAGACCGTCCTCGTCGGCGACAGCCGCCACGACCTCGAGACCGCGGCCGCCGCCGGCGTCCGGGCGGTGGCCGTCACCTGGGGGCTCTCCTCGCGCGCCGAGCTCGCCCGGGCGGGGGCGACGACGTTCGCGGAGCGCGCGGAGGACCTGGCGCCGTGGCTCGCGTGACCCGCCGATCCCCGGGGCGGCCCCGGAGGGCCGGAAACTCGCCCCGCCCGCCGGCTCGTGGCAGCCTCTCCCCCATGATCCGCCTCGCGCTCAAGGTCGCGTTCGCGGCCGCCGCGCTCTGGGCCGTGTGGAGCTTCGTACCGCTGCGGGGCCGGACCCTCGCCGATCGCTGGCACGCGGCGCCGGATGGCGTGGCGTTCGCCGAGCGCGGCTGGGCGGAGCTCGCCGGCGGGCGCGCGGCGCCGAAGCCGCAGGCGCGCCAGAAGCCCGCGCCCGGGCAGCGCCCGACCGAGGGTCACACCGACTCCGATCGCAAGGCGGTCGACCGCATCCTCTCCGAGCGGCTCGACGGGCGCCCGTAGCCCCGCGAGCCCCTACCCCGGCTCTTCCGCGCACCCGCTTCATCCCGTAGCCCCTCCCGCGCCGCGACCTAGACGAGCGGCCGGATTGCGCGCGCCTGCGCGCGGCCCCCACCTTGTGCGGGAACTCCCGCCGCGCGGGAGCGGAGGTGGACATGGCGGGGTGGGGTGTCCTCATCGCGGCGACGCTGACCCTCGCCGGTCCCGATGCGACGACGCGACACCGGCCGCCGATCTTCTCGGACGGGGCCGCCCCGAGCTCCCCCAGCGTCTCCCTCCCGGACCTCTCGCACCTCGCCGAGGGAGCGCTTCCCGCGGTCGTCGGCGTCATCACCACCGCGCCCGCCCCCGCCGGCGTGAAGGACGAGGGGCTCTCCGACCTCCTCGACAAGCTCGACTCGGGGCAGCGGAAGGGGATCGGCTCCGGGTTCGTCGTCCACCGCGACGGATGGGTCGTGACGAACGCCCACGTGGTGGAGGGCTCCGCCACGGTCGAGGTGGAGCTCGGGAAGGGCCGGCGCCTCCCCGCGAAGATCGTGGGCGCCGACGCGGAGAGCGACATCGCGCTCCTCAAGGTCCACACAGACCAGCCGCTCGCGTCCATCCCGCTCGGCGACTCGGACCGGATCACGATCGCCGAGTGGGTGCTCGTGATCGGCAGCCCGTTCGGCCTCGACCACTCCGTGACGCTCGGCATCGTGAGCCACACGGGGCGCGCCGACATCTCGCCGGTGGGCCGCCCCGGCACCTACGACTTCATCCAGACGGACGCGTCGATCAACCCCGGGAACTCGGGCGGGCCGCTCCTGAACCTCCACGGCGAGGTGATCGGCATCGCCACTGCCGTGAACGCGACGGGACAGGGGATCGGCTTCGCCATCCCGATCAACATGGCGAAGGAGGTCATCTCCCAGCTCCGCGAGCGCGGCCGCGTGGTCCGCAGCTGGCTCGGGATCGCGGTGCGCGACCCCACCCCGGCAGACCCGCCGGCCGGCGTCGTCGTGACCGAGGTCACGACGGGCGGCCCGGCGGCGACGGCCGGGGTCAAGGTCGGCGACATCATCACCCGGTTCGAGGGGCACGACATCCGCACCCCGTCCCGGCTCCGCTGGTACGTCTCGACGGCGGGCGTGGGCCGGTCGGTGGAGGTGCGGCTCCGCCGGGATCGGGGCCCCGAGCAGTCGGTCAAGGTCTCCCTTTCCGAGGTGCCGGCCGCGGAGGCGGCCCGCGCGCACGCCCGAGCCGCCCTCGGCGATTGACCGCCGAAAAGCGCCCTGCTATCTAGCGCGCTCCATGGCCGAGACGAAGAAGACGAAGACGAAGGCCCCGGCGGCGAAGGCCGCCGGGAAGAAGACCTGCACCGCCCCCGGCTGCAAGCGCGCCTACCGCGCGAAGGGGCTCTGCTTCTTCCACTACAAGAAGTGGCGGCGCGGCGAGCTCGAGGGGCGCCCGGGCCGTTACGACACCTGCGCCAAGCCGGAGTGCAAGAAGAAGGTCGTCGCGCACGGCCTCTGCCAGGAGCACCACGAGGCCTGGAAGAAGTCTCGGAAGAAGAACCAGGGCGCCGCGGTCGTGGCCGCTTAGCACCGACGACTCGTTAGCACCGACGACTCGCGCCGTCGGGCGCGAGTCGGAGCGGGGTACGTCCGCACATCGCGGGGACGTGAGGGCTTCGGCACCGCGTGCCACGTCCGGGTCTCGGTGGAGTCGGCCGAGCCCAGCCGCCGCTCACCGCTCCCGCAGCGCCCGCTCCAGCGCGCGCACCGCCGCGACGCAAAGCTCCGCCTCGCGCTGCGTGGGCTCGGCGCGCGTGAGGAGCCGCCGGAGCTCCGCCAGGATGTGGTCGGGGTTCTGCGGGTTCAGGTACCCCGCCTGGCCGAGCACCGCCCGGAGCCGCTCCCAGAGCGCCTCCATCGTCTCGTGGCGCGCGGGCTCCGCTGGCGCCGCAAGTCCGGGGGCGAGCGCGACCGCCGCGCCGCCCGCGCGGGCGACCTCCCAGGCGATCACCGCCGCCGCCTGCGCGAGGTTCATCGAGTCGTAGGCGGGCGCGGTCGGGATCGCGCACACCGCCTGGCACAGCGAGAGCTCGGCGTCGGAGAGCCCCCGCCGCTCCTGCCCGAAGACCACTGCGACCGGGCCCGCCTGGCTCCGGCGCGCGAGCTCCCGTCCGAGCTCCTCCGGCGAGAGGCTGGGCCGACCCTCGACGGACCGCGAGCTCGTCCCGCACGCCCAGGTCACGCCCCGCAGCGCCGCGCGCAGGTCGGCGTGGACGCCCGCCGCGTCGAGCACGTCGCCCGCCTTGCGCGCGAGCCGCCGCGCCCGCCGCAGGACGTCCTCCCGCGCGGTCCCCGGCCCGCCGCTCCGCGGGGGCCCCGCCCAGGAGGGGGGCGCCACCACGGCTAGCCTGCCCAGGCCGAAGTTCTTCATCACCCGGGCGACGGCGCCGAGGTTGTCCGCGCTCTGCGGGCGGTCGAGGACGAGGAGGACGTTCCGAAGGTCCATGGACGTGGGACGGAGCGCGTTCGATCCGGAGTGCCCCGACGCGCGCCGTTCCGTATAACATCGCCCGCCATGATCCCCGACGAGAAGCTGCACGCGCAGCTCCCGCACACCCTCCGGCAGCTCGACCTGAAGGGCCTCGGCGACCTGTACCGCGGGAAGGTGCGCGACAACTACTCGCGCGGAGACCGGATCGTGATGATCACGACCGACCGCGTCTCCGCCTTCGACCACGTTCTCGGGACCATCCCGTTCAAGGGCGAGGTGCTCTCCCGGCTCACCGCCTTCTGGTTCGAGAAGGTGAAGGACATCGCGCCGACGCACCTCGTGGAGGTCCCGGATCCGTCGGTGATGGTGGTGAAGCGGGCGAAGGCGCTGCCGATCGAGATCGTGATCCGCGGCTACATCACCGGCTCGCTCTGGCGCGACTACCAGGCCGGCAAGGCGGGCGCGTACGGGATCGACTGGCCGAAGGGGCTCCGGAAGGACCAGGCCTTCGAGAAGGCGGTCATCACGCCGTCCACCAAGGCCGAATACGGCAAGCACGACGAGCCCATCAGCGAGCAGGAGATCCTCGCGAAGAAGCTCGTCGCGCCCGAGATCTGGCGCGAGGCGACCGCGGTCGCGCACCGCCTCTTCGCGCGCGGCCAGGAGTGGGCCCGGAAGCAGGGGCTCATCCTCGTCGACACGAAGTACGAGATGGGGATCGTCGCGGAGGAGGACGGCTCCAAGCTCGTCGTGATCGACGAGATCCACACGCCCGACTCCTCCCGGTACTGGGTCGCGAACGGCTACGAGGAGCGGTTCGCGAAGGGCGCCGAGCAGGAGATGCTCGACAAGGAGAACATCCGGCAGTGGCTCATCAACGAGCACGGGTTCTCCGGCCACGGCACGCCGCCGCCGCTCACCGACGAGGTGCGCGTGATGCTCGCGCGCAAGTACATCGAGGCGTTCGAGCGGCTCACCGGCCAGCCCTTCACCTCCGAGGTGGGCTCGGTCGCGGCGCGCATCGAGAAGAACCTGAAGGCGAAGGGCTACGGCTAGCAGGAAGCGGCTCCAGGGCCTGCTGCTCCCGGGCCTCGACGGGAGCGGGCGGCTCTTCGCGCCGCTCCTCGCCGCCGGCCCTCGGGATCTCGACGCCGAGCCGGTCTCCTTCCCGCCGGATCGGGCGCTCGGCTACGACGACCTCGTCGCGCTGCTGCGCCCGCGCCTGCCTCGTCGGCGCTTCGTCCTCCTCGCGGAGTCCTTCTCGGGCCCGCTCGCGGTCCGGCTCGCGGCGGAGCGGCCGCGCGGGCTCGTCGCGCTCGTCCTCGCCGCGACCTTCCTGCGGCGCCCGCTGAACCCCCTGCTGCACCCGGTCCGCGGCCTCCTCGGCGCGCGCCTGTTCGCGAACACGATGCCGGCGGCCGTGATCCGCCACTTCATGGCAGGGCCGGATGCGCCCCGCGCCTCCTCGACATCCGGACGCCCTCCCCAGCCGCCACGTTCGTCGCCGCGAGCGAAGACCTCGACCTGCTCGCGGTGGCCAAGGCGTCCCAGACCATCTTCAGCGAGATGGAGCTTGGAAGACTCGCCGGGACGCTGCTCCAGGTGGTCCTCGCGCGCGTGTCCGTCCGCTGGACCGCACCCCGGTCCCCCCGCGCGCGCGTAGGCCGCTTCGGGCAGGCTCGGCCGCCGGAGGCGAGCCATGGGCGAGCGGACGAAGAAGCCGGGGCGCAGGTCGGGCTGGCGGCGGTGGAAGACGGA
>DASWCJ010000369.1:0-7500 GCA_036390155.1 Anaeromyxobacter sp.
GCGCCATGAAGGCCGCCCTCCTCGTCGGCGCGCTCGCACTCGGCGCTGCGGTCGTGAGGCTCGCTGCGTCCCGCGGTGTCGAGGACGGGCACCCGGGCCGGGAGGCGATCGGAAATCCGAGCGTCGGCAAGCGCCCCGGCAACGTCGGAGGCGGGACGCCGCTCGCGACCTCCGCCGGCCACCAGCTCGCGAGCTTCGCCCAGGGCTGCTTCTGGGGCGTCGAGGAACGATTCCGGCGGGTACCGGGCGTGATCGCGACCGCGGTCGGCTACACGGGCGGGTCCGAACAAGCCCCTACGTACGAGCGGGTTAGCGCCCATCGCACCGGCCACGCCGAGGCGGTCCTGGTCGAGTTCGATCCTGCGAAGGTGAGCTACGCCGACCTGCTGAAGGTCTTCTGGGAGACGCACGATCCGACCACGGCCGATCGCCAGGGTCCCGATCGCGGCCCTCAGTACCGCTCGGCCATCTTCACCTTCGGCCCGGAGCAGCAGGCGGCGGCGATCGCTTCGCGCGACGCCGAGCAGGCGAAGCTCCCGGACCGCATCACCACGGCGATCGCGCCCATCGGGCCCTTCTGGATCGCCGAGGACTACCACCAGCAGTGGGACGAGAAGCACGGGTATCGCTCGTGCCCGGCGCCGCACCGGCCGCGCGGTGCCTCCTGAGGCGACCGGTCGGCGGCCGCCTCTCCCCCTTCCCTGCGTCCATGCGCTCGGCCGAGGGCGTCGGGGACGAGCGGGGTCCCCTCGGGGTCGAGGATCGCTCGCGCAATGGCCATGCTTCGCCTTGCCGTGCTCCGCCGGTCCTCGAGCCCGAAGCGCCCCGCGCAGCCCTGGCCGATCCGGGCCACCCACTGGGCCAACGTGGTCCTCCTCACGATCATGGCCGGGAGCGGGCTCCGGATCCTGGTCGCCTACCCATTCCTCGGCGCCCAAGGAGCGCCGTACGGGTGGTATCCGCTGCAGGGCAGCTCGCCTCCCTCCTTCCTCACGGTCGGGGGCTGGCTCGCCGGGGCCCGCCACTGGCACTTCGCGTTCGCGTGGCTCTTCACCGCGAACGCCCTCGTCTACGGCGTTTACTTCTTCGCGAGCGGCGAGTGGCGCCGCCGCCTCTTCTGGCCGCCGCGGGACGCCCGCAACGCGTGGGAGACCACGCTCCACGATCTCCGGCTCCGCAAGCAGGCTCCTCCCTCCGTCGGCCTGTACAACGGGATGCAGCGGCTCTCCTACACGGGCGTGCTCGGGCTCGCGCCGCTCCTCGTGCTCTCCGGGCTCGCGCTGTACAAGCCGGTGCAGCTGCCGCGCCTCACCGCGTTCCTCGGCGGCTACGATTTCGCACGCGCCATTCACCTCCTCGTCCTGGTCGCGCTCGGCCTGTTCGTGGTCGTGCACGTCGTCCAGGTGCTCAGGCACCCGCGATCAATCGTCGACATGACCCTCGGCGACGTTCGTCCGGAGGCGCGGCCGTGAGCGGGTCGACGCGGCGAGCGTTTCTGGCGGGTGGGCTGCGCGCCGCCCTCCTCGCCGGTGGGGCAGGCATCGCCTGCGACAGCCGCCGGCCGCACGCCGGGTTCCTCGGGGCGATGGAGCGCGCGAACGAGCGCTTCCAGCGCGCCCTGTTCGACCCGAACCGGCTTGCGCCCGAGCTCGGCCCCGAGGACCAGACCGACCCCGCGGCGTTCCCGAAGTACAAGATCGGACCGGTCTACCCGTCGGCGCCCGCTGGATGGGCGCTGGCGGTCGGGGGGCTCGTTCGGCGTCCGCAGGCGCTCTCGCTCGACCAGCTGCACCAACTTCCACGGACGGCGCTGCGCGTTCGCCATCACTGCGTCGAGGGCTGGACCGCCGTCGCGTCCTGGCAGGGCGTCCGCCTCTCCGAGATCGCGCGCGTGGTCGGCGCCGACCCGCGTGCGCGCTACGTGGAGTTCGGGTCCTTCGAGTCCGGCTACTTCTCGTCCTGGGACCTCGAGAGCGTGCTTCACCCGCAGACGATCGTCGCCTACGGAATGAACGGAGAGGCGCTGCTCCGCGAGCACGGGGCGCCGGCGCGCCTCTACTCGGCGGTGAAGCTCGGCTACAAGATGGTGAAGTACCTGCTCTACGTGAACTTCCTCCCGGAGCGAACCGGCGGCTACTGGGAGGACCGGGGTTACGAGTGGTTCGCCGGCGTGTGACGGCTGGGAGAGAGGAGATGAGATGGCGAGCACCTTGACGTCGGGTCAGCTGGGGGAGTTGCGCCGCAGGCTCGAGGACGAGCGGAACCGCCTCCTGAGGGTGCTCTCGTCGCCCGCGCCGAGCGGGACGCAGCCCGATCAGGAGATCGAGCTCGAGGAGGCGGCGCAACGCGAGACCGAGCGGGCGCGGCGCACGGAGCTGGAGCGGCGCGAGCAGGCCCTCCTCGCCGAGGTGGAACGCGCGCTCGTGAAGCTCTCGGAGGGGCGGTACGGCACGAGCGAGAAGACAGGCGACCCGATCCCGTACGAGCGCCTCGTGGCGGTCCCCTGGGCCCGCGACGCCGTGGGCGAGTGACGGCGCGCGCCGCGACGTCCCCGTCGCTCGGTCCCTCGTCTTCAGCGAGGACGGGGCGCCGGCCGCCGCGCCGCCGTCCCGGGGATCGACGTCGCGAAGACCCGCCCGGACGCCCGTCGCGTGCGTCTCGCGGCCTGTGCACCTAACGACTAGGGGAGACGCGCGACGCGCAGGACGGGCGGCTGCGCATTCGAGGACCGCATGGCTTTGCGAATCGGCGACGAAGCACCGAACTTCACGGCCCAGACGACCGAGGGGCCGATCGACTTCCACGACTGGGTCGGGAACCACTGGGCGATCCTCTTCTCGCACCCGAAGGACTTCACGCCGGTGTGCACGACCGAGCTCGGCTACATGGCGCGCATGAAGCCCGAGTTCGACGCGCGCGACACGAAGATCATCGGGCTCAGCGCCGACGCGGTGGCCGACCACGCGCGCTGGGCGAAGGACATCGAGGAGACCCAGGGCGCCGCGCCCAACTACCCGATCATCGGCGACCCGGACCTGAAGGTCTCGAAGCTGTACGACATGCTCCCCGCCGACGCCGGCGGTGATCCGAAGTCTCGCAGCGCCGCGCAGAACCAGACGATCCGTTCCGTCTTCGTCGTCGGCCCGGACAAGAGGATCAAGCTCATCCTGATGTACCCGATGACGACGGGCCGGAACTTCGACGAGGTCCTCCGGGCGCTCGACTCGATCCAGCTCACCGCACGTCACCGGATCTCGACCCCGGCGAACTGGCGGATGGGCGGGGAGGTCATCATCTCGGGGTCGGTGACCGACGACGAGGCCCGGAAGCAATACCCCGGCGGCTGGAGGGCGCCGAAACCGTACCTCCGCATCGTCCCTCAGCCTGCTCGCTGAGTCAGCGGTCGATCTACCTACGCACGCGCGGGCGTTTGACGGGGCAGCTCGACCACGAACGACGTCCCGTGCCCGGGCTCGCTCTTCAGCGTCACCTGTCCCCCGTGCGCCTCGACGATCTGGCGCACGATGAAGAGCCCGAGGCCGAGGCCGCTCGCCTCCGACGTCCGGACGCGCTCGAACGGCTGGAAGAGCCGCTGCTGCGCGGCGGTCGGGATCCCGGGCCCTTCGTCGTGCACCTCGAGCCGCGCGCAGCCCGCGTCCCCCTCCACCCGGACGGCGACGCGCGATCCGGGCGCGTACTTCGCGGCGTTCGTGACGAGGTTCGCGACGACCTGCTCCACCCGGAGCCGGTCCCAGCTCCCGAGGATCGGCGTCGAGGCCTCGACGGTCACCTGGCAGCCGGCGTCGCGGATCTGGGCCGCGTGCTGCTCGATCACCGCCCGGACGGTGGCTGCGAGGTCCATCGGACCGACGTCGAGGCGGAAGCGCTTCGCGCGGATACGGGTCAGGTCGAGCAGCTTGTCGATGAGCCCGATGATCCGGACGATCTGCCCGTCCGCGCCCCCGACGAGCTTCGAGAGCTTCTCCGGTGGCAGCGCGTCGAGCTCGCCCCTGCGGACGAGCCGCTCCAGGGTCTGGATCTGGAGCCGGAGCGGCGTGAGCGGCGTCTTGAGCTCGTGCGAGGCGATCGCGAGGAAGTCGTCGCGGGCCTGGATCGCCGCCTCCGCCGACGCATAGAGCCGCGCGTTGTCGATCGCGATGGCGAGGCGCCGCCCGAGCTCCTCCGACAGGGCGAGCCCCTCCGGCGATGCGAGCCGGGACTCGGCGGGCGCGAGCAGCGTCAGCGTCCCGAGCGGCTCCCCGACGCCTGCGAGCGGTAGCGTCACCTCCAGCAGGTCCGCGTCCCGGATCGCCGCCGGCCAGGCCGGATCCGCAGGCTGGCACGTCGCCACGCGTCCGGTGCGGAGCGCCCGCGCGACGGAGCCGGGCTCCTGGAGCGGCTTTCCCTCCAGGGCCTCGCGGCCGGCGCGCTCGCGCTCCGGATCGACGTGGCAGAACCACGTCCGCGGAGCGCCGCTCTCGCGCAGGACCAGCAACGCCGCGGTCGCGAGGTGCGGCACCGGAAGCCGCACGGCGTTCCGCGCGGTGGCGTCGAGCTCGAGGGAGCTCGCGAGCAGGCTGCTCACCCCGGCGAGGAACTGCTGGTCGGCCGCATCGCGGGCGAGGAGGCGCTCGCGCTCGCGGTGGTAGTCGAGCTTGCGGAGGAGCTCCTCCGGCGACAGGTGGAGGCCGGCCAGGAGCTCGCCGTAGGCCACCGAGATCGCGCGCGCCTCTTCGTGGGATACGAGGCCTGCGCGCCGGACCGCGGCGTGTGCCGCGGCGGCCCCGATCGAGCCGGCGAGGTTGCGCTCGACCTCCGCCTCGAACGCCGCGACCTCGAGCGTCCTCAGGTCCTCCCCCGACCCTCCCCCGATGGCGGCGAGCGAGGCGTCCGTGAGCACGACCGCCTCGTCGTGGGAGTGGTACGTCTCGAACAGCGCGACCGTTTGCGCGCGCTTCGCCCCAAGGCTCCGCTGCACCGAGGTCGCCGGCACGGCCTCGGCGGGCGCGTGCGCGAGGAGGTCGAGCAGCCGGTCCGCGCGCGCTTGCTCCGGGCGGCGCGACGGCGAGAGCAGCGAGCCGATCACGAAGGCGCCGACGTTCACGATGAGCGTCCAGAGGACGGCGTGGCTGACGGGATCGGCGTGGAGGTCGAAGAGCCCCTCGGGGGCGAGCGCCCCGATCCCGAACGGACCTTCGGTGAGCAGCGACGCCGGCATCCACCCCGTGCGGGCCAGCACCGGCACGACCAGCGTGTAGACCCACATCCCGAATCCCGCTCCCATGCCCGCGAGCGCGCCCGTGCGGCTCGCGCCCGTCCAGAAGAGCCCACCGAGGAGCGCCGGCGCGAGCTGGAGGACGGCCGCGAAGGAGATGAGTCCAATGGACGCGAGGTCGTAGCCCTCGCCGAACCCTCGCTCGTACGCGAACGCCGCGAGCAGGAGCGCCGCCGCGGCGACCCACCGGATCGCCCGCACGTGGCGCCGGAGGGCACCGAGGGGCCGGAAGGTGTCGGCCGCCGGGATGACGACGTGGTGCGAGAGCATCGTCGCGAGCGCGGTCGTCTCGACGACCACCATCCCGGTCCCGGCGGAGAAGCCGCCGAGGAAGACGAGCCAGGAGAGGAGCGGCACGCCGGCCTCGAGCGGCAGGGAGAGCACGAAGGTGTCCGCGGCGTTCCCGGACCCCCGGAGCGCCAGCGCGCCGAGCGCCACCGGCAGGACGAAGACGTTGATGACGAGGAGGTACGCGGGGAAGAACCACATCGCCGTGCGGACATGGTCCTCCTCGGCGTTCTCGACCACCGCGACGTGGAACTGTCGCGGGAGGAGCAGCACCGCGAGGCCGGAGAGCAGGAGATGTGCGAGCCAGGTGCCCATGCCGTGGCTGCCGAGGAGCGCCGGCGCGCTCACCGAGGGCACCGCCGCGGAGCGGAAGACGTCCGCCGGCCCGTCGAACAGGCCCCAGACCACGAAGGCGCCGGCGGCGACGAAGGCGACGAGCTTCACCACCGACTCGATCGCGAGCGCGAACATCATGCCCGGGTGACGCTCCGTGGGCCGGATGCGCCGCAAGCCGAAGGCGATGGTGAACAGGAGCAGGAACGCGATGAGCGGCGGGCCGAGCTGCCGGCCCGACGCGGGGTACGCGAAGCGGTTCCCGTTGGCGACGAGCCCGAGCGTCACGATCATCGTCTTCAGCTGGAGCGCGATGTACGGGATGAGCCCGACGACCAGGATCCCCGTCGCGAGGAGCGCGACGGTCTGGGACTTCCCGTAGCGCAGGGCGAGGACGTCCGGCAGGCTCGTGACCCGATGCGCGTTCTTCATCCGGACGAGCTTCCGGACGATCCACCACCACCCCGCGGCGCAGAGCGTGGGCCCGAGGTACACGGTGAGGAAGAGCAGCCCGTTGCGGGCCGCGAACCCGACGCTGCCGTAGAACGTCCAGGTGGTCGCGTAGACGCCGAGCGCGAGGGAGTAGACCCAGCGGTTCGCCGCCACGGAGCGCTGCCGCGCCTCGCGGCGCTCTGCCCACTCGGCCGCACCGACGAGCAACGCGGCGTAGGCCGTGACCACCACCGCGGCGATGGCGAGGTCACGCATGATCGTCTCGCTCCCTCGCGCCCCGCCCGATCGCACGGGAGAGGAGCGCGAGCGCCACGACGATCAGGGTCCAAGCTCCGAGCAGATGGGCGTACGAGGGGCCGATCCCGAGGAGCGGCGTCCGGAGCAGGGGCCAGGTGAACAGGAGCAGCCCCAGGACGGCGATGGAGGCGGCCCACGCGCCTCGACGCGGCCGGTGGTGGTTCGGAGCCTCTTCTGCGGTGCGCGACATCGACCTCTCCTCCGGACCTTCCTGCTAACTGCAACACATGTGAGGGAGGGGAACCTCCATGCGCCCACCGTGCCGGACAGGTCTGTGAGGAACCTGAGCGAGGAGGCAGGCGGGCGGGGGCGCACCGCGCGAGGCGAGAGGCGCTCGTCGCCATCTTCGCGCGCGGCCGGGCGAAAGGCGCTCGACATCCGGGCGGTTGTGCATGCGCCTTGCGCTCCGCACTACATCCGGCCGGGCAGCCGAGCGCACGACGAACGCGTTGCGCTGCAGGGGGCGCGACCGCGAAAGGTCTGCAGCCGCGCCGCCGCCCCGCCCGTTTCCCCTTCCATCCCCCCGCCACCGTTTGGGAAGATGCGGGGTCCGCCGAGAGAGCGAATCCGAGGGGGCTCCATGTCTCGCATCCGGTCCACCGTCGCCGCGTTCGCGGTCGTCTCCGCGCTCGCTGCGTGCGGGGCGCCCGAGCGTGGCGCGACGGCGGGGACAGCAGCGGCCGAGCCGTCGGGCCCTTCGACGACCGCGACCCCGACCGCGACCCCACTCGTCCGGACTGCGTTCGCGCTCGAGCCTACGACGTCCACCTCGACCGCGTCGCGCCTCGCCCTCTCGGCGGGAGCCGAGGTGGTCGTGGATCCCCGCGCCACCTTCGAGGTGGAGCTCGCCGCGC